>CAYPDY010000008.1:0-36628 GCA_964409515.1 uncultured Dehalococcoidia bacterium
GGCCAGGGCCATCTGCGGGGAAGACGACGAGATCGACCAGCTCTACGACCAGGTGTTCCGGGAGCTGCTCACCTTCATGGCCGACAACCCCAGGACCATCACCCGGGCCACCCGCCTGATCTGGGTGGCGCACAACCTGGAGCGCAGCGCCGACCGGGTGACCAACATCTGCGAGCGCGTCGTGTACCTGGTCACCGGCAAGATGTCGGAGATCTGTGTCTCGAAGTACTGATCCTGTCTCTGGCGGCTAGACCACGGTTTCGGTGTGCATCTGGTGCTGGCCCCGCAGGAAGCCAATGATCAACCGGTTGCCGGGCGCCAGCCCGGCCAGCACCTTGGCCAGATCATCGGCGTTGGCTATGGGACGCAGGTTGATCTCGGTGATGACGTCGCCCTGCTGCAGACCGGCCGTCTCCGCCGGGGAACCGGGCTTCACGCTGCCCACGAAGGCCCCGAAGAGCGGCACCGCCCCCGCCTTCTGGGCGATCTTGCTGGCATCGGCGATCTGGAGGCCGAAGGACACCTTCGGCGGGGCCTTCGACCCGCCCGGCCCGGCCTTCTCCGCGCCCTGGCCGGCCAGCAGCTCCTCCAGGCGCCGCCGGTCAAAGCCGATGACGTACTGGTCGCCCACGGTGATCACCGGCACGCCCATCTGGTTGGTCTTCTGGATCATCTCCTGGGCCGCTGCCCGGTCCTTGGAGACGTCCTTCTCAACATACGGGATACCCTTCTGCGAAAGAAACTCCTTCGCGTAGACGCAGTACGGTCAAGTGGGTGTGGAGTAGACTGTGACTTCCATGGTATTCCTCCGTCTTCTCAGAATCCGTCTTCCCGCAATGGAGCGGTCTGTCTCGATCCCCGGGACCCCGATCCCGGGGATCCGGGCGCCGCTAGCGGTCCCGCTGTCCCGCGGCCGATCTGCCTGCCTTCCTGACGGGCTTCTCCCCGGCCTCGCGGGCCTTCTCAAAGGTGATGCCATCTTCCCTGGCGTCGACCACCACCCGGTCGCCGTCTTTGAACGTGCCGTCAAGCACCTTGAAGGCCAGCGGGTCCAGTATGCGCCGCTGGATCGTCCGCTTCAGGGGCCTGGCCCCGTAGTTCGGGTCGAAGCCCTCGCTGACCAGGAACTCCCGGGCGGCGTCGGTCAGCTCCACCGTCATGTGGCGCTCCTCCAGCCTGCGCCGCAGGCTTCTCATCTGGATGTCGACGATCTGCATGATCTGATCGCGGCTCAGGGAGTGGAAGATGATGACTTCGTCCACGCGGTTCAGGAACTCCGGCCGGAAGTGCCCCCGGAGCTCGTCCGTGACGCGCTGCCGGACCTCGTCTTCCCGGCCCGGGCCCAGGTCGGTGAAATGGTGGCTGCCCAGGTTGCTGGTCATGATGACCACGGTGTTCTTGAAGTCGACGGTGCGCCCGTGGCCGTCGGTCAGCCGGCCGTCCTCCAGTATCTGCAGCAGGGTGTTGAAGACGTCCGTGTGGGCCTTCTCGATCTCGTCGAAGAGCACCACTGAGTACGGCCGCCGGCGCACGGCCTCGGTCAGCTGGCCGCCCTCGTCGTAGCCCACGTACCCGGGCGGAGCGCCGATCAGCCGCGAAACGGTGTGCTTCTCCATGTACTCGGACATGTCCAGCCTTATCATGGCCTGCTCGTCGTCGAAAAGGAACTCGGCCAGCGCCCGGGCCAGCTCGGTCTTGCCCACGCCCGTGGGTCCCAGGAAGATGAAGCTCCCCAGCGGCCGGTTGGGGTCCTGCAGCCCTGCCCTGGCCCTGCGGATGGCGTTGCTCACGGCGTTGATGGCCTCATCCTGCCCCACCACGCGCTGGTGGATGCGGTCCTCCATCGCCAGCAGCTTCTGGATCTCGCCCTCCATCAGCCTGCTCACCGGTATGCCGGTCCAGTGGCTGAGCACCTCGGCGATGTCCTCCTCGTCCACCTCTTCCTTCAGCATCCTCTCGCCGCCTTCGGCGTCGGCCAGGCGGTCCTCCATCTCCTTCAGGTTCCGTATCAGCTCCACCAGGCTGCCGTACTTGACGCGGGCGGCCCTCTCCAGGTCGCCGGCCTGCTCTGCCTGCCCCACCTCCACCTTGGCCTGCTCAATCTGCTCCTTGAGCTTCTGCATGCCGCCGATGGACTCCTTCTCCTGCTGCCACTGCGCCCGCAGGCGGCTGCCCTGCTCCTTCAGGTCGCTCAGCTCCTTCTCGATGTTGGCCAGCCGTTCCCTGGAGCTGCTGTCGGTCTCCCTCTTCAGGGCCTGGCGCTCGATTTCCAGCTGCAGGGTGCGGCGCTGCACCTCGTCGAGATTGGCGGGCACGCTGTCTATCTCCATGCGCAGCCGGCTGGCGGACTCGTCCACCAGGTCGATGGCCTTGTCCGGCAGGAAGCGGTCGCTGATGTAGCGGTGCGACAGCACGGCGGCGGCCACCATGGCGGCGTCCTTGATGCGGACGCCGTGGTGCACCTCGTACCGCTCCTTGAGACCGCGCAGGATGCTGATGGTGTCCTCCACCGTCGGCTCGGCCACCATGACCGGCTGGAATCGCCGTTCGAGGGCGGCGTCCTTTTCGATATGCTTGCGATACTCATTGAGGGTGGTGGCCCCCACACAGTGCAGCTCCCCCCGGGCCAGCATCGGCTTCAGCATGTTTGAGGCGTCCATGGCGCCCTCGGCGGCGCCGGCGCCGATCACGGTGTGCAGCTCGTCGATGAACAGGATTATCCTGCCCTCGGACTCGGTGATCTCCCGGAGCACCGCCTTGAGCCTCTCCTCGAACTCGCCGCGGTACTTGGTGCCGGCCACCATGGAGCCCAGGTCCATGGCCACCAGGCGCTTGTTCTTCAGCCCTTCCGGCACGTCTCCCTTCACGATGCGCTGGGCCAGTCCCTCGACGATGGCCGTCTTGCCCACGCCCGGCTCCCCGATCAGGACCGGGTTGTTCTTGGTGCGCCGCGAAAGCACCTGGATGACGCGGCGGATCTCCTTGTCCCGGCCGATCACCGGGTCGAGCTTGCCGCGGCGGGCGATGTCCGTCAGGTCCCGGCCGTACTTCTCCAGGGCCTGGTACTTGCCCTCCGGGTTGGGGTCGGTCACCCGCTGGCCCCCCCGGATGGTGGTCAGCACCTGGTAGATGCTGTCCCTGGTGACCCCGTGGCCGGCGAGCAGCTTCGTGCCCGGGCCTTTCTCGTGGTCATCGACGATGGCCACCAGGAGGTGCTCGGTGCTGACGTAGTCGTCCTTCAGCCGCTCGGCCTCCTTCTGGGCATTGTCCAGGACCCTCTTCAGCCGCGAAGACATGACCAGCTGCACCGCCCCGTATGCCCTGGGCAGCCGGTCCAGCTCGTCCTTCAGCTGCTGCTTGACCTGCTGCAGGTCCACGCCGAGCTTGAGCAGGATCCGGGGGGCCACTCCCTCGGCCTGCTCCAGCAGGGACACCAGCAGGTGCTCCACGTCCAGCTGGCTGTGATTGGCGTTCTCGGCGACCTGCTGGGCCGCCAGTACGGCCTCCTGGGCCTTTTCAGTAAACTTGTTGAGATTCATGCCTCATCACCTCTCGATCAGTACTGCCTCCTGCCGCCTTCTAGCCTGCAGGCGGGCGCAGCCGCGCCAGCTCTTCGAAGAGCTTCCGTTCCTTCTCCGTGAGCTTGTCGGGCAGGACCACCGATACCTCGGCGAACAGGTCGCCATGCTGCCCCGGCTCGCTGCGCCGTGGGTCAACGAGCCGCGGCATGCCCTTGCCCTTCAGGCGGAACACGCGGCCGTTCCGGGTCTCCGCGGGGATCTTGAGCACTACTCTGCCATTCAGGTTGGGCACGGTGACCTCCCCGCCGAGGACCGCCGTCGTCAAAGGCACCTCAAGCTTTGAATGCAGGTCGTCCCCTTTGCGCTCGAACATGTGGTGCGGCAGGATGTTCACCACCAGGTAGAGATCACCCGCCGGCCCGCCTCCCATGCCCGGACCTCCCTGCCCCGCCAACCGCACCTTCGACCCCTCCTGCACGCCGGCCGGGATCTTCGCCTCTATGCGCCGGGACTTCCCGCTTCTGTCCTCCATCTGGAACATGCGGCTGGTCCCGCTGTAGGCCTCCTCCAGGCTGATTTCGATGGGCTGTTCGAAGTCCTGCCCCCGGCGGGATCTGCCGCTGGTCCGGAAGCGTCCGCCGCCTCCCGCCCCCGCCCCGGGCTGGTCGCCGCCGAAGAACGTGTAGAAGAAGCTGGAGAACGGGCTCTCGCCACCGCCACCGCCGAACAGGTTCTGCAGGTCTTCCTCGGTCATGGTCTGGTAGTGAGCGCCGCCGCCCGGCTGGCCTCCGCCGGCAAACCCGTACCGGCCCCAGTCGAAGGGCTGTCCGCCGGCCGCTCCGCCCGCCTTCTGCCACTGCTCGTAATCCTTCCAGTGCGCGCCGAGCTCGTCGTACTTCTGGCGTTTCCCTTCGTCCCCCAGGACCTCGTAGGCCTCGTTGATCTCCTTGAACTTGGCCTCGGCAGACTTGTTGCCCGGGTTCACGTCGGGATGGTGCTGGCGGGCCAGCTTGCGGTAGGCCGCCTTGATTTCCTTGGCGGTCGCCTTCTTGTCCACGCCCATTATCTTGTAGTAGTCTTTGTAATCCATGCTCTCTCCTCAGTCCGGCATATGGCTCATGGACTCATCATGACCGCAACCCGTCCCTCCAGTCAATAGCTTCGGCCAGACGTCTCGCGAAGCTCTCCGGCGGACCCTTCTCCACCCGCGGCTTCCCGGCTCTTCTGGCCGTTGGCTCAATCGGTTCGCTGATCCGGATCTAGTTCGGGCTAAGGCTCATCTCCCGTCTCTGCCGGTGCCTCTCCGGGGTCCTCACCGTGATGCAGCCGATGAGCCGGTCCGCCAGGTCCTGGCAATCATCGTGGAGCGGGCACTCCCGGCACTCGTCGTTCTGCCGGCTGCAGGCGGCAGCCCAGCGCTCTATTATGGAGTCATCAGACTTCTTGGGATACCACCTGGCTCCCTTACGGCGTCTGGGTACTCCTTCCCTCGGTTGTCTCATCACTGTTAATCCTGTCATATTCCTACAACGGCAGGCCCGGCTCCCCGCCCTTCTTCGGCTTCCGCCGCCCCTGCCTGGCCAGCCACTCCTCGAACCTATCCTGGTCGTTGTCTATCAAACAGTCGGACAGGTAGTTCGGGAATTCACGGCGGGCCCGGCACAACAGGCACTCGCCCTGGCTGGTCCTCGCTTCCGCCGCATCAATCTTCCAGTGGTGCCGGCACGGAGGCGCATCCACTGCATGGCCTGCTCCCGCGTCGTTCTCTCTCTTTGCTGCTGTTCTCGTAACCATCTTCCTGCCTCCCTACTCGGGGACAAGTAATTCTATGGGGCAGGGTGAGGGAGTGTATGCGACTAAAGTCGCCAAAAGAAGGAACGTTGACACCCGGCCCCGGTAACAATAGAATCTAGCCACTGCGATGAAAAAGAGCCGGATCGGCATACTCACCGGCGGCGGCGACTGCGCCGGACTCAACCCTGCCATCAAGTGGGTGGTGAAGACGGCCACGGACGACCGCCTTCAGGCTGAACGCGGCATCGAGTATGAAGTAATCGGCATCCGCGATGGCTGGAAGGGACTCGTCCGGGCCGACGCGTTGGGTGGTGATGCGGAGGGGTGGCTGATGCCCCTGGACCAGAGCACCGTGCGCACCTGGGACCGGTTCGGCGGCACCATGCTGGGTACCTCCCGGACCAACCCCTACGACCCCAAGGACGATCAGTCGAAGAAGGTCCTGGAGAACATCGAGAGGCTGCGGCTGGACGCGCTGGTGGCCATCGGCGGTGAGGACACCCTGGGCGTCGCCGCCAGGCTGGCCCGGGAAGGCGTGAAGCTGGTCGGCATCCCCAAGACGATCGACAAGGACCTCTGGGGCACTGACTACACGCTGGGCTTTGAGTCGGCGGTGAACGTGATCGTAGAGGAGATCGACCGGCTGCGCACTACCGCCGGCTCCCACAGGAGGATCTTCGTGGTGGAGACGATGGGGAGGACGGCAGGGTGGCTGGCCCTGGAGGGTGGGGAGTCCGCGGGGGCCTACATTATCCTCATCCCCGAGTACGATTTCTCGATTGAGAGAGTGAACGAGCTGGTTCTGGAAGGCAGAAAGCGGGAAGCCAGGTACGAAATCATCGTGGTGGCGGAAGGGGCCAAGCCATCCGGAGGCGTGGAGATCGTCCGGGATGGCGGCGTGGACGCCTTCGGCCACAAGGTTCTGGGCGGCATCGGCGAAGCCCTGGCCAGGGAGATCATGGATGCGACGAAGCTGGAGACGCGCAGCGTGGTGCTGAGCCATCTGCAGCGCGGCGGGGCGCCGTGTGCCTACGACCGCAGGATGGGGCGGTACTTCGGCATTGCAGCGGTGGACCTCATAGTCAAGGGCGATTTCGGGAAGCTGGTGAGCTACCGGAACGGGAAGATCACCTCCGTGCCGATCAGCGAGGTCGCCGGCAAGCTGAGCCTGGTAGACGTGAAGACGCAGTACGACACCGAACGGTACAACGGCCGCAGGACCATCCTGGGCGGCGGCTGACCCCAAATACCAGATGATGGAGAACGAGAGAAGATGGGCATAACTGCTGACAAGATCGACTCTGCAATAGAGAGGGCTGTCTTTGCACCGGAAGAGGAGGTGAGGCAGCAGCATCGGCGGGACATCAAGGCGCTGGCGGCATCCCTGGGCGTGTATCCGGCCAGCATTCAGGGGCTCTACGAGGCGGCCGGCAAGGGCCTGTATCAGAACAAAACCGTTCCGGCCATCAACCTGCGCGGGCTGACCTACCAGTCGGCCCGGTCGGTGTTCCGAGCGGCCCTGAAGAATAAGGTGGGCGCGTTCGTCTTTGAGATCGCCCGCTCCGAGATCGGCTACACGAAGCAGAGCCCGGGAGAGTACACCGCCTGCGTGCTGGCGGCCGCCGTCAGGGAAGGCTTCAAGGGGCCGGTCTTCGTCCAGGGCGACCACTACCAGGTGAATGCCGGCAAGTATGGCACGGATCCTGACAAAGAGCTTGCGGCGATCGAGGCCCTGGTGCGGGAGTCGGTGGATGCCGGTTTCCTGAACATAGACATCGATGCCTCGACGGTGGTGGACCTGCAGCAGCAGACGATGGACAGCCAGCAGGAGAGGAACTACTCCATTACCGCCCGCATGACCGAGTTCATACGCCGCATGGAACCCAAAGGCGTCGCGGTCTCCGTGGGTGGGGAGATTGGGGAGGTGGGGGGTCGGAACAGCACGGTCGAGGACCTGCGGGCGTTCATGAATGGCTACAAGAAGGCGCTGGGAGCAGGGGTGAAAGGAATATCCAAGATCAGCGTTCAGACCGGCACGACGCACGGCGGGGTGGTGCTGCCCGACGGGTCCCTGGCCAAGGTAAGCGTCGATTTCAAGGTGCTGGAGGAGCTGTCGAAGATGGCCCGCGAGGACTACGGCATGGCCGGCGCGGTGCAGCATGGCGCATCGACGCTGCCGGAAGAGGCTTTCTCCCTCTTCCCCAAGGCCGGCACGGCCGAAGTGCATCTGGCGACCGGCTTCCAGAACATCATCTATGACAGCGAGCACTTCCCGAGGACTCTCACGGACAACATCGCCGCCCGACTGGTCAACAACTACAGCAACGAGGCCAAGAAGGGCGAGACCAGGGAGCAGTTCCTGTACAAGACCAGGAAGAAGGCCTTCGGCGACTTCAAGAGAGAGATCTGGGACCTGCCGGAAGAGAGCGTTCGCGCCATCGGCGAGACCCTGGAGGCCCGGTTCGCGCTGCTGTTCCGGGAGCTCAACGTGGTGAATACGGTGGACCTGGTCGCCAAGTTCGTGGGTGGCCCCTAGCCATCCGCGTCGCTCTATTCTGGCCCCCCCTGTTCCCGGTTGGCCTCAGCCGGGCAGTCCTGCCGGCAAAGCGGTAGACTATACCTGATGGCGTCCGCACTCGTTCCCAGACAGCGCCACGGTGGACTGCCCTTAAGTTGACATAAAGATGAAGAACATCCGCAATTTCTGCATCATTGCCCATATCGACCACGGCAAGTCGAGCCTGGCGGACCGCATCCTGGAGCTGGCCGGCGTTATCCACACCTCGGCCATGGAGCAGGTGCTGGACAGCATGGATCTGGAGCGGGAACGCGGCATCACCATCAAGGCCAAGCCGGTGCGGATTCCTTACCGGGCGAAGGACGGCCAGGAGTACGTCCTGAACCTTATCGACACGCCGGGCCACATCGACTTCAACTACGAGGTCTCCCGCAGCCTGGAGGCCTGCGAGGGCGCGGTGCTCCTGGTCGATGCCACGCAGGGTGTGGAGGCGCAGACCATCGGCAACGCCTACTTCGCCGTCGACGCCGGGCTGGAGATCATCCCGGTCATCAACAAGATCGACCTGCCCAACGCCATGATCGACGACTGCCGGCTGCAGTTCGAGGAGCTGCTCGGGCTCTCGGCCTTCGATGCGCTTCTGGTTTCGGCCAAGGATGGCGCGGGCGTGCCGGAGCTGCTGGAGGCCATAGTCTCCCGGGTTCCGCCGCCGAAGGACGAACCTGATGCGCCCCTCTCCGGCCTCATCTTCGATTCCCACTACGATGCCTATCGCGGCGTCATCGCGCACATCCGGCTCTTCTCCGGTACTCTGTCTCCCGGCGACAAGGTCATGGTGAAGTCCACCGGCAAGACTTATGACGTTACCGAGGTGGGGTGCTTCATGCCCCAGGAGACGCCGGCCCAGAGGCTGGTGGCGGGTGACGTAGGGTACGTGGGGGCCATGATTCGGGACGTGGCGGACATTAGTGTGGGCGACACCATCGTCTCGCCGTCACATCCTGAGACGGCCGCCATCCCGGGGTTCCGGAAACTGCAGCCGATGGTGTTCTGCGGCCTGTACCCCATCAACACCAGCGACTACGAGAAGCTGATGGTGGCGCTGGAGAAGTTCCAGCTCAACGACTCGGCGATCGTGTATGAAAAGGAGAGCTCGGCGGCGCTGGGGCACGGCTTCCGCGTTGGGTTCCTGGGTATGCTGCACATGGAGATCACCATCGAGCGGCTGCGACGGGAGTATGAGCAGGACCTGATCGCCACCATGCCGTCGGTGGTGTATAAGGTGGTGACCACCAAAAACGAGACCATCATGATCGACAACCCCTCCAAGTTCCCCAGGCCGCAGGAAATAGACCACATAGAGGAGCCTATGATCCGGGCTCACATCGTGCTGCCGCTGGAGCATGTCGGCCCGGTGATGGAGCTCTCCAACAACCGGCGGGGGACGCTGGTGGGCATGGAGCACCCCGATGCCAGAAGGGTCATCCTGACCTACGACTTCCCGCTGGTGGAGACCATTGCGGACTACTACGACCGGCTCAAGAGCGTCAGCCGCGGGTATGCCAGCATGGACTACGAGTTCATCGGCTATCGCCAGGGTGACCTGGTGAAGGTGGACATACTGGTCAACGGCGATCCGGTGGACGCCTTCTCCTACATCGCCACCCGGGAGAGTGCCGTGACCAAGGGCAGGGCACTGGTGCACAGGCTGAGGAAGCTGATTCCCCGGCAGCAGTTCAAGGTCCCTCTCCAGGCGGCCATCGGCGGAAATGTCATCGCCCGGGAGGACATCGCTCCCGTGCGGAAGGACGTTCTGGCCAAGTGCTACGGCGGCGATGTCACGCGCAAGAGGAAGCTCCTGGAAAAGCAGCGGGAGGGGAAGAAGCGGATGAAGATGGTGGGTGCGGTGGAGGTGCCCCAGGAGGCCTTCCTGTCCCTGCTCAAGCTGGAAGAGTAGGGTGAGAGGCCTTTACGTTCACGTCCCTTTCTGCGTCTCCAAGTGCGCCTACTGCGACTTCTACTCAGTGGCCGACCGCCTCGATCTTGTTCCCTCCTATGTAGAAGCCGTGCTGTCGGAAGCCCGGCAGCACGCCGGCCTCTCCTTTGAGACGCTGTACCTGGGAGGAGGGACGCCCAGCCTTCTGGAAACCGCCAGCCTGCGGCGCCTGGTGGAGGGTCTGGGGCAGGCCTTTGACCTCTCCCATGTTGGCGAGGCCACCGTCGAGGTCAATCCGGAGACAGCCTCCGGGGAGTGGCTCGGCGCAGCGCTGGGTCTGGGCTTCCATCGCCTGTCTGTCGGCGTTCAGTCCCTTTCAGACCGGGAGCTGCGCAGTGTGGGCCGGGTGCACAGCGCGGAGCAGGCCGTGGAGGCCGTGTCCCGCGCGGTGGGGATGCGGTTCCGGGATGTCTCCGCCGATGTCATGGTGGGCCTGCCCGGCCAGGGATGCCGGGAACAGCCCGCCTCACTGCATTACACGCTGGAGAGACTGATCAGCCTCGGAGTAGGGCACCTGTCCGTTTACTGCCTCTCCCTGGAGCCCGGCACGCCGCTGGCGCTGGATCCGCCCGGCAATATGCCCTCGGACGATGCACAGGCGGGTCTCTTCGAAGCGGCGCGCTCCGTGCTGGAGGGGAAGGGTTTCATCCACTACGAGATCTCCAACTTCTGCCGGCCGGGTAGAGAGTGCCGGCACAACGTGAACTACTGGCGCGGGGGAGAGTACCTCGGCCTGGGCCCCGCCGCTGCCTCGCACCTGGGCGGCCGGCGCTGGAAGAACCGCGCCGACCTGCCGGGCTACCTTAGCCATCCGGGTGCGGCGGTGGAGGACCTGGAGCAGCTGGGTCCGAAAGAGAAGGCGGCTGAAGAGGCCATGCTGCGCCTGCGCCTGCTGGCGGAGGGGTTGGCCGCCGACGAAATGGTGAGCCGGTTCGGCGAGGAATCGATGCAGGGAGTCCTGTCGCGGCTCGACGGCCTGGCCGCCGAGGGGCTCCTGGTGAGAGACGGCAACAGCTACCGGCTGGCGCCCGCGCGGGTGCTTACGTCCAACCCCATCCTGGCCAGGGTCCTGGCGTAGGGACTATCCGAAGCCCTGTTCCAGGGATTGCTCGAAGGAGTCCTCGATGATGATCTCGTAGGGGCACTGGATGGCTCCAGTGGGGCAGACAGCCTCGCACTCGGTACAGTAGCCGCATTCGTCAGTCTCGTGGATGGAGACGATGCTGCCGGTGATGATAAGGGCCCCGCAATCGCAGACGGTCATGCACAGGCCGCATCCGTTGCACAGATCGGCGTTGACAATGGGCATATCAAACATCTGCAACCCCTAACGACTCCTTATTCTGGCACAGCTGTCAACCGTGGATATGTGACCTCAGTCTCCGTCGGGGCGGCTCTCATGAGCTCACCCCGCCCAACTCCTGCAGTGCCTTCCTGTTGGTGACCACGATCCGGTGCCGGTCCATCCTGATGGCTCCCTCATCCTCCAGCACCTTCAGCGACCGGCCCACCACCTCCCGCGCCGTGCCCACCATGGCCGCCATCTCCTGCTGGGTCAGCCTGGGCCGATGCGGCTCCTCGGGCCCGCCGTGGTCCGTGGCATACTCCAGAAGCAGCTTGGCCACCCGGCTGGTCACGTCCCGGAATGAGAGGTCCTCCACCATGGAGACGAAGTGGCGCACCTTCTTCGACAACACCCTGATGACGTTCTTGGCCACCGCCGGGTTCTCCTGGAGGAGCTCCTCGATGTCAGTCTTCGTCATTCCGTAGAGCAGGACGGGCGTCATGGCCATGGCGCTGGCCACGTTGGGCCCTCCATCGAGGATGGGCACGTCGTTGAAGGATTCACCGGTCCGGAGCAGGCACAGGGTCTGCTCCTTGCCCTCAATGGATGTCTTGAAGCTCTTCACGGCTCCCGATACCACGAAGTAGATGACTTCTGACGGGTCGTCCTCGAGCAGGATCATGTCGCCGCGCTGGAATGACTGCTCGAACATGTGCTGGCCGACGGCCTCGAGGTCCGACTCACTCAGGCCGGCGAAGTAGGGAATCCCTTTCAGCAGGTCAATATCAATCGCCATTGTCGCAAAACAGGGACAGGAAGGAGTTGAGCCTATGTTACTCAGGCGGCGGCGCAGGTGTCAAGACACCGCCGCCGCTACCAACCGGCCTAGCCGTCCAGCCCCCAGCGCTCCTTCTTGGTGAACCAGCCCTGCGGGTTGAGCAGGTATTCATAGGAGTCGAGGAGGGACAGGTAGTGCATTCGCTCTTCGGCGGTAAGGGCCTTATAGAAGGACTTCTCGTGAGGAGACTCCGCCTCCTCGAGACGGGACTTGTAGAAGGTGTAGCTCTTGTCCTCCAGGGCCATGGCCCCCTTGAAGGCCTCCAGCTCCATCTCCCCCGGCTTCACCGGTTGGGCATCCATGTCCTCAAACGCCTCGTCCAGCACGCTCTTGAGTGTAGTGGCATGCTTGAAGACGGTCTCCTTCTCCGGCCAGCCCTTGCTGGCCTTGATGGCGTCGTAGATCTCCTGGGCCTTCTGGGCGTGCTGGTCTTCGTCTGCCGCCAGCCGCCTGAAGAACTTCGTCAGTACCGGGGTCCCGCCCCTGGCCGCGGCATCGAGATAGAACTTCTTCCCCTCCGCCTCCATCTGCAGCGCCGTCTCCAGGGCCTTTGCGGTTTTCTCCATATCGTGGGCCATGATCTCCGGTTACCTCCTCCCCTGTTGGCTCTCAACGCCAACTCGTTGGCGCGTCATGCCTGCTATCACAATGATACGCCCTGACCGCGGTCTTGTTGAAATGGCTCCGGCTTCAGCCAGCCTACCGGCCTGTGCCCCGTCCGGCCAGCCTCGCGCCCAGATCGAAGGCGTCCCGCAGCGCCGACGGGTGCTGGAGTATTTCGCCCTTCCGGTCCACACCCCGGACCAGGAGCTCTTCGCTGTACTCCACTCCGATCGTCTTGAAGAAGAACCTGACGGTGGCTATGGATCCATCGAAAAGCTTCTCACCTCTGGTGGCGCCTACCCCGAGGAACGCGCCCCGGCGCCCGGCGCCTGGCCAGGTCTGCTTCAGGACGTATTTCCGGGCCCACAGGGCCTGGCAGCGGTCAATGAGGGACTTCAGCTGGGCGGTGACGCCGTAGAAGAACGTCGGCGAGGCGACCACTACGCAGTCCGCTTCCAGCAGTCTGGGATACAGCGCATCCATGTCGTCTCTGATGACGCACTGGCCGTCTTCCAGGCAGCCGTAGTGCTCGCGGCAGGGCGATATGTTCAGCCGGTCTACGATGACCTTTTCCACCTCCGCCCCCAGGCCCAGCGCCCCTCTCAGGGCAGCATCCAGCAGGAGGTCGGTGTTCCCGCCCAGCCTTGGACTTCCCATGATGCCCAGGACCCTCAAGGCTGTCCTTTCATCGCTGCGAAGCTAGTCAATCTTCTTGAACATCTTGGCCTGAGCACCGCAGACGGGGCACCTGTCCGGAGCGGCTCCCTCCACGGTGTGGCCACAGACCTGGCACACGAAGAACGGCTGTTCGGCCCTGGCCTGGCCCTGGTTCAGGCTGTCCAGCGCCGCCTGGAACAGACCGTGGTGGGTCCGCTCCACCTGGTTGGCCAGGTCGAAGCTGCGCCGGGCGCTGTTCTGATTCTCGGCCTCCGCTTCCTTGATAAAGCCTGGATACATCTGGGTGAACTCCTGATGCTCACCGCCGATGGCGGCCGACAGGTTATCCCCGGTTGACTTGATGCCCTGCAGGACCCGCAGATGGTTGCGAGCGTGGACGGTCTCGGCCTCGGCCGCAGCCCGGAACAGGCGGGCGATCTGCTTCTGCCCCTCTTCCTCGGCTTTCTCGGCGAAGAAGAGGTACTTGCGGTTGGCCTGGCTCTCGCCGGCAAAAGCGTGCTCCAGGTTCTCATTCGTCTTGGCCATCGTCTACCTCCCTTATTCTTGTGCCTGTCTCATCCTCAGATGCTCGATCTTCATGCACTTGTCCATTACCACTTGCAGGCCCGCTTCCCTGGCCCGCCCGGCGGCGGCCTCGTTGACCACGCCCCGCTGCATCCACACCGCCCTGGCCCCGATGGCGATGGCCTGCTCGACGATAGGCGGAACGTCATCAGACCGGCGGAAGACGTCCACGACGTCCACCTTTTCCGGGATGGCGGCCAGGTCCGGGTAGCAGGTCTCTCCGAGTATCCGGGGGAACCGCGGGTTCACCGGTATCACCCGGTATCCCTGGTCCCTCAGATAGCAGAACACCCCGTGGCTGGGGCGCTCGGCGTCGGGCGAAACCCCCACCACCGCCACCGTGCGGCAGTCTGACAGTATCTTCCTTTCGGGACTAATCTCACTCATTGGGGTGACTAAATCATATCACGAGCGAGTGGCCGGGTTCTCGCGGCTGATCAAAGGGACCGGGCGAACGTCAGGTAGAGGCTGGCGGCCTGGACTACCTGCTGGAAGTCCACCGTTTCCTCCGGGGTATGCGCGGTCTCCAGGTTGCCCGGGCCCAGGATCACCGGGTCGGCGCCCCCGGCCCACAGCACATTGCCGTCAGAGTGGCTGCGGAAGACCTGGGGTTCCCACGGCAGAGACATGCTGTGGTAGGCTTCCTTGAGCTTCTTCACGACCGGGCGCTTCGGCGATATCAGATAGCCGGAATGGGCGTTCTCGAACCTGATGTAGGCATCCATGCCGGAGATGTTCTCGTCTGCTTCTTCCACCAGCTGCTCCAGGTCAGCTTTGAGGGTCTCCATTCTGGAGTCCGGGGGCAGGTGCAGGTCCAGCCAGGCCTCACAGCTGTCAGGCACTACAAACCCGCCGGGGAATCCGGAAAGCTGCCGGATGTTGTAGACCAGCCCTTGCGGGGCGGCATCGGCGTACTCCGTCAGCTTGAGCAGGAGCTTGAGCATGGCCTCGATGGCGTTCTGCCCCAGCTCCGGCATCGAGGAGTGGGCGATCTTGCCCCTGGTGCGCAGCAGGACCTCCAGGTAGCCGTAGTGCCCCAGGCAGGGGACCAGATTGGTGGGCTCGGCCACCAGCGCCCAGGGGAAGCTGTGTTCCCGGACCAGCGTCTTGGCGCCGTCGCCTTCCTGCTCTTCACCCACCACCAGGGCCAGCCCCAGGGAGTGAAGCGGCGTGCCGGTTTCCGCCAATACGGTGAAAGCCTCCATCATGGCGGCGCAGCCGGCCTTCATGTCCACCGTGCCCAGGCCGGTGATGTTGCCTTCGTCCTCGTGGAAGCCGTAGTCATCGAGATCCCAGGCGGTCACCGTGTCGAGGTGGCCCACGAAACACAGCTCCATGTTCTCCGTCTTCTCCGGCATGACCACCAGGTTGAAGCGGTTCTCATCCACCGCCTGCCTCTCCACCGTCAGGCCGTGTTTCTTCAGGTAGTCCTCCGTGAACTCCAGTATCTCCTCCTCTTTCCCGGAGGGACTGTAGATGTCTATGAGGTCCTTCAGCAGGGCCCTGAGCCTTTCAGGCTGGACGTCTGCGGTCATCTCAGGCTTCGTGGTCATTGTTCTGCTTTCGCCGCGGGCGGCGGCCCCGGTGCGGCTTCTCCTGGTAGGTCTTGACATTCAGGGTGAGGTAGACCTGCTGCTCCGGATTCCCGAACCCCTTCTTCTTGAAGAAGTTCAGGGCCGGCTCATTGTCGGCGTCCGTGTCCACCATGAAGATCCGCACCCCGTCCTCGATCATCTTCTCGGCCAGCTTGTCGAAGAGGCGGCTGCCCAGGCCACCGCGCTGAAAGTCAGGCGAGACCCCCAGCCACACAATGTAGCCGTACTTCCAGGCGGACCGGGTCTTGGTGACCGTGGTCCCCAGGATGAATCCCACTATCACGTCCTCCGCCTTGGCCACCAGGCAGAACTCGGGATCATCGTTGAAGAGAGACGTCACCTCGAACTCGTCCCAGGTGCGGTAGAGGGTGGGGACGGTATCGGAAGTGAAAATCTGCTCGCCGAGGTGGAAGACCGGCGCGACGTCATCCACGTCCATCTCCGTGATCTCGACCTCGGGCTCCTTCTTCCTGGAAGTGTTGTCCCGCGGGCTGGGCTGCTTGCCGGCATCGTTATCTCGCATCAGTCCTCCAAGCGTGTCATGGTGGCGGCGGCCTCCAGCGACGATGGGGCCGGGGTGATCTGATTATACTGGCCGGGTTCATCATGGACAAGCAGAGCGCGCCTTCGCTGACGGTTCCGGGGCCGGGGCGCGTCATTTTGAATGCCCGCGGAGTATGAGCTATGATTTACGGAGTATGGCCCGGCAGGCTGGCTCAGGCGATGCGAACGCAGAACGGAGAGGTGACCGGTGAGAAAAGAGAAGATCAAGGAAGGCGTCAAGGAGCGGTATGCCGAGATCGCCTGCAGCGAGCCGTCCTGCTCCTGCGGATGCTCCTGTGAAGAGGCCAGCACACTGGAGCAGGCCGAGGAGATAGGCTACTCGAAGGCCGACCTGGAGCGCATTCCGAAGGAGGCCGTCATGGGCCTGGGCTGCGGCAGCCCGACGGCCGTGGCCAGCCTGAAGAAGGGCGAGGTGGTCCTGGACCTGGGTTCAGGCGCCGGTATCGATGTCTTCATCGCCGCCGGCAAGGTGGGCCCGAAGGGCAAGGTCATCGGGGTCGACATGACTAAGGAGATGGTGACCCGGGCGAAGCGGCTGGCCAGGGCCAATGGCTTCAAGAACGTGGAGTTCCGCCTGGGCGAGATCGAGAAGCTCCCCGTGGATGACGGGTCAGTGGACACCATCATCAGCAACTGCGTCATCAACCTGTCCACCGATAAGGACAAGGTATTTCGAGAGGCGCTGCGCGTGCTCAGGCCGGGCGGGCGTCTCACCATTTCAGACATCGTCTCCGAGAAGGCGGTGCCCGCGCGACTGAGGAATGATCTTGATGCCTGGTCGGCCTGCATCGCCGGCGCCCTGGAAAAGGGCGACTACCTGGGGAGAATGGCGAACGCCGGATTCGGCAAGGTCGAGGTGACCGCCGAGAGGGACTTCTACGTGGAGACGGTCGAGGACCGCCAGCAGCACAAGTTCCTGAGCATAACCGTAAAGGCGCACAAGCCGGGAGCGCGGCGGGCCCGGCCTGCCAGGCCGGGCGAGGCGGGGTGACCGGCGGCTCCGGCCAGGTGGTGGTCCTGGTCACGGCCTCCAGCGAGGAGGAGTCCGGGAGGATCTCCGCCGTTCTGCTGGAGCAGAGGAAGGCGGCCTGCGTCAGCGTTGTCCCGGGGGCCGTTTCCCGGTTCTGGTGGCAAGGGAAGCTGGACTCAGCCCGGGAATTCCTTTTGATCATCAAGACCCGGGCGGCCCTGGTGCCCGAGATCACCGAGATCGTCAAGAAGCTTCACAGCTACACCGTTCCGGAGGTGGTGGCCCTGCCCATTGTGGCGGGCAACCGGGACTATATGGACTGGGTGGACCAGGAGACGGCCGGGCCGTCTTGAGGCGCGAGGAGGAGGCATATGCAGCTGGCTTTCTACTTTGATCAGACCAGATGCACGGGCTGTTTCACCTGTGTGGTGGCCTGCAAGGACTGGCACGACGTGCCGGCCGGTCCGGCGAGCTGGATGCGGGTGACCACCATTGAGCGGGGCAAGTACCCCCACCCCTTTGTGGCCTTCATGGCCAGCGCCTGCTACCACTGCGTGCAGCCGGTGTGCCTGAAGGCCTGCCCGGTGAAGGCCATCACGAAGAGGGAAGAGGATGGCATCGTGCTGGTCGACCGTGACCTGTGCCTGGGCAAGGACCAGTGCGACAAGTGCCTGAAGGCCTGCCCCTACAAGGCGCCCCAGTTCGGGGAGGAGAAGAACCCCAAGATGCAGAAGTGCGACTTCTGCCTCGACCGCTGGATGGAGGAGAAGCCTCCCATCTGCGTGGCCGGGTGCCCGATGCGGGCGCTGGATGCCGGACCCCTGGAGGAGATGGAGGCGAAGCACGGCAAGACGCGCCACGCCGTTGGCTTCAAGTACCATGAAAGGATAGAGCCGGCGGTGGTGTTCAAGCCGAAGCCAGAAACCATGCCCCTGCCCATCTAGGCGGGCCTGGAAGATAGCGATGATGGAACCCGCGGTCAGATTGCCCTCGGTCGAGCAGATCGGCATCGTGGTGAGGGATGTCGATCGGGCGGTGGAGTTCTTCGGCTCCGTTTTCGGCTGGGGGCCGTTCCGGGTACGCGAGGGGGAACAGAAGGGATTCACCTACGATGGGCGGACCGGAGACTGCCGGCTGAGGATGGCGTTTGCCCGCTCTGGCGAGGTCGAGATCGAGCTGATCCAGGTGCTGGAGGGGGAGACTCCGCACTCGGACTTTCTCAGGCGCCACGGCGAGGGACTGCAGCACCTCCGCTTCCGGGCGAAGGACATCGATGGGATGACAGCGGCGCTGGCCAGGGAGGGCGTTGAGCCCCTCTGGAGCCAGAGGTTCTCCGACGCGGCCGCCTTTGCCTATATGAAGGCCGACAAGACCAGCGGACTGATGGTGGAGCTGTTCGAGAGGAAGGAGTCCGGGAAGAGCAGAGGGGACCCCGGCGTAACGGCTGCTCCATCCGGCATCGTTCTGCCGCCGGTGGACCAGGTGGGCCTGGTGGTGCGGGACCTGGAAAAGGCAGCGGCATTTTACCATTCCGCGTTCGGCCTGGGTCCCTTCTCCGTCGTGCCGGAGGTCCGGTTTGACGGCGTCTCCTTGAGAGGTCGGCCCACTGATTCCAGCATTAAGGTGGCCTTCGCTGACTCGGGTCCCCTGCAGATCGAGCTGATCCAGCCCCTGGAAGGGGATAACATCTACACTGAGTTCCTGCAGGCCGGTCACCAGGGGCTGCACCACCTGGGATTTCGAGTGGACGATTTCGATGGCCTGCTGGCCGGGTTCCGGCAGAAGGGAATTGAACCGGTCTTCTGGAAGCACTTCGGCTTTACCGCCTTCGCCTACCTGGACACCGCGGGTGTGGGCGGCGTGGTGGCCGAGCTGCTGTGGCCCAGGGAGCGGAGCAAGAGGCGGCAATGAGCGACGGCAAGGGGCACAAGCACAAGGGCGAGAAGATAGTCCACACCATGTGCGCCAGCCACTGCGGCGGCGCCTGTCTCATGAAGGTCCACGTCAAGGACGGCGTGATAACCCGGATTGAGGGGGACGATGGCCGGGAGCCCCAGCTTCGCGCCTGCCTGCGAGGCCGCGCCTACCGTCAGAGGGTCTACGCGCCCGATCGCCTGCTGCACCCGCTGAAGAGGGTGGGCCAGCGGGGCGAAGGGAAGTTCGAGCCCATCTCCTGGGACGAAGCGCTGGACAGGACTGCCAGCGAGCTCAAAAGGGTGAGGGACACCTACGGGCCGGCCTCCATCATGCTGGCGCAGATGACCGGTGACGTCTGCACCCTGAACAACTTCGGCGGCCTGGCAAGGCTGCTGGGCATGTTCGGCGGCTTCACTTCCCCCTGGGGGATAACCTCCTTCCATGCCGGAGTCTATGCCTCGCTGGTTTCCTACGGCACCTACTTCTGCAGCAACACCCGCGACGACCTGGTGAACTCCAGGCTGATCATAATGTGGGGCTGGAACCCGGCCGACGCCGTAAACGGCACCAACACCTGCTGGTACCTGGCCAGGGCGAAGGAGGCGGGAGCCAGGATCGTCTGCATAGACCCCCGCTTCACCGACAGCGCGGCCACCTTCTCCAACCAGTGGATACCCATCAGGCCGGGGACCGATACGGCCATGCTGCTGGCCATGGCCCACGTCATAATCCAGAAGAAGCTGCACAACCAGGCCTTCTTGAACAAGTACACCGTCGGCTTCGACAAGTTCCGGGACTACGTTCTGGGGCACGAGGACGGCGTTCCCAAGACCCCGGAGTGGGCCGCGGCCATAACCGGAGTGCCGGCGGCCGCCATTGTCCACCTGGCGCAGGACTATGCCATGGTCAAGCCGGCGGCCCTGATGACGGGCATCGCCCCGGGCCGCACCGCCCACGGAGAGCAGTACCACCGGGCGGCCATCACCCTGGCGGCCATGACCGGCAACGTGGGCGTCCACGGGGGTGACGCCGGGGCGAGGGCCTGGGAATCGATAATGGGCGGTTTCCCCTACCCGATGAATCCCATGATCAGTTCCATCGAGCACGTTCCCAATCCGGTGGAGAAGGGCTATCCGAAGAAGCCGGGGCCGTATTCGTACCGGGAGCCCCGTATCCATTTCTCGAAGCTGGCCGACGCTATCCTGAAGGGCAAGGCGGGCGGCTACCACGCCGACTTCAAGGCGATGGTGATCGCGCAGTGCAACTACCTGGTCCAGTTCCCCAACAGCAACAAGATCGCGGAAGCGCTGCGGTCGCTGGAGTTCGTGGTGGTCGAGGAGCAGTTCATGACGCCGACGGCCAGGTTCGCCGACATCATCCTGCCGGTGGCCACCTATCTGGAGCGGAATGACGTGACCTACGGTGTGGGTTCGGCCTACATCGGTGCAGTCAACAAGGCCATCGAGCCCCGGGGAGAATGCCGGCCGCCCTGGCGCATTGCCGCCGACCTGGCCCACAGGATGGGCCTTAACGGCTACCTCACCAGGAGCGAAGAGGAGATACTGGAAGACAGGGCCATGGCGAACGGCGTCTACGACTATCGCCGGTTTCGCAAGAAGGGGATCTATCGGCTGAACCTGCTGATCCCCTATGTCGCCTTTCGCAAGCAGATCGAAGACCCGGCGAAGAACCCCTTCCCCACGCCCTCGGGCAAGATCGAGATCTACTCGCAGCAGTGGGCCGACCTGGGCATCCCCGGCCTGACGCCGATCCCCCGGTACTTCGAGGGCAAGGAAGGCCACGGCGACCCGCTGGCGAAGAAGTACCCCCTGCAGCTTGTCACCAGCCACCTCAAGAGGCGGGCCCTCAGCCAGTTCGAGAACATACCCTGGCTGCGGGAGCTCCAGCCCCACACGGTCATGATCAACGCGGCCGACGCCCGGGTGCGCGGCATAAAGGACGGCGACATGGTGCGGGTGTTCAACGACCGGGGCACCATCGACATTAAGGCCCAGGTCACCGAGCGCATCATGCCGGGGGTAGTGGACGTCCCGCACGGCGCCTGGTATTCACCGGACGGCAAGGGGGTGGACCGGGCGGGGTGCGCCAACGTCCTCACCAGCGAAGAGCACTCCCCGGGCGGCTCCTTCACCTACAACACTGCCCTGGTGGAGGTAGCCCGGGCCGGCTGATCACTTGGCAAGGGTGGCGCGCCTGCCTCCGCTTCATGGCGTTGTGTCACATAATCCTCTCAATCGCGTGGGTTGTGCGGTTCCGGACGACTAAGACTGATCGGCGATCTACTAGGAGGTCCGGCATGTTGAAAGAGCTGGCGCGGTTTTCCGTGATAGCGGTGATGGCGCTGAGCCTTCTGTTGGGCATGTCATGTGCCAACGAGGGCGGCCAGGACGGCAGCGAAAATGAAGAGCAGGAGGAAGTGGTGCCGGACGTGACGCCGGTGGCCACCGGCTCCATGATCGTCGACCACCGGTGCACCGGCCTGGATGACGTGCCGCTGGAGTGGATCAACAGGGCCAGGACGGAGTTGCACATCGCCTACGGGCATACGTCCCACGGCAGCCAGATCACCACCGGGATGGCCGGCCTGGTGGACTTCGCCAACGCGCCCCACGGCGGGTCGACGTATGCGTGGAACAACGGCGGCACCGACGGTGCCCTGGACCTCCGCGATAGCCCGTTCTCCGGGGCGTCCGATCTGGGGAACCCGGACCGGACGGCCTGGGCAGACGCCACCCGGACCTACCTCAACTCCAACCCGGATGTGAACGTGATCATGTGGTCGTGGTGCGGGCAGGCCGATGGCTCGGAGGCCGATATCCAGACCTATCTCAACCTCATGAGCGAGCTGGAGGAAGACTATCCCGGCGTCAGCTTCGTGTACATGACCGGCCACACCAACGGCTCGGGGCTGACCGGCAATCTGCACCTGCGAAACCAGCAGATACGGGACTACTGCGCCGCCAACCACAGGATCCTCTATGACTTCGAGGACATCGAGAGCTACGACCCCGATGGGAAGTACTTCGGGGACAAGGACGTGACGGACTCCTGCGGCTACTCCGGCGGCAACTGGGCCACCGAGTGGCAGAGCTCCCACACCGAAGGCACTGACTGGTACAGCTGCTCCTCCGCCCACAGCCAGCCGCTGAACGCCAACCTCAAGGCCTACGCCGCCTGGTGGCTGTGGGCCAGGCTGGCCGGATGGGACGGCGGCGCGTAAGGACGCCGTCGCCCCCGGGGCCCGGCCTCGCCTTGATCTTCTCGCCCCCCGGGAGTACGCTGTTAAACCCTGCCAACCCGCATCAGTCTGGACCCAGCTACGGGGTGTTTCATGAAGACTCATATTGTCGTACGCGGAGCGCGGACACATAACCTGAAGAACGTGACTGTCTCCGTTCCCCGGAACAGGATCGTGGTCTTCACCGGCGTCAGCGGCAGCGGCAAGTCCAGCCTGGTCTTCGATACCATCTACACCGAGGCGCAGCGCCAGCTGATCGAGACGTTCTCCTCCTTCGCCCGCCGCCGGCTGCCGAAGCTCTCGCGTCCGCCCATCGATGAGATCGAGAGCATATCCACGGCCATCGTTATCGACCAGAAGACGATGGGCCGGACCAGCCGCAGCACTGTCGGGACCGCCACCGAGATCTCGACATACCTGCGGCTGCTGTATTCCCGGTTCGGCCAGCCGTTCATCGGCCCCTCCTTCTTCTTCTCCTTCAATAACCCGGAAGGGATGTGCCTGGACTGCAGAGGCCTGGGCAAGCGCATCACCGTGGACCTCAACCTGCTGCTCGACCGCGGGAAGTCCCTCCGGGGAGGCGCCGTGACCCACCCGGACTACAAGGTGGGCGGCTGGAACTGGCGTGAGATCAATGCCTGCGGCCTTTTTGACCCGGACAAGCCGCTGGAGGACTTCACCGAGGAGGAGATGCAGAGGCTGCTCTATGCCCAGGCGGTCCCCATCACCAAGGCGCACGGGGCCGGCGTCTATGCCAAGAAGTTCGACGGCATCGTGCGCGGCCTGGAACGCCGCTATATAGACAAGAGCGAGGATGAGCTGCCCGAGGCGCGCAAGAACGCGTACCAGCGCTATTTCGTGTACAGCGACTGCCAGTCCTGCGGGGGCACGCGCCTGAACCCGCGGGCGCTCTCGGTCCTTCTGGACGGGAAGAACATCGCCGGGCTCTCCGACCTGGAGCTCGTGGATCTCGACGGCTTTCTGGCGCATATCTCCATCCCGGAGGCTGAGCCGCTGGTCCGGAAGATGCGCTCCATCCTGGGCCACCTGATCGACATCGGCGTCGATTACCTGTCCCTGAGCCGCCCGGTGTCGACGCTCTCGGGCGGCGAGAGCCAGCGGGTGAAAATGGCCCGTCAGCTCGACTGCGACCTGGTGGACATCATGTACATCCTCGACGAGCCGACCATCGGCCTCCATCCGAAGGACACCGAGCACCTGGTGGCCATGCTCCGGCATCTGCGCGACAAAGGAAACAGCGTCCTGGTGGTCGAGCACGACCCCGAGGTCATGAGGGCCGCCGATCATGTCATTGATGTCGGCCCGCGCTCCGGGATCCATGGGGGTGAGATCGTGTTCGAGGGGGCCTATGCCGATCTCTGCCGGGCCCAGACCGTGACGGCACAGTACCTGCGAGGGCAGCAGAAGCCGGCCGGCGCGCGGAAGGCATGGACGGACTGGTATGAGATCAGGAACGCCGCCACGCACAATCTGAAAGACCTGACGGTCAGGATCCCCAAAGGGGTGCTGACCTGCATCACGGGCGTGGCCGGTTCGGGCAAGAGCAGCCTGATAAACGACACCTTCGTCCAGATTTACCCCGAAGCGGTGGTGATCGACCAGTCACCCGCCGGGAAATCGTCGCGCTCCACGCCGGTGACCTACATAGGCGTGTTCGACCTCATGCGCCGGGAGCTGGCCGGGGCGACCGGGGCCGACCCGGCCCTCTTCAGCTTCAACTCCGCCGGCGCCTGCGAGAAGTGCAAGGGCATGGGCTTCATCAGCCTGGAGATGAATTTCCTGGACGATATCCGGATGACGTGCGACGAATGCAACGGGCAGCGGTTCAAGGACGAGGTCCTGGCCATCAGGCACAAGGGGAAGAACATCTTCGACATCCTGAACCTGAACGCGGTGGAGGCCGGCGAGTACTTCGAGGACCGCCAGATCAGGCGGCGCCTCGGCATCCTGGCCGAGGTGGGCCTGGACTACCTTCACATCGGACAGGCGCTAAGCAGCCTGTCCGAGGCGCAGCGCATCAAGATCGCCGCCGAGCTCCATAAGAAGGGCAACCTGTATGTTCTGGACGAACCGACGACGGGGCTGCACATGGCCGACATCGACCGGCTGGTGGCCATCCTGCAGAAGCTCACCCGCAACCACAACACCGTGGTGGTCATTGAGCACAACCTCGACGTCATCAAGCAGGCGGACTGGGTCATCGACATGGGCCCCGGAGGCGGGAAATACGGGGGCTGCATCATCGCCGAGGGCACCCCGGAGCAGGTGGCGGGCAGCGGAGACAGCGTGACCGGCCCGTACCTGAAAGCCCTGCTGGAATGAAATCGCCGCAAGTTCGCCGCCGCGACTCATGCGACGCATTCCGTACCAATTGAGGCACGAATTATTGTATAGTTATGGGGGGGCGGTTGAACCCGCCGCATGACCTCCGGATGCTGTAATCGGGAAGGAAATGAAGGATGCTCATAGAGAAGGAAAGACTGGAAGACCTGCGCGACCGCATTTCGGCCATGATGGTGCGTCTTTGACGTAGGCAGCAAGGAAGGGCGTATTGCCGAGATAGAGAAGGAGTCCGGCGAACCGGACTTCTGGCAGAACCCGGGCGAGGCCAACAAGGTGATGCGCCGGCTCAGCGCGCTGAAGGAAGAGACCCAGAGCTGGCGCAAGCTGGAGCAGAAGGTGAAGGACCTGATGGAGCTGGTGGACATCTCCCTCCAGGAAGAGGACGCTTCGCTGGTGGAGGAGGTCCGTTCCGAGGTCGACCGGATATCGGCCGAGGTGGAGAGGCTGGATTTCCAGCTCCTGCTGGCGGGCGAATACGATACACGCAATGCCATCCTGGCTCTTCACGCCGGGGCGGGAGGCACGGAGTCGCAGGACTGGGCGGAGATGCTGCTGCGAATGTATGTGAGGTGGGCGGAGCGGCGGGGCTTCCACACCGAGGTGCTGGACACATCGCCCGGTGAAGAGGCGGGCATCAAGAGCGCCATGCTGGAGATAAAGGGCGAATACGCCTATGGCTATCTCCGGGCGGAGCGCGGGGTGCACCGGCTGGTGCGGCTTTCCCCCTACGACTCCGACCATGCCCGGCATACTTCCTTTGCGCTGGTGGAGGTCCTGCCCGAAGCGGAAGAGGCCATGGAGGTGAAGGTGAGTCCGGAGGACCTGAAGGTGGAGACCTTCCGTTCCAGCGGGCCGGGCGGGCAGAACATGCAGAAGACAAGCTCGGCGGTGCGTATAACGCACTTGCCCAGCGGGCTGGTGGTCTCCTGCCAGAGCGAGCGGTCGCAATACCAGAACAAGGAAATCGCCCTGCGGGTGCTGCAGGCCCGCCTCCTGGAGCAGGAGAACTCCAAGAGGGCTGACGAGAGGGCCAAGCTCAAGGGCGAGCACCAGTCGGCGGCCTGGGGCAACCAGATAAGGAGCTACGTTCTCCATCCCTACCGGATGGTGAAGGACCACCGGACCGGGGTCGAGACCGGAGACACGACAGCGGTTCTGGACGGCGACCTGGACGAGTTCATGGAATCGTACCTTCGGTCCCAGATAGGCAAGGCCAAGTGAAGGATTCGTTTACGGTGCGGGACCTGCCGCCGGACGAGCGTCCCCGGGAAAGGCTGATCCATCGCGGCGCGGAGGCGCTTTCGGCACAGGAGATCCTGGCCCTGATCCTGGGCCGCGGCGTGAGGGGTGAGTCGGTGATGGTCACCGCGCAGAAGCTGCTCTCCAAGTTCGGCAGCCTGCGGGGCATCGCCGACAGCTCGGTGGAGGAGCTCTCCCAGGTCAACGGAATAGGGCCGGCCAAGGCGGCCCAGCTCAAGGCGGCCTTTGATCTGAGCCGGAGGCTGGCGGAGGGCCCTCGCGAGTCCAGGCCGCAGGTCAAGAGCCCGGAGGACGTGGTGTCCGTGGCGGGCGGTGCCTTGAAGGGCAAGAAGAAGGAGCACTTCCTGGTCCTGCTCCTGGACACCAGGAACCGGCTCATCAGGATGTCGCCGGTATCGATGGGGAGCCTCGATTCCAGCATTGTGCACCCGCGGGAGGTTTTCAAGGAGGCCATCTCGGCCAGCGCCGCCTCGGTGATCTTCGTGCATAATCACCCGTCGGGCGACCCGGAGCCGTCGCCGGACGATATCGAGCTGACGCGGCGGCTGGTGGACGCGGGCCGGCTGCTGGGGATACTGGTGCTGGACCATGTCATTGTGGGCGACGGCAGCTTCCTGAGCCTTAAGGGCTCCAGGGATATCCGGTTCGGACAATGAAGTTCACCAAGCTGCAGGCCACCGGCAATGACTTCGTGCTGATAGAGGCGCAGGGGATGCGCCGCGACTGGGCGAAGCTCTCCCGTGCCGTATGCGACCGCCGTTTCGGCGTTGGCAGCGATGGCCTGATACTGCTTATGCCATCGAAGCGGGCCGACTTCCGCATGAAGATGTTCAACCCTGATGGCTCTGAGGCCGAGGTCTGCGGCAACGGGCTGCGCTGCCTTGCCCGGTATGTCGTCGGCACCGGCCTGACCGATGCCCGTCGCGGCATCTCCATCGAGACCTCGGCTGGCATCAAGACCGCGGTGGCCCGGGACCGGGGGACGCGGTTCCAGGTGGACATGGGCCGGCCGGGGTTGCTGCCGGAGGACCTGCCGGTGGCGGTGGCGGCCAGGAAGGCGCCGGTACTGGACCATCGGGTGGATGTGGCCGGCCGGGAATTGGCGCTGACCTTTGTCTCCATGGGCAACCCGCACGCAGTGCATTTCGTGACCGATGTCGGGGGGTTTCCCTTGTCCGACATCGGCCCCAGGGTGGAGCACCATGAGATGTTTCCCCGCCGGGTGAACTTCGAGATCGCCCATGTCGAGTCGCGGGGCGAGATCCGCGCCCGGGTTTGGGAGCGGGGCGCGGGGGAGACGCTGTCGTGCGGCACCGGCGGCTGTGCCATCGCCGTGGCGGCGCTCCTGCATGACTACGTGGACAGCCCGGTTGACATAAAACTGCCGGGAGGGACCCTGACCGTCAGGTGGGACCGGGAAGGGAGCGTTTATCTCACCGGGCCCGCGGAGGTGGTCTTCACCGGCGAGTGGCCCGGTCGCCAGACTTCGGAGGAGAGATGAGAGTATCCAGGCGCATCGAACAGCTGCCCCCGTACCTTTTCGTGCAGATCTCGCGGAAGATCGAGGAGCGGAGGAAACGGGGGGACAAGGTCATCAGCTTTGCCATCGGCGATCCCGACATCCCGACCCCGGGGCATATTGTCGACCGGCTTTGTCGGGAAGCCAGGGTGCCGGCCAACCACCGTTATCCGGAGACCTACGGCCTGGACGAGGTCAGGCAGGCGGTGGTGGAGTGGTATGAGCGGCGTTTCGGGGTGACCCTGGACCGCGACAAGGAGGTCCTGCCGCTAATTGGGTCCAAGGAAGGTGTGGGCCACGTCGCCTTCTGTTTCATCGATCCGGGGGATGTGGCCTTGATACCGGACCCGGGGTACCCCGTCTACTCGGTCAGCGCCATGTTCGCCGGGGGCGAGCCGTACCTGATGCCGCTCGTCGAGGAGAACGGCTTCCTGCCCGACCTGGACAGGATCCCGGTGGAGGCGGCCCGGCGGGCCAAGCTCATGTGGATCAACTATCCCAACAACCCCACCGGCGCGGTGGCCGAGGGGGATTTCTTTGAGCGGGTGGTCAGTTTCGCCAGGAAGCACGACCTGGTGGTGTGCCACGACGCTCCCTACACCGAGGTGGCTTTTGATGGCTACCGCCCGATGAGCTTCCTGCAGGTTGCGGGGGCCAAGGACGTCGGCCTGGAGTTTCACTCCTGGTCCAAATCCTACAACATGACCGGATGGCGTATCGGGGTGGCGGTGGGCAATGCCGAAATGCGCGACGCCCTGATGCGGTTCAAGTCCAACCTGGACTCCGGGATTCCGCAGGCCATCCAGCTCGCGGCCATCGAGGCCCTGCGGGGGGACCAGAAGTGCATTGCCGACCACAATGCCATCTACCAGGCGAGACGCGATCGCATGCTGAAGGTACTGCGGGAGATGGGTCTTCGGGTCCAGACTCCCCGGGCGAGCCTCTACCTCTGGGCCCGGATCCCGGACGGGCATACCTCGGCGGACTATGCCGCCAGGTTGCTGGACGCCACCGGGGTGGTGGTGACCCCGGGCACCGGGTATGGGAAATATGGCGAGGGTTACATCCGGTTGTCGGTCACGGCGGCGGATGCGGACATCGATGAAGGCCTGTCCAGACTGCTGGCCTGGAGCCGGGCTGGCGGGGCCGGGAGATAGCTTAACATAAGCGGGCAGTTTCCAGCACGAAAACGGCCGGACGCGGCCCACTGGATTGACATAGGTGGCTTGACATAAAAACGGACGCTTTACATAAATAAGTGACATAAAGGAGGCAAAATCCCGAGACAAACGCTTTCCACCACCGAGGCCCGGGAGAAAGCTTTCCTGGTAGCAGTTGAGGTGTCCGGCAGGTCCGTGGACAGGTGGACCCTGGACGATTCCCTGGCGGAACTGGCCAGCCTGGCGAAGACCGCGGACGTCGATGTTGTGGGCCGGATGAAGCAGCGGCTGGAGCGGCCGTCGCGGACCTACCTGGGCAGCGGCAAGCTGAAGGACCTGATCGCGCTGAAGGGCGAAACGGGGTACAACATGGTCGTTTTTGACGACGAGCTGTCGCCCCGCCAGCAAAGAAACCTGGAGGACGCCCTGGATGTTAAGGTTATCGACCGGACCGCCCTGATTCTGGACATCTTCTCCAAGAGGGCCCAGACCCACGAGGGCAAGCTGCAGGTGGACCTGGCCCAGAACCAGTACTTGCTGCCGCGGCTGGCCGGACAGTGGAGCCACCTGGAGCGGCTGGGCGGCGGCGTCGGCACCAGGGGGCCGGGCGAAATGCAGCTGGAGAGTGACCGCCGCCTGGTGGAACGGCGGGTGCAGCGGCTGAAGAAGGAGCTGGCGGAGGTACGCAAGCACCGTACCTTATATAGAACCAACCGCAGAAGGAGCGGGATCCCGGTGGTGGCCCTGGTGGGCTACACCAATGCCGGGAAGAGCACCCTGCTCAATACGCTGAGTGGAGCTGAAGTCCTGGTGGAGGACAAGCTGTTTGCCACGCTGGACCCGACAACGCGCCGGCTGACCCTGCCCAGCCGGGAGACGGTATTGCTCACCGACACGGTCGGCTTCATCCACAAGCTGCCTCCGACGGTGGTGGCGGCTTTCCGGGCGACCCTGGAGGAGCTGGAGGAGGCGGACCTGCTGCTTCACGTAGTAGACATAACGCATAAGAACGCCGCGGAGCAGTGCCAGACGGTGGAGGACATCCTGGACGACCTCGGCCTGGAGGAGAAGCCCAGGCTGACGCTGCTGAACAAGGTGGACCTGCTGGGCGCGGCGGTACCGGAGGCCGGGGAGCTGGAAGAGCGCCTGAACATCTCCCAGGAGGGGATGATGCTGATTTCGGCCAGTAACGGCACCGGTCTGGAGGAATTGCTCCAACGCATCTCGGAAACGCTGGCGGCGGGCCCGGAGGCTTGACAGTGCCGTCCGGGCGAGCGTATGTTTCGCAAAAGTATCGTTATCCGAAATAGGCAATACCCGAAACTGGGACGGCAATTTTGCGAAATGACTGGCCTCCGGTGGGTTTGCGAAATGGGGCACCCGCCAACCTCTACGTTGGAAAACATGTAGCTCGGGGCGGTGACCAATGGAAATGTACCGGGCCGCCCGGGAAAGGGGGATTGCGGTGAAGGTTGACCAGGGGATCGCGGAGTTCCTGGACTATCTTGAGGTGGAGAAGGGTCTGGCGCCGCTGACGGTGAAGGTGTATCGCCACTATCTGGGGCGGTTCTCGCAGTGGCTGGCGGAGGGCCACCCGGGGGTGGAGGCGGAGGGAATAGAGCTGGACATGGTGAGGAGGTACCGGTTGTACCTGGCCCGCCTGACGGGCGCCCCGGATGGGGTCCCTCTGAAGAAGATCACCCAGAGCTACCATATCGTGGCTCTGCGGGCCTTCCTGCGTTACCTCATAGTGCAGCGCGGCGTGGAAACCCTGGCGCCCGAGAAGATCGACCTGCCCAAGGCCACGCAGAGGACGGTGTCGTTTCTGAATCAGGAGCAGGTGCAGAGGCTGCTCGCCTGCCCGGATACCTCGACGGTCACCGGCCTGCGCGACAGGGCCATCCTGGAGACCCTGTTCAGCACAGGTCTGAGGGTTTCCGAGCTGGCCAGGCTTGACCGGAACCAGGTGGACCTGCAGCGCAAGGAGTTCGGTGTGATTGGGAAGGGCAGCAAGCCCAGGGTGGTATTCCTGTCCGATGATGCGGTGGACTGGATCAAACGCTACCTGGAGTCGCGCACCGACGGGTTCAGACCGCTGTTCATCCGCTATTCCCGTGGTGTGGACATGGCGAAGGGGGGGGAGAAGATGCGCCTCACCCCGCGGTCCATAGAGATGGCGGTGGACCGGTACTCCCGTCTCTGCGGAATCGCGGTCAAGGCCACGCCTCACACCCTGAGGCATTCGTTCGCGACTGACCTGCTGAGCGCCGGGGCGGACATCCGGTCCGTCCAGGAGATGCTGGGGCACGAGAGCATCCGGACAACCCAGGTGTACACGCACGTTACGGACCGGCAGCTGAAAGAGGTCCACCAGGCCTTCCACGCGCGGAGGAAGCGGGACGAGACAGCCCCGCCGGCGGAATAGTGTTTTTCCGTTTTTCTCGCAGTGTTATGTAAAGTTCTGTCTTGACTGGTTTTGGCGGACTTAGCTAGACTTACCCCTAGAGAGCGGGTGTAACTCAGCGGTAGAGTACTTGCTTCCCAAGCAAGGGGTCGCGCGTTCGAATCGCGTCACCCGCTCCAGTTCTTCCTGATCCCCCTTTGTTGAGCCGGATGCTCCCCTGTCCCCACCCGGATTCGCCGTTGGCGTTTGCTGGTTGGCGTTCCTCATGGTTTGCCTCCTTGAGATAGCCCCTTGCTTGGCTCACGTGTCGATTCTATGAGTTGCCTGGCTTGAGCGTAAACACTGGACAAAGCAAGATCGCTTCGCTGCGGCCGCGCTGGCACGCCAAAATGGGTCTATTTTGGAATACTTGAAAGGATTATTTCAAACATTCGCGGGGAGTTGGCTTGGCTGAAGGGAGAATGAAGAAGACGAAGGACCTCTCTTCTCTGTGATAGCCTGGGCACGGATCCCCGAGTGGTTCGGCAGCGTCGGCTACACATTCCGCTTCTCTGTGCGAACGCTCATGCAGGCAATCAGATGGCTAGGATGGCCCCCAAGAGTATGTCATTGGCTTGACGTATGTCGCTAGAAATCGTATGCTTTGATATGGGCAAAGGAGGGGACCATGAGAATAGGCATCAATATTCCGGATGATCTCTTCGAGAGGATGGCACCCCTGAAGTCGGTTACCAATATCTCCGAGGTGTGCCGAAAGGCGATCGAGACTCATGTGGAGGCCTACGAACAGGCCAAGAAACGAGCCGAAGAGGACGGAATGGACGCGCTGGCTGAGCGCTTGTCTAGACGGCTTGATGAACCAGATATTGACTGGGAGGGACTGGCCCTTCAGGATGCTCGGATGTGGGCCGAGATGGCTACGGAGCAGTGGGAGGTCCTGGAGGACCGCTTGGAAGCGCGGGGTCGGCAAGGTCACCTTCCATATGATGTTCCGGTCCCTCGCGTGCAAGGCTGCAAAGGCTTCGGTGACAGGTGGGATGAGAACGACGAACTGACTCTGCGGCAGTTCGAGCGTGACCTGAAGACAGATCACTTCCAGGCGGCCAAGACCCGATATGACCGCGCTTTTGTCTCCTATCTCATTGCCGTGTGGCAGAAGGCGAAGGAGCAGTCAGAACGCCGCTCAACTAGCCGCGCTGTGGCCAGAAAGAGGGCCCACCAAGAATCACGAACCAGAGTCGAATTGCCCCAATGCCTAACGGATTTGGAAGGTCAGACCCAAACCTGAACGCCGTTGGGATCCGCCTCAATGCCGGTGCAATAGAGTGGCAACTACAGGTCCTTGATGTAGCGACAACGCGGATAGTTGCTGCAGCCCAAGAAGGGCTTCCCGGCGCTCATGACTCGGGCATGAAGATGCCGACTACGAGGATGACGGGGATCATCAAGATGTACGGTATTTGCATGACGAACTGGTCGATGAGGTAGGCCCCCAACCTCCTCCAGAAGCCAGCGTATTGCACCGTTGCAGGACCGGGATCTGTCGCGGCAGCTTGATCGGGGCCCGCCGTCTGAACGGCGACACCGCAGCGACTGCAGAAGCCGACCTGGTCGTCGTTGGCCGCGCCGCACTTGGGGCAGTGCATGACTTCTGAGTATAGCCCAACGGTCAACTCTCCCCGAGGTCCGCCAACTGGGGACCAAGGTCTCAAGACGGCATGGCTGGTGGTGGGAGATACTGAGCTCGTGGATAGGCCGGACCGTCGGGGAGAGATCAAGGTGAAGAGGCCTTCAACGGTTTGGCCGAGAATCGCCGGCAGTCTGGCAGGCCTTCTGATCGGCGGCCTCCACCTGGGAGCTGTTGCCTTCGGGCTTGCCACCCTACTGCTGTCGACCACCTTCCACGATGCCAGTCTTGAAGAGGCGCTCGCGGCGTTGGTCTTGTGCCCCATCTTGGCTGCCCTGCTCGGAGCCACTACAGGGGCAACTCTTGGAGCCACTCTTGCGCAGAGGGAGATGAAACAGAGGAGTTCCTGTTGGAGGACGATGCTGGTTGCTGTGGTCGGGATGGTGGCTGGAGTCCCTCTTGGGACCATGGTCGGGATCGTTGCTGAGGTGCCCCTCGCAGAATTCTTGATTGGTATGCCTGTTGCATCGGTCTTCATCGTGGCCGGTGCGGTCATCGGCTCAGGATGGAAGGCCAAGCCGGCTGACGGCCCGTAGGCCCAAGGGTTTGGCGCCATCCTGTCCTTCACGCAATAGTCTGTCGCCGAGGAGGGTGCCAATGGGGACCAAGGTCTCAAGACGCCAAGGTGGTCGGCATGGAATACTGCAAGCGTGGTCAGGGAGACAAGGGAGATGACGGGCATGAGAAAGCTACTGGTTAAGGGCTGGTCTGCCGTGTTTGGTCCCCCTCACGGAACCCCGATATGCTGGGCAGCTGAAATAGCCACCCTGGCCTGGTGCCTAATTCTCTTGATCGTGGCGCTGGTGTGGGATGACTATCGCGGCCTCTTCCTCGCATTGCCGGTGGTCTGCCTGACCACCTGCAAATGGCATTCCGTGCAGGCGCTTCTCCTCATTCCTGGAGGCATGCTTCTGTTGGGCTTCGTGATTATGTTAAGTCACGTTATGGGGCAATCGCCACCGGAACCTGTCCTGTTCTCTGTGGCTGTGATTGCCAGCGGGGTCATGCACCTGGCAGCTTGGTTCAGTGAGAGAAAGACGGCAGAGACGGGCTTGGATTGGTGTCAACGTTGCGGTTCACGGTTATGGGGCGCCGCGACCTGCAGCCTGTGCGGGGAGAAGAGGCCTCCCGGAGAAGAGGTCCTCTGCCCGAGTTGCGGCTGCCATCTATGGCCCGATGCCAAGTCCTGCAAGGTGTGTGGCAGGGGTGTGAAGCAGATTGCCGGGTGAGGGTGGCCATGGGGTGGACAGAGATGTCCGCTCTCTTCCTGTCTCGAATAGAGGGACCAGTGTCTCAAGACGGCATGGTGGCTTGAGTGGAATAGCGGGAGTCGTGGACAAGCCGACTGGTAGCAGGGAGGATACGCCCAATAAGGCTTCAACTGTTTGGCCAAGAATCGCCGGCAGTGTCGCAGGGGTGTTGATTGGCGGGCTGCCACTGGGAACAGTCGGTTTTGGGCTTGGCCTGCTGTTGATCTCGACCGTGTTCTACGATGCCAGCCTCGACACGGCCGCCATGGTGGTGTACTTGTTCGCCCTCTTGAGTACCCTGCTCGGAGCTACCGTAGGGGCAGCTCTTGGGGCCACTCGTGCACAGAGGCAAATGAAACAGAGGAGTTCTTTCTGGAGAGCCATGCTGGTAGCGATGGCCGGGTGGATAGCTGCTCCAGCACCCTATCCCTTCATGTTGGCCAGCATACCGGTTGCGCTGGTTCTGATAGCTGGAGGAGCTGTCATTGGCTCAGGCTGGAAGGCCAGGCCAGCCTGCAGCACAGAGTCCCAAAGCCTAACATGCGGTGAGGCCGATGGTGCCGAACGGCTCTGAAGAAGTCAGACGAGATCGGGGTGGCAAGATCAGCGGCTTCCTTGGCTGCCTGGCCGTGCTCGTCGGCGCTCCGCTGGTCAGTATCGGTGTGTTCATCAGTGGCTGGGGAATCCTGGCCTTGATCCTTGACCATAACTCTGAGCTCTGGCAGCTAGCCTCGGTCCCCTTTGTTCTCGGGGTGATTCTGGTATCGATCGGGTCCCTCCTGTGCCTTGCGTGGTGGGCGTTGACACAAGACTCAAAGGCCGGCTCCCCTGAGGAGAAGTAGACTCGAGGCAGCCGCAGTCCCCCGTTTTGGTGCCATCCTGTCCTTCACGCTATAATCTATCGCCAAGGAGTGGGCACGGCCTGGTTTGATCCGCCTTGGCCGAACTAGCCACCTCTGGAGGTAGAGAACGGAAGGTCTTGTCTGTCTGGCGCTGTTCACCTTCTTCCTCTTTGCACTCTGGATAGCCGACACTGTTGTCAGTTGGTCCAAGAGGAAAGACAGGGCGTTTCTTGGAGTCCTGTTTGCCCTCCTTTTTGGGGGCGCGTGCATGATGGCGGGAGTCGTTTCCTGCTTTGAAGGCGCGGAAGGAGGCGAGTATGGATTAGTGTATCTGGCAACCGGGATTATGGGACTGGCTGCTGGCCTTTGGTGTATGCTCAAGGCCTTCGCTGCAGGGGCATTTCCTCAGAAGAAGTTCTGCCCGAAGTGCGGCCAACCCTCGCCCAATGAGGCCGAGTTGTGCAGGAGCTGTGGGGCCAGTCTCCCAGCGGGCATCCGTGAACCGCTCAGCAGTTCCCACTCATTCTTCAAGCCCGGCAACAAGAGGTGCCCGAACTGTGGGAGACATCAAGGATGGTATCGGTCTTGGGGCCCCTGGCCACTCCAGTTCTACCCCTACAAGTGGAATTGCGCCGAGTGCCAAACCAGTCTAAGGTACGACATGGGCCGGTACCTTGCAGTAGTATGGCTGGCAATTGCTCCGCTTCTGCTGATCGGTGAGTCTCTTGCTGAAACCCGTTGGATTTGGGCCGCATTCATCCTTATCTTTCCTCTCGCTTTCCTGGGCAAATGGTGGGCCGCATCCATCAGACGGGTGGAAGAACCACTACCAAGAACCCAGAAGGTGAACCCGAAAGGCTAGGTGTGGAGTATGGCCTGGTTTGATCCGCCTCTGCACAGACCCGGTAACAAGAGATGCCCGAATTGCGGGCAGGTCCAATGGTGGCAACCGCTGACCGGGGTGTACAGGGTAGATTGGCGTTGCTCCAGGTGCGCCAAGCTATCCTTAGGGGCAGACCGCCATCGTAGTCCAACCGCTACTCGTAGTCCTTCATCCCGATGAACGCCCCATGCCAGCTATGGTACCAGACAGCCCCTGAATAGCCGTTGACGCTCAGCATGCCTTCTATTTGCTCTCCCTTCAGCGTATGAAGAGTGTAGTAGCCATAGAAGGTCTCTGCGTCACCAACCGTTGCCCCGGGCAAATTGGCATCCAGATAGCGCTGGGCCAACTCCCGTGCCTGCTCGGGCGTTACCGTCATCTCCCGGTCCGGGGAGGCTCTGCCGGTGCTCCCCATCATGCCCCTTCCGTGGTGGTACCTGGTGTTCCACATCATGTTGGGCCCCATCTCGGGATACACCTTGCCCGTGGCCTTGTCCACCAGCAGTTCCATGGCGTGGATACCGGTGCCCGTCTCCTCCACTTCCGCATAGAAGTTCTTAGAGAACTCCATGACCTCGACCAGGTCGAGGTCCTCCTGGTATCTGTCCAGGTATCGCTGCACGGCCGCCGCCGCTTCGTCTATGACGAGTGGACTTGAACCTGAAGGGTAGCTGCCCCGGTGTGACCAGACCCAACTAAGACTCAGAGTTGCCAACGCCAGCAGTGCCGCGAGAGCCACGCCGGCGACCGCCAGGTAAATGCTCTTGTTCATCGAAGCTCCTCCGTACGGCCGCCTGTCTTTCAGGACAGGTCTCGTCTGATCTGGTCAAACTGGGCCCGGTCTATCTCACCTCTGGCGTATCGCTCTCTGGCCACATCGATGGCGTCGCCTCTACTCGGGCTCGTTGTGGAGCCGGGGCCGTACCGCCTTGCCAACGCCACAATAACCCAACCAACCAGGCCGACCACGCCTGCCCAGAAGAGCAGCATTAAGGACATGGGCACCAGCATCCACAGACTTGTGCCGCCATCCCAATCCCACATCATTTGAACACCTCCTAAGACAACTATAGTGATGAGGTTAGTCTACTATAGGCATGCGGTATGCGACCAAAGTCACGGCAAACCGACAGAGATGTCCGCCATTCTGTGTCTTC
>CAYPDY010000009.1:0-35522 GCA_964409515.1 uncultured Dehalococcoidia bacterium
AGAACAACCAAACACGGAATCAGGATTCCGCCGACCAAGGGTTGACAGTTACCGATTAGGGGGGGTATTGACAAAGCCCTAGGGTTAGTGTGCTATAATCAGACATCGCGGCGCACATGAGAAGCCCTCTATGGAGTCAAAGGGCATGGAGGGTGGTTCTGCTGGTGCATCCCCCTCTCCGGGCCGCTGCGCCCCCTCTGCTGCGCGAGTGGACTTTCTCCCTCACTGGTGGCCCGGAGGGGGTTTTCCTTTTTCTGGTTCCCTGCCGTCCGCTCTGATTGCCCGGGCTTGGTCACCCGGGTGTGGTGCGAGCGCGCCCTTCTTCGCTGGGCTCGGTGGGTGCGGAGATGGGGGCAAGCTGGGGTTCCGGTCTGGAAGGCAGGGGGTCGATTTCGGCGGTTCGCCTTCCCCACTTGAGAATGCTGGGCAGGAGCAGCATGGCGGCCAGGAGGGACACCGGCAGTATGTAGTACTGTATGCTCTGCCCGATGTTCAGCGCCAGGCCTCCCGCGATCTTCACCTCGCCCCTGAAAAGGGGCATGGCGGCATAGGTGATGAGGAGGCCGCCGAGGACCGTCCCCACGATCCTTCTGGGCCAGGAGTTTCGAAACCACCAGTCCCACCAGGTCGGCCTCTCTGACTCCATGTTCCCCAGCGCCTCGGCCGCATCCTGGAAGTTCGCGTCCTGCCGCAGGGCCATCCGGAAGTGGCGGACCGCCTGCTGTCTGCTCTTCAGACGCTCCAGCACAACTCCCATGTGATACTGGTAGGACGCGTTGGCCGGGTCGATGGCGCAGGCCCTCTCAATGGCGGCCATCGCTTCGCGGTTGGCATGCGCCCGAAGCAGCAGGCAGCCCTTCATGTCCCAGGCGGCTGCGTCCAGCGGCCTCACCTGCAGGTACTGCTCGATCGCGTCCAGGGCCGCCTGGTCACGGCCCGTGGTGAAATGGACGGAGGCTATGTTGAAGAGGTAGCTGGGCTGGTGCGGGTTGATCTCCGCGGCCTTCCCATAGTTGGCGAGGGCCTCGTCCAGGTCTCCGAGCTTGCTCAGAGCCGCGCCGCGGTTGTTCCAGGTATCGGCCGGATTGGCATCCATGGCCATGGCCTTGTCGTAGCTCTCCACGGCCTCCTGGTGGCGTCCCTGGTGAATGAGGGCATTCCCGCGGTTGTACCACGTGGAGCCGTTATTGGGGTTGGCCGCCAGGGCCCGGTCGTAGCTCTGTACGGCCTCGTCATAGCGTCCCAGGTGCGCCAGAGCGTTGCCGCACTCATTCCAGGCGTCTCCGTAGTTGGGGTCCAGCGCCAGGGCTTCGTTGTAGCTTTCGACTGCCTCCTGGTAACGCTCCAGCTGGACCAGGGCGTTGCCGCGATTGTTCCAGGCTGCCGCCAGCGCGGAGTCCAGCGCCAGGGCTTCGTCATAGCTGTCCACGGCGTCGCGGTCTCGCCTCATCATGTAGAGGGCGTTGGCCCGGTTGCACCAGCTGGAGGCGTTCTCCGGCTGCAGAGCGACGGCCATGTCGTAGCTTTCCACCGCCTTCGCATACTGCTCCAGGCGGGCCAGGGCATTGCCGCGGTTGTGCCAGGCCCCGGCATTTCCGGCGTCGATGGAGAGCGCCTGCTCGTAGCTTTCCGCGGCCTTCTGATAGCTCTTGAGGATATACAGGCAGTTGCCCCGGTTGTTCCATGACGAGGCATTGTTGGGGTCCAGTGACAGAGCTTTATCGTAGCTCTCGGACGCTTCCAGGTAACGCTTGAGACTGTAGAGGGCATTGGCCCGGTTGTTCCACGCGTCGGCGTCGTTGGGGTCCAGGGCCAGGGCCCGGTCGTAGCTGTCCACGGCCTCTGTCCCTTTCTTCACCTCATCCAGGGCAGCGGCCCTGTTGTACCACGTGCCGGCGTCGTTGGGGTCCAGGTCCAGGGCCCGGTCGTAGCTCTGCAAGGCCTCCTCGTATCGCTGCAGGTGGACCAGGGCCGAGGCGCGGTTCTTCCAGGCGGCGGCGTCTTCCGGATTGGCGGCCACGGCCTTGTCATAGGCCTCGATGGCCTGGTCCCACTTGCTCTCGCTGAAGAGCTGGTCACCGCTCTGGCGGACGCTGGCCTCGGGGCGCTTCCTTACAGGGCGCTTCCTCTTGGTGGGGCCCTGCCTGGGGGGCGGCTGCCCGGCGAGGTCCTGCGGGAGGGGCTCCTCCAGGGCGGGCTTCTGCAACTGCAGCCCTTCCGTTCTAGTCGCTGCCACCATCTCGCTCCTTATTCACCAGAGCTCGGTCCCGGGTGATGAAGCAGTCCGAGCCGGACTCGCGTGACCATGCCGGGCGTGGGTATCATATCGGGACAAGCGTAGCACAGGGTGCTGGGCGACTCTAGGGGGAGTGTTCTCAAATAGCTCTCGAGGCGGGCCCTTTCCCTTACAAGTTGTTATCGGGGGCGGCGCCTCGGCCGGATCCGGTCCCACAGGACGCAGGGAAGGCAAAGCAGGACGACGAGCAGAGTGGCTGCGGCGGTCAGGAAGTACACACCGATGCAGAGGGCCATGAACGGCAACCACGCGATCAGGTACGCCTGGAGAAACACAGCCGCGACCAGCGAGCCGGGGGCTTCCAGCAGGGGGTCGGTGGCGTTGGCCTGGTTGCCCCAGCGGAGGTTCAACCTGATCATGGGCCTGTTCAGCGGCTCCCTTCCCGGCGCGCCTGGTGGCGCACGCGCTGGCGCGCGTAGGCCGCGGCCACACCGAGGGCCTTTACCGCGCTCTCCAGGTCGAGGTAGGCCGGCAGCCCCAGGGCTTCCACCCGGCGGGCCGACTCCTGCATGTCCGCCAGGTCAATACCGTAGCCGAAGGTGGTGACGGGTTTGCCCCTGCGGGCTATCTCGGGCGCCAGCCTGGTCAGCACATCGACGATGGGCTGACCCAGGTGGCACACGATGGTGAGGCAGTCAACGTTGGGGTCCGACAGGATGGCAGGCACCACTTCCAGGTAGATGTTGAAGGGGTCATCCCGCACGGACATCATGGGCCCGACGTCGACCGGGTTGCGGGCCAGCCGGGGTGACATTTCCTCCAGCAGGCGGCAGGTTGCCGGCGCAAAAGCGGCCGGGGCCAGCCCGGCCTCGGCCGCCGCATCGATCAGTATGACTCCCGCGCCGCCCGTCGCGGTGACGATGGCGATCCGGTTGCCGGCGGGAAGGGGCTGCATGGACAGCGTTCTGGGAATCTCCCAGTAATCCCGCCAGGTCCTGAGCCTGATGACCCCGGCCTGTCTCAGGGCGTTCTCGTATACCAGATCGTTGCCGGCCAGCGATCCGGTGTGGGAGGAGGCTGCCCTGGCTCCAGCCTCGCTGCGGCCTGGCTTCAGAACCAGCACCGGCTTCCGGGCGGCGGCCGCCTCGGCCGCACGCCTGAACCGTTGACCGTCCTTGATGTCTTCCAGGTGCATGCATATCACGTTCGTGCTCTCGTCATCCGCCAGGTACGGCAGGATGTCCGCCTCATTGAGGTCACACTTGTTGCCGAAGTCGCATATCTTGCTGATGGGGTAGCCCAGGTCACTGACCGGATGCACCGCGAAGGTGAGGAAGCCGGTCTGCGTGCAGTAGCTGACGCCCCCGGCGCGGGGCTTCTTGCCCCGCAAGGGGTATGGCCCGGTGACCAGGCCGCGGGCCGTGTTGAGGACGCCCAGGGTGTTCGGCCCCAGAAGGCGCATCCCGAAACGGTGCGCCGTCTGCACCAGCTCGCGCTGGAGCCGGGCGCCGTCGGGGCCGGCTTCCGCAAACCCCTCCGTGGCTACTATGGCCGCCCTGACGCCGCGGCGGCCGCACTGCTCAACAATGGGCAGCACCGTCGGCGGCGGCGTTATGACCAGCGCCAGCTCGGGGGGCTCCTCCGCGGCGTCCAGGTCCGGGCAGGCCTTCATGCCCAGCACCTCGGTGGCGGAACGGCTGACGGGATAGAGCCGGCCGCGGAAGCCGAACTCCAGCATGTTGCGCATGGCGGTCAGGCCCTCGCCCATCGGTTCCCTCATGGAACCGAACACGGCTACGGAGCGGGGCTCGAAGAACGACTCCAGGCAGGCTGTCTTCTCGGTTGACACGCAATCACCCCCGATGGCCGGCGGCATCCCTCTGATGCCTCGCCGTCGCTGATGGCGCTCCATCAGACAGGCGGGCCGGATGGACCCATTTTAGCGCCTCCCCGGCGGCGGAACAAATGGGGCGGCGCCCGCCACCGCCGCGCCCGCGGTTTGCTTTTCGACAATCGTCATGATATACATAAACTACTCGCGACTCGCGCTGAGATGACATGATTTGGAAAAGACTTCCCGGTGAGCACGCCTGATCTGGTTCTGCTGCACGCCCCCAGCAACTACGATTTCCGCCAGCGTTCCATCGTTTACGGCCCCATAAGCGACGTCATCCCCTCCACGCCCGTGTTCGAGATGTACCCCATCGGCTTCATCAGCATCGCCGGGCACCTCGAGAAGGCGGGCGTTCGGACCCGGATCGTCAACATTGCCAACCGGATGCTGACCGAGCCCAGCTTCGATGTCGAGCGTTTCTTGAGCCGGCTGCACCCGGCGGCCTTCGGGATCGACCTCCACTGGCTGCCCCATGCGCAGGGCAGCCTGGAGCTGGCCAGTGTGGTCAAGAGGCTCCACCCGTCCATTCCGGTCATCTTCGGCGGCCTCTCGGCCACGTTCTTCCATGAGGAGCTCATCGGGTACCCGCAGGTTGATTTCGTGGTGAGCGGCGATTCCACCGAGGAACCCATGCTGCGCCTTATGCGGCGCATCAAGTCCGGGGGACCGTTCGACGATCTCCCCAACGTAAGCTGGAAGGACAGGGAAGGGGTGCCCCACCACAATCCACTGTCCTGGGTGCTGCCGGACCTGAACGGCATACCCCTGGACTATAGCTATCCGGTGAAGTCCGTCATCCGCTACCGGTCCCTGGCCGGTGTGCTGCCCTTCAACAACTGGCTGGACTACCCGGTCACGGCTGTGTTCACCTGCCGCGGCTGCACCCTCAACTGCCACTCCTGCGGTGGATCGCGCTACGCCTTCAAGAACATGTGCCATCGGGAGGGGCTGGCCTACCGGAGCCCGGCCATGGTGGCCGATGATATCCACAGCATACAGCGCTTCCTGCGGGGCCCCGTGTTCATCATCGGCGACATTCGCCAGGCCGGCAACGGGTATGACGACGAGCTGCTGCAGGCCATGAGCCGCCGCGGCGTGAAGGGGCCCGTGGTGCTGGAGCTGTTCTCGCCCGCGGGAGACGACTTCTTCAAGAAGGTCAGCCGGGTCATTCCCCACTTCAACATCCAGATCTCCACGGAGTCGCACGACGAAGAGGTGCGGCGGGCCTTCGGCAAGGGGTGGCGCAACGCCGACGTCGAGGAGACCATCCGCTCGGCGATAGCCAACAACTGCCGGAGGTTCGACCTCTTCTACATGATCGGCCTGCCGAAACAGGACCGCCGCTCGGTGATGGGCACCGTCGACTACATGGGAGGACTGCTGAAGGAGTACGGCAAGGGCAACGTGGTGCATCCGCACATATCCCCCCTGGCGCCGTTCATCGATCCGGGGAGCGAGGTGTTCGATCACCCGGAGAAGTTCGGCTATCGCCTCCTGTACCGCACCCTCGAGCAGCACCGCCAGGCGCTGGTGTCGCCGGCCTGGAGCCACATGCTGAGCTACGAGACGGACTGGATGACCCGCCAGGATATCGTGGACGTCACCTATGAAGCCGCCATCGGCTTCAATCAGGCCAAGGCGCGTTTTGGCGTTATCAAGTCCGCCGAGGCCGGCCAGGTCGAGGCCAGGATCAGGAAGGACATGGAGCTGATCGCCGCCATCGACCGCCGTGCCGATGGGCACGGGGGGTCGTCGCCCGGCCAGGGTGAAGAGGAGCTGGCTGTGGGAGCCACCTGCCTGAAGCGCGAGCTCCAGTGGCCGGCCACGTCCTTCATTCGCAGCATGCCCCGTATACTGTGGAGCCTGTGCCGGCCGTAACGCGGCCTGCCCCGTGAGGTCCCGGGCCGAATGGTGCTATAATGCCAGCCGGAGAACCAGCCTTGAAGAGCGCCAGGTACGTCGTCACTGTCGTGCTGATCATCCTGACCCTGGTGTTGCCGGTCGGCGGATGCGTCACGGTCAATGACGTTCTCGATGGCGAGGACGAGAACCATGCCTCTACGGACCCCATCAACGCGAGCTGGGAACCAGCGTATGTGCAGCACGAGGTGGGGCCTTCTCTGGACAGCGACAACCTGGTGGCCGTGCTGGCTCCGACGGTGGTCTCCATCATCAGCGAGGAGACTACCTATGACCGCTTCTTCAGGGCTGTCCCGGAGAGGGGTGCCGGGAGCGGGGTGATCATCGATGCTCGGGGCTACATCGTTACCAATGCCCACGTGGTCGAGAACGCCGACAGCCTGACCGTGGCCCTCTACGACGGGCGCACCTTTGATGCCGTGTCCTGGGTCATGGACACGCAGACGGACCTGGCGGTCGTGGCCATCGAGCCGGGCGAGGAGCTTCCCTATGCGCATTTCCTGAGCAGCTCGCTGAGCCGGCTCAACCTGCTCGAGGACGTGGTGGCGGTGGGCAACGCGCTGGCCCTGCCCGAGGGGCCCACCTGGACCAAGGGGGTGGTGAGCTTCCTGGGGCGCTCCATCGAGGAGTCAGGCGGCGCGGTGCTCGACGACCTCATCCAGACCGATGCCGCCATCAATCCGGGCAACAGCGGCGGCCCCCTGGTGAACATGGCCGGCCAGGTGGTGGGCATAAACACGGCCATTGCCGAGGACTATGAGAACATCGGCTTTGCCATCAGCACGGATACCGCCATCCCCGTGGTGAACTCTCTGATCAAGAGCGGGTCCGTGTCCTGGGCATGGCTGGGCGTCACCATGCTGACGGTCACCCCATCCATTCAGTCGGAGTACAACCTGGCGGTGGACCACGGAGCGCTCGTCGTCGAAGTGGTCTCCGACAGCCCGGCGGACAGGGCGGGCCTGGAACCGGACGACGTCATTATCCGTTTCGATGACGTGGACACGACGGACAGCGACCAGCTCCGGGCGGCCATCCGCAGCCACGTCCCCGGCGATGTCGTCACCGTAACCTATCAGCGCGGCAGCAGAACCCTCACGGCCAGCGTCACCCTGGCCCAGAGGCCATCCTCGTAGACGATTCCGAAGTGGACAGACGAAAGCTTCAGGAGATGGCGCCGGTCTTCTACCCGGGATCTATCGCGGTGGTCGGCGTCTCCAGTGACGAGTCCCGGGTGCCCGCGCTGTGGTTTGCCAGCCTCCTGACCAGCGGCTTCAAGGGCCGGGTCTGGGCCGTGAACAAGAGGGAAGGGCGTTTCCACGGTCACCGGATATGGCCGGGCCTGGCGGCCGTTCCCGGGCCTGTCGACCTGGTGATCTCGTGTGTGCCCCGGGCCTCCGCGTTTGAGCTGCTGCGCGAGTGCGCCGAGAAGAGGGTCAAGTGCGTCCAGTTCTACACCGCGGGGTTCTCGGAGTCCGGTGAGCCGGAGTGGGCCGGGGCGGAGAGGGAGATGGCCCGTATCGCTCACGAGGGGGGCTTTCGCATCATCGGGCCCAACTGCTTCGGGGTGTGCCATCCGGCTTACGGCATACCATACGGGCCGTTCAATGTCATGCCCCCCCCGGGACCGGTTGGGCTGGTGGTGCAGAGCGGCGGTATCATGGGCAAGGTCCTGGAATACGGTATCGTGGAGGGCCTCGGTTTCGGCAAGGGGGTCAGCATAGGCAATGCCGGGGACCTGGGGGCGGCCGATTTCCTGGAATACCTGGCGCTCGACGATGAGATCCGGACCATCGGCCTTTACCTGGAGGGACCGAGGGACACCCGCCGCCTGATGGCCGCCATGCGATACACGGCGCGGATGAAGCCGGTCGTGGTGTGGAAGGGCGGCAGCAGCCGGGCCGGCGAAAGGGCCATCTTCTCCCACACGGGCGCGCTGGCCTCGTCTCCGGAGGTGTGGTCCGGGGCCCTGCGGCAGGCCGGGGCCATCGAGGTCCGCGGCCTGGAGGAGATGTGCGATACGCTCCTGCTGCTGGACCGGTTCGGGCGCCGGCGCCGGTGCCGCCTGGGGGCCATCTGCGGCCTGACCGATGGCGGCGGCGGGGAGGCCGTACTGATTTCCGATGTCTGCACCGCGGCCGGCCTGGAGGTGCCGCTCCTGCGCCGCGAAACGGCCGCGGCCCTGGTGGATTGCGTCGGGCAGGTTGGCAGTGTGCTGACCAACCCGGTGGACATGAGCCAGCGGCAGGCCATCGCGCCGGCGGTGGAGCGGGCGCTGGACCTGGTGGCGGACGAGCCGCAGATCGACATCATAATGGTCTACGAGAACTGCGGCTTCCTCCTGGATGTCTATCCAAGGGAGGTGACCAGCGCGGTCAACCGGGTCTTCCTGGACTTCGCGCGGGAGGGGCGGAAGCCCCTGGTGCTGGTGCTGGCCCCCGGTCCGGCGGACGTGCGCCGCCGGGAGATCGAGGAGAGCTTCCGGCAGGCCGGAGTGCCTGTCTTCCCCAGCGTGGAGCGCGCCGCCAGGGCCATCAGGAACCTGGTGCGCTGAATGATGTCGGGATTGGATTTCGGGTCAGTGCTGCTGATAGCCGTCGGGCTGTCGGCCGACTGTTTCGCGGTGGCGCTGGCGGCCAGCACCTCGGCCAGGGGCACCTCGCGCCTGGATGCGCTCCGCGTCTGCCTGGCCTTCGGCGTGGCCCAGGCGGTGATGCCGGTGCTGGGGTGGCTGGCCGGGAAGACGCTGGTCGGGCTGATATCGGGCTACGACCACTGGGTGGCCTTCGCCCTCCTGCTGATCGTAGGCGGCCGGATGATCTGGGAGTCGTTCCGCGGGGAGAAGAGCGAGGCCCGGGAGCGGGATTTCTCCAAGGGCTTCACCCTGGTGGTCCTGGCCGTGGCCACCAGCATCGATGCCCTGGCCGTCGGCCTCAGCTTCGCCTTTCTCTCGGTGAGCATAGTGGTGCCGGTGCTGACCATCGGAGTGGTGGCCGCGCTCATTACCGGGGTGGGGTTCCTGGTGGGCCGGAAAGCGGGCCGGGTGCTGGGGGAAAGGGCCGAGACCCTGGGCGGGGTCATCCTGATCGCCATAGGACTGCGGATACTGCTGTCCCACCTGCTCTCGTGAAAATGGAGTTGGCCGGCCGGTCAGTCTCAGGTGAGTCCCGGTGCGGACTCATTCACACCCCCCAGGCTGAGACTGACTGGCCGGCCAACCCTTCAGGAGAGGCTTGCAGAGGTGACAAAACTCTCCCAGAAAACGAAAAACCGACCTTCGAAGGTCGGTTTCACTATTGACTCCCCGTTGCCCAAGTGACCACATACAGGCAGCGGTTCAACGTCCCCGGTCCGCAAAATCAGTGTCTTTTCTGTCTTCCGCTTTGCTCCAGTTACCCCATTAGTCGCTTCCGGTCCCCCGGTTCCTCCACCCGGGCGGACGGGCTTCACAGCCCCGAACGTGATCAATAGGTATCTAGACCTATTCCATTGACAAAAAAAGTGTGCTATGCTACTAACCCGAGGTTGGCCGGGTGCTCAAAAAACTAGAGGGAGGTGCACAGGTGCGTAATCTTCTGAGGGTACTCTTCGCAGTGGCTCTGGCCTTGATGTCGCTGGCCGGCGTCGGCGGCGCGGCGGTGTCGGCCGCCGGGACCGGATCGATCACGGGCGGCGTCTTCATCGATGGCACGACTACTCCGCTGGACGGTGCCGGGGGCCGGCCGGTGGCCGCTGTCACCGTGTACGACTCGAGCTGGAGATGGATCGGCGTGGACCTCATGGGCGGCGGCAGCTACAGCGTGGGAGGACTGGGGACGGGGGACTACTACGTGACGGCGGTGGCCGATGGTTACCTCCGCGAGTGGTATGACAACGCCACCGTTCAGAGTTCGGCCATCGTGGTCCATGTGGAGGATGGCGTTGGCACCCCAAACAAGGACTTCTACCTCGCCCCCGGGAAATCCATCACGGGCACGGTCTACGACAACGCGACGCAGCCGATAGAGGACGCTCGTGTTGAGATCGTCGACAACGTTACCTCGAGCACCACCTACGGCTTCGCCTATTCCGCGGACAACGGCAGCTACAGCATCGCCGTGGCCCCGGGGACGTACAAAGTGAGGGCCTTTGCCCCGGGACATACCACGGAGTACTACGACAACGTGACGTCCTTCGCTTCGGCCACCCCGGTGGTCCTGGCCGATACGGCGGACACCACCGGCATCGACTTCAGCCTGGGGACCGTCGGCTCCATAGCCGGCCAGGTGTTCGAGGCCGACAACGCGACGCCGATCGTCGGGGTCAGGGTGACCGCGTACAACAGCGTCGGCGGCCTGGTCACCTATGGCGATTCGTCGAATGACAATGGCACCTACTACATTAACCTGGCGGCGGGGGACTACCGCATCGTGGCCACCGGCACGGGCTACGTGCCCCAGTGGTGGAACGACCATCAGCTCGCCTCGGAGCCGGCTGATCCGGGTCCCTCCTGGGCTGTTGGAGACTGGATCACGGTAGCGGACAACCAGACCCCCGGCCACGACTTCCGGATGCTGCCCAAACAGGCGGTGGCCACCTCCGACGCCAGCGGTCGGACTACGTCCACGGCTACGTTGAACGGCAGCCTGACCTCCCTGGGGGCCTCGACCACGGTCAACGTGTCCTTCCAGTGGGGAACGGACAACACCTATGCGGGTGGCACCACGGCGGCGCAGGCCATGACCGCGGCCGGTCCTTTCAGCGCCACCCTGACGGGCCTGGCTCCGAACACCGCCTATCAGTTCAGAGCTGTGGCCGTGGGCGGCCTGACAACGTACGGCGGCCCCAGCTTCTTCACCACCTTTGCCGAGGGAGTGCCCCTGGTGACCACCGATGCTGAGAGCGCGGTGACCACCACCTCGGCTACGTTGAACGGCAGCCTGACCGACCTGGGCACGGCGGAGAACGTCACCGTGTCCTTCGAGTGGGGCACCACGACGGCCTATGGCAGCACCACGACGGGCGTGAGCGAGAATGCCACCGGCACCTTCAGTGCCGACCTGACCGGCCTCACGCCGAACACCAACTACCACTTCCGGGCCGTGGCAGCGGGCGACGGCGCCCCGGCTTACGGCGCGGACCGGAGCTTCACCACCTTGGGAACGGCGCCCGCGGTGACGACGGACAATGCCACCGCCGTGGGCACCGCCTCAGCCACCCTCCGGGGCAACCTGACGTCTCTGGGCACGGAGGCCAGCGTCAACGTGTCCTTCGAATGGAAGGTAGCCGGCGGGGCGTGGGCCCCCGAGACCACCGTCCAGACCCTGACGGCCGCCGGGGCCTTCACCGCCAACCTGACCGGGCTCACCGACGGTACCGCGTACGTCTTCAGGGCCAAGGCGGATGGCTATGGTGCGCCGGTCTACGGCGCGGAGAACACCTTCACCACCACGGCCATCGACCGCACCGGCCCGGTGATCTCCTCGCTGGAATCCTCCGAGGAGACGAGCTCCGCGGCCACCATCAACTGGACCACGAATGAAGCGGCGACGAGCCGGGTGGAGTACGGGCTGACGGATGACTACGGCGAGGCCACGGATGAGGATACGAACCTGGTTACCAGCCACAGCGTCGAGCTGACAGGTCTGGAGGCCGGCAAGACGTACTACTACCGGGTCGTCTCCAAGGATGCCGCGAACAACGTGACCATGTCGGAAGGCATGACCCTGGAGACGGAAGGATCCGGCGGCGGGGTGCCGGTCTGGGGCTGGGTCCTCATCGGCCTGGCGCTGGTCGGAGTAGTGGGCGGCGGAGCGGCCATGCTCTTGAAGGGCAGGAGGCCGCCGCCGGCATAGCGGCCGGAACCGGCAGAACACGAGCGGGGCGGGCAGAGATGCCCGCCCCGCTGTTGTGTTGGCTGAGGCCTGTTTGAATTGACAGCCCATCAAGGGCTGCCTAGACTGAGGGCCGAAGGGACCGTATTATGCGCAATCTCAAGGCAGAAGGCGAGCAGGTTTTGGACCGGGTCAGGTCATGGCTGGCAGGAGACTTCGGATCGAAGGGCTTCTGGGGCCGGGTGTTGTCCCCGGAGTCGGCGGTAACGGCTTTCGCCTTCATGCTCGCGGACCTGATCGACAAGCCGCTCTGGGTACTGGGCGTGATCTCCGACGGGAGGTTCATCGGCCACACCCTCCTGATTTGGGTGCTGGTGGCCGGGGCCTTCTACCTGGTGAAGCCGGCCTACGGCTGGTTTGCTCTAGCCGGAGGCCTGCTGCACCGGCTCCTGGACGTCTTCGCCTTCATGCCGTGGTTCTACCCGTTCAAGCAGTACGACTGGCCCACCGTGGACTATCACGGGGTCGTCACCTGGTTTCCCATCGTCTGGACGTTCCTGGAGATGGCCGTGGTGGTCTGCCTGGTGTCTTTGGGGGTGGCGGCCGTCATGGGCTTCCTCTCGAGCGGCAGGAAGCGCCGCTCTGTCCAGAAGTAGGCTAGCCTTGGTCCCCGCTGCGCCGCCGCCGGTCTTCGCCGGCCCGCTTCTCCCCCAGCCTTCGGTATTGTACGGCGAACACCGCCAGGGCGAAGATGCCGATGAGGGTCACGGCGGCGATCTCAAGGTAGAGGATCGCGGAGTTACCTTCCTCAAAGCAGATGTGGCCGTTGATGGCGATCAGCGTGAGTTGGACAACCCACGCCACTGTCATGGCCAGCAACAGCACCTGCGCGGCCAGGACAACTATGCCGAATGTGAGCCGTCTGCCGAAAAGCAACTGATTGGCCCCGTCGTCCTCTCTCTGCTGTATTGTGTTGTCTGGATGTGGCTTCTGTCAACCCCTGCCGGCGCAGGAGCGCCCGCCAAAAGGATTGACAATCGGCCATATGCTAGCTATAATCCTAACAGTTTGAGCCGCAGAAAGTGCCGGCGCCGGCTGGCGGAAGCGTGTGTGGGGCAGGGTGCCGGTACCGGGGAGGGGGAACAGATGCGCGTGCTGGTAACGGGCGGGGCGGGTAGACTGGGCGTGGATACCTGCCGGGCCCTCCACAAGGCTGGCTTCCAGGTGAGAGTCTTCGATCTGCCCACGCCGCGGAACCGGAGGAGCGTCAAAGAGGCTGGCCGTGGGGTAGAGGTCTGCTGGGGAGACATCACGGATGCCGCCTCAGTGCACCAGGCGATAGAGGGTATCGATGCCGTCATTCATATGGCCGGGATCCTGCCCCCGGTGAGCGAGGCCAACCCGGGGCTGGCGGCCAGGGTCAACGTTGGAGGCACCAGGACCCTTGCTGAGGCCATAGCGGGCAGCGGAAGGCGTATCCCGCTGGTATTCACCTCTTCGGTGGCCGTCTTCGGCCCCACGCCGGTGGCCACGGAGCCCGTCAGTGTGGAGAAGAATGCCCCCAACCCGAAGGACGTGTACGGCCAGACGAAGCACCAGGCGGAGACCCTGATCAGGGAAATGGGCATCGACTGCGTCATACTGCGGCTGTCGGCGTCCGTGTACACCAGCTTTGAGATGAAGGACATTCAGAGGCTCTACGGTATCCCGCTGGAGAACAGGATGGAGTTCTGCCATCCGGAGGAGGTCTCCCGGGCGCTGGTGAATGCCCTAGTCAACTTTGAATCGGCCAGGGGCGAGACGCTGGTCATAAGCGGCGGCCCCAAGGGACGGATGCTCTACCGGGACATGGTGCGGGGCATCCTTGGGATCATGAGGCTGCCTGTGCCGCCGGACGGGAAGTTCACCCGGCAGCCGTACTACCTGGACTACTACGATACGTCGAAGTCCGAGCTGCTGCTGCACTACCAGCACAAGACGTTCACTGAATACCTGGGCGACTGCCGGGGGACGCTGGCCAGGCGCTTCACGCCGGCCTTCGTGCCGTTCATGTGCTACTTTGTCGGCCCGCTCTTTGGCAAGATGATCACGCGGCTGATGTGAGATCAGTCCAGCACCACCCACTCCACGGGACGGCCGTCCCGGAGGACGGCCACGACGTGTCCGTCGTGGTGCAGTTGGGCGATGTCGTACCGTCGTTTCTCAAAGCACAGGGTCACGCTGGCGCCGTCCGGGACGTCCAGGACGCGGCAGGACTTGAGTCCGGCCAGGCCGATGCCGGCGGATTTCACCACGGCCTCCTTGGCCGTCCAGCAGCGGTACAGGCTGTCCCATGACTTCCCGCCGAAGAGGGCCCACTCCGCGTCGCTGGCCACATAGGGGAAAATGTCCTTCCGCCGGGGGCGGATCTCCTCGATGTCTATCCCCACGGCTCTCCGGCCGACGACGGCGGCCGCGTACCTCGGCTTGTGGGAGACGGACCAGGCATAGTCGCCGGAGGGCAGCGGAACGCCTTCGTCATCCTGGGAGAGCTCGCCCAGGGCGATGCCGGCCCGGTCGGCGCTCACCCGTAGGGCGGCCCTGGCGTACTCGCTGAGGGCGGCCACTTTGTCCCGGCCCGAGAGCCGCCGTACGGCGGCGCCCACCGGCATGACCACCGGGTAGAGGGTCAGCTAGGGCCTCACCCCTGCGGTACCTCACCTTTCTGGTGAGGCCTCACAGTCTTCTTGACGATGGCATCGTCGAAGGCGTTCACCGACATGCCGGCGTCCACCACTATGCCCTGGGCGTTGATGCCGCTCGAGCGCTCGCTAAGCAGGAAGGCCACGGTGTTGGCCACCTCGCTGGTCTCCAACCCCTTCTTGCGGAGCGTCATCTGCTCCACGAAGAGGTGGTAGTCTATGAAGCCGGGGATCCCTGCCGAGGCGGATGTCTTGAGCGGCCCGGAATTGAGCGAGTTGAAGCGCACCTGGGAGAAGGCGCTGAAAGACTTGGCCAGGAAGCAGACGCTGGACTCCAAGGCTGCCTTCACCGGCGCCATGAAGCCGTATGGCTCCGCGGCTATCCTGGAGCTGGATATCGAGATGGCGACCACCGAGGCCTTCTGGTCCAGGAGGCCCTTGAAGCAGTTGGCGATGCTGATGAGCGAGTAGCAGGAAATGTCCACTGCCTGCAGGAAGTTCCTCCTCTTGGTTTCATGGAAGGGCCTGATCTGGCCCTCGTAGTCGGCGAAGGCGATGGAGTGGACTATGCCGTGGATCAGGGGGTGCTTCTGGGCCACCTCACCGGCCAGGCGGTCGATGTCGCCCTCGCGCTCCACGTCGCAGACATAGATATCCGCCCCGGGAAACAGCCGGGACACGCTCTCCTTCTTCTCCGCGTTCTGAACCACGAAGACGGCCCGCGCGCCCTGCTCCCTCAGCACCTGCCCCACGAAGCAGGCCACGCTCTTCTTGTTGGCCACCCCGAACACCAGGAAGGTCTTGTTCTCCAACCCGAGGAAATCCATGTTCACCCCTGCTCCCTGGCCAGGGCCACCGCGTACTCGACCGTGACCGCGGTCTTGCCCCCGACCGATGCCCGGCCCTTCATGTAGTAGGCGGTGCCGATTCTCTCCACCAGCTCGGCCTCCAGCTCCAGGGTGTCCCCGGGCCTGACCATCTGCTTGAATTTGGCATTGTTGATTCGGCCCAGTACGGGGACGCCTTCGCCGATGTCGGTCATGGTCCGGGACAGCAGGATGGCGCCCGTTTGAAAGATGGCTTCGCAGACCAGGACACCCGGCATGATCGGGTAGCCGGGATAGTGGCCCTTGAAGAAAGCCTCCTCGGGATCGATCCTCCGGGTGGCCTTGATCTTCCGGTCGGCGATCTCCACCACCTGGTCCACGAACAGGAACGGCGGGCGGTGCGGTATGGCCCTGCGGACCTCATCCATGTCTACAGCCCTCCTCCCACTTCCAGGGTGGCCCCGGTGACATATGACGCCTCCCTGGAGGCCAGGAAGAGCACGCAGGCGGCCACCTCCTCTGCCTTTCCCAGCCTCTTCATGGGGATCAGGGCCTGGTAGGCCTGCTGCGCCTTCTCCGTGAGGTCGCCGATGAACTCGGTGGCGATGAATCCCGGGGAGACGCAGTTGACGGTGATCCCCCGGGTGGCCACCTCCTTGGCCAGCGACCGGACCAGGCCCACCTGGCCCGCCTTGGACGCGGCGTAGTTGGACTGGCCCTCCCAGCCGAAGCGGCCCATGGGGGAGGTGGTGATGATGATCCGTCCGTACCGCTTGCGCATCATGGCCATGACGGCGAACTTGCACATGTTGAAGCTGCCGTTGAGGTTGGTGTCCACCACGGCCCGCCAGTCGGCCTCCTTCATCATCCCCAGCACGGAGTCCTTGCGAATGCCGGCGTTGCTGATCAGCACTTCGAAGCTGCCGTGCTTCTCTTCAACGTACTTGTAGAACTTCTCCACATCTTCGTAGCTGGCCACGTTGAATTTCCGCAGGTCGAGCCGGTCGGCGTGCTGGGCATTCGCCTCCTTGAATTTCTGGGCGGCCGCCTCGTTGGACGAGTAGCTGGCGATGACCCTGGCCCCCGCCGCGAGGAAGCCCTGGGAGATCGCCGCGCCGATCCCCCTGGTCCCGCCGGTTACAATCGCTGTCTGTCCCGTGAAATCGTGCACCGTCACCCTCCTTGTCCGAGGTCAAGACCTCAGGTACTTGTCCACGTTGTTGGCCACGATCACCCCGTAGTTGGCGGCGCCCAGCCAGCCCGACATGATGATGCCCACCGAGCCGGTGTGGAACAGCCCGCCCACCTGGGCCGGGAGGCCCATGCTGATCTTCAGCCCCTCGAACTTGGTCCCGAAGGAGGTGCCGCAGGGGTGCAGCGTGTACCGCTCGAAGGTCCGCGGTGTGGCCGCCTCCACGTAGTCCACCTTGTTCCTGACCCCCGGGACGTACTTCTCCAGCACCACGAGCGTGGATTCAATCAGGTCCTTCTTGGCTGCCTGGTACTCCTCGGGCGAGAGGCTGGCCCAGTCGTCGTAGTTGGCGTTGGTGGACGCCACTATGGCGTACATGCCCGAGCCGGGCCGGGTGTCAGGGTAGTAGAAGGAGAACGTCCGGCTGGTGACGTTCCGGCTGCGCAGCATCTGCGAGTCCAGCCTCTCGGCCACCGAGGTGAAGAGCAGGTCTCCGGCATAGTCGACCGTCTCCCCCTTGCGGATGCCGATGTAGACCTGGCAGCTGCTGTTGTTCAGGCGGACCCTCCGGGTTTCTTCCACGAACCCGGGCTCGAAATGCTCCTCGCCCACCAGCTTCTGCACCGTGGCCTTCACGTTCCCGTTGGACACGACGGTCCGGGCCCCGATCGTCCGGCCGTTGACCACCACCCCGGTAACCTTCCCGTTCTCCACGATGATCCTCTCCGCCAGGCAGCGGGTGCGGATGTCGGCCCCGTTTTTGACCAGCTCCGCCTGCATCATGCCGATGATCTTGTCCGTCCCGCCCCGGAAGATGTAGACGCCCTTGGAGAGGAAGTTGGAGAACACGATGCCGTAGGTTATGGCTTCGTCATCCAGCGTCGAGCCGTTGGCGTAGCAGATAGGCTCCATCAGGAAGCGCACCACGTCATCGCGGCCGGGGAAGTACTTGGCGAACATCTCCCTGGTGGTCATGGTGTGCTGGTCGTAGAAGTTCATGTTCTTGATGGTGTCCACGAACCCGTCTACCGTCGCGGAGGGGACCCCGAACTTTTCGGTCATGGTGCGCTTGAAGTCCTCGGTGTCGTAGGTGGTGGTGAGCGAGAACTGGGGGTTGTCGAACCGGACCCCCTTGAGCTGGACGATGCAGTCGGCGATCTCCCGGCTCCAGTACTTGCGGCAGGTCTTGACCATGCCGTAGGGGAACCCGTGCAGCGAGACATCGAAGATGTGCCCGCCCTTGCGGGGAAACCAGGTGGCCAGTCCGCCCAGCTTGTGGTGGTGCTCCAGCAGCAGCACCGACCAGCCGTCCCTGGCCAGCATATTGGCTGCCGTCAGTCCGCCGAGGCCGCTGCCTATGACGACCGCGTCGTACCGGGGTTTCGTGTCTTTGAGCCAGTCTGGAGCCATGGGCCCTGCCTTTCTTCAGGTCTTCTGCAGCACGTGGTAGTTGGCCATGGATATGCCGCTCAGCATGGCGCCGACGATACCCAGGAACCCCTGGTCCGTACCGCAGATGAAGAGGTTCTCCAGGTGGGTCGCGCCGTTCTTGATCTTGTTGGGGGCGCCGTAGACCGCCCCGTTGATGTGACCGGTGAAGCGGGCAATGGTCTTGGGCGTGAAGACGTCCGAGTACACGATGTGAGCGCGGAAATCCGGTATGATCTGGACCACCTGCTCCAGCGTCCGCTGCAGCCACACCTCTTTCTGGGACTTGTATTCCTCGCCGCCGAGGGCATTCCACAGCCCGAAGTTGGCCAGGTTTGTGATGCGTATCATCCCTTCGGGGAGGGGCCGGTCCAGCTGGAAGTTGTTGGGACAGCAGATGACACCGCTCCCGACGTCGACCAGGCGGTCCGGCTTGCGGTAGCTGAACCGGTGGGAGGCATTGTAGAAGGTGATGGTGGTGTCATAGCCCAGCCTGGCCGGCTCCTGGTCCAGGACCAGGACCGACTCCACCAGGGACATCTGGCCCTCCGGAACAGGGAACCGCGAAGGATCGTAGTCTGGCAGCAGCCTCAGGGTCTCGATGTGGCCGATAGATGATATGACCCTGGCGGCCGTGATCACCTCGCCGCTGTCCAGGACGGCGGCTTCCACCCTGCCGTTGGCCACCCGCAGGCTCTTCACCCCGTTTCTCAGCCGGAGCACGCCGCCGTGCGCCTCGTACTTCTTCACCAGCGTATCCAGGATCTGGCGGATGCCGATCTGCGGGCGGGCGAAACCCTCGCAGTAGATGCCCTTGAACATGATGACGAACTGCCCGAACTCGATGTCGTTCTCCTGGGCGCTCCCGTAGAACATCAGGGGACAGAAGAGCATATCGACGAGCAGAGGGTCCGAGATATAGGAGCCGACGACTTGGCGGGCCGAGAGCGGCCTGGCGTCCAGCGCCAGCTCATCGTACTCGCGAATGGCCGCCACCAGGTGCTGGAAATTGTCGACCTGACCGGGGAAGTTCCGGTTGACTTCCTCCACAAAGAAGTCGAATTCGTTGTTGAACCGCAGCGTCTTCTCCGGGAAGCGGGTCACCGACAGGCGCTGCTGGCGCAGGTCGAAGTCCTCGGGCTGCAGCTTGAGCTGTCTCAGCAGCTTGGGCAGGGGTGTAAGGCGCACGCCCCTGGGGACATAGTTGGTCATGGCGTGCAGGCCGACATCGATGTCGTAGGTCTTGCGGCGATAGTAGGAGCTCAGCCCGCCGACACGGTAGTGCCTCTCCAGGATGCAGACTTTTCTATCGAAATACGCCAGCCTGATGCCGGCAGCCAGGCCGGACATCCCCGCCCCAATGATCAGAACATCATAATCCATGGCTGAACCGGACACGTGTTGCTGGGTCCTCGGGAACTGGAAGGCGCCCCTCAGGCTCACGTCGACGACGGCGGCGCGGACCGCACCGGCCGGACGGCCGGGTGGGAATGCCTCCTGATCTAGAGGTGAGCCATGCGCGGCTCTAGGTAGGCCACGGCGCTGTCGAGCGTCGCAAGCTTCATGTAGTCGTCCTCAGGGACTTCGATGCCGTATCTCTTTCGGAGTTCCATGATGATGTCCAGGAAGTCCATGGAGTCCATCTCCACCTGGTCTCGAATCCGGACATCACCCTTGAGCTTGCTCAGATCCTCATCTGGCAATATCTGGCCAATCACCTCCAGAATGACGGCCCTGATCTGGCTGGCGGTCATGTACGCGATCCCCCTTTCGAATGAGCGAGTGGGCGGTCTTGCCTATCCATCGAATCTCTTAACAATAACTGTGGAGTTAATACCTAGCATACCAAAAGCATTCTTAAGGATGTAGTCGACTTTGTCAACTTTCCGGGCCTTGTTGATGACCAGGTTATCGAAAGCGCAGCTGGGGTCGAGGTTGTCCACGTTGATGGTGGGGTGGACGATGTGGTCCTGGAACGACGGCAGGTTGCCGGCCAGCTCCAGGGCGGCGGCCGCCCCCATGGTGTGACCGATCATGCACTTGGTGTTGTTGATATACGCGTGCGGGCTGTTGCCGAATACCTGCCGGATGGCCTTGCACTCCTGGGGGTCGCCCTGAGGGGTGCCCGTCGCGTGGGTGTTTATGATGCTGATGGCGTCGGGCGGCAGCCCGGCCTTCTTCAGCGCCAGACTCATGCACCGGGCCTGTCCCCCGGCGTCGGGCAGAATGAAGTCGAGCGCATCCGAGTTCACGGCGTGGCCCACGACCTCGCCGTATATCCGGGCGGAACGGGCCAGTGCGGCGTCCAGCCTCTCCAGCACGAAGATGCAGCCGCCCTCCGATACCACGACGCCGTTGCGGTCCCTGTCGAATGGCCGGCAGGCTTTCTCCGGGTCTTCGTGAGAAGCCAGCGCTCCCTCGCTCCTGAAGCTGGCGAAGGCGCCGAAGGCGTGGATGGTCTCCGAGACGCCGCCGCCCAGGGCCACGTCCACCTCGTCCAGCTTCAGCATCTGGTACCCCTGGATGAGGCCCATGTTGCCTCCGGCGCAGGCCGCCCCCAGGGTGTAGGCGGGCCCCGTGATGCCCATGTTCAGGGTGACTTCGCCGGCCGGGTTGTTGGCCACTATCCTGGGGTTGTAGTGGTGCGAAACGAACTTGGTGTCGTAGTTGAACTGGCTTATCTCGTAGATCTGCTTCTCGGTGTCCACGTTGCCGTGTTCGGTGATGCCGATGAAGATACCGACCCTCGATTTGTCGATGGAGGCCAGGTCCAGCCGCGCGTCCGCCGCCGCCTCCTGGCAGCAGTAGATCGAGGTGGATCCGGCCCGGGTCCCCCGGCGCAGGTCCTTCTTCTTCTGGTACTTCAACGGGTCGAAGTCGCACACGCCGGCAATGACCTCGCCCATGTAGCGAACGTTGAACTTGCCGATGCCGGACTTGCCGTTGACCAGACGGCTGCGGAACTCCTGGAGGTTGTTCCCGTTTGGCGCGGTGAGTCCGACGCCGGTAATGACGATTCGGTCGCGGTCAGTCAATCCGTGTACCCCCCTAACAGGCCCGGTCCCTCAGAGTCCCTCCCCGCCACGCCGCTGCGCGCTACCATTCAAGTCCAAGCATGATCGAGTTGAGACCGCTGCCGGCCGCCATCATGACCACCTTGTCCCGCGGCTTGAGGCGGCCTTGCTCGATGCCTATGGCCAGCGAGATGGGCAGGGAGACAGAGCCGATATTGCCCAGGTATTCTACCGTGGAGAAGCCTTTGGCCTTGTCCAGCTTCAGGGTATCGAACAGCAGCTCATGGTGGACGGCGCTCACGTGGTGGGTGAAAACCCTGTCCACCTGCTCTTCGGTCCAACCCAGCTCCCGCTGGAACGCCTCCCAGGTTTCAGCCGCCAGGTGAAGGCCGTTGCGCTGGATGCCTGCGAAGCTGGCATTGCGCACCACGCCGCCCAGGAGCCTGTGACCCGACCTGGATATGGACGAATGGGCCATCACCACCGACACGGACCCCGATCCCATGGTCAGTGAGGCCAACCCCGCCTTCAGTTTGTCCCTGGTGACCCCGGTATCCTCCAGCAGCTCCTTGATGGCGGCCTCGGTCACGCGGCCGCCGCTCTCGCAGGCCACCACGACGCCGGCCTTGATCTGCCCCAGTTCAATCATGTTGGCCAGGGTCACCATGCCGTTGACGAACCCCAGGCAGGCATTGGAGATGTCGAAGATGGTGGCGGTGGAGGGAAGCCTGAGGGCGTGGTGTACCACGGTGGCCGTCGCCGGCTCCAGGAAATCGCGGCTGACGGAGGTATGCAGCAGGCACTCGATGTCCTTCTTCTCTATGCCGGCCCTGGCGATGGCCTTCTCAGCCGCCAGGGTGCTCGGAAGGCTGGGCGATGTCCCTTCCTCCCAGACGCGCCGCTCGCGGATGCCGGTCATGAGCTCCAGCCGGCCGAAGGACCGGTCCACCCTGGCATACACCGTCGCCAGCCTCTCTTCCAGGCTGGCGGACGTGACCACCTTCCGGGGCAGCTCGTGGCCAAAGGCCTCCACGCAGACATTGCGATAGCGCATCTAGTACCTTTCCGGCCTCATGCTGACCCAATTCGAGACACACGCCCACTGCCAGTGATTTCCGGGAGAGATGGTGAGGCGGTCAGGAAGCGGGTCAATTCAGGCTCGGCCCCCGCGGCTGTGTCCCTTCGATCAGCGTCGGGATATGGTATCTGAAGCGAAGCTTCTCCCACTTCTCGGCGGAACACATCGGGATTACCTTCTCCGGTATATACTTGCAGATCCCCGCCAGGACGGAGCAGAACTTCCAGGAGTTGTCGACATCCTGCGGCACGAGCTCGTCCGCGGCCTCTATGATGGAGGCGCGCACATCCTCCGGCAGGCGGCCTATCCGCTCCACAATGGATGTCTTGACCTTCGGCGGAACACGCCTGTCCAGCCTGTCGACGGCGTCGATGGACAGAAGGAGCAGCCTGCGGGGGATGCACACGTCCACCGCCTTGACCTCCAAGGCTATTACCCTGTGCGAAAGGTCTCTGATGGACGGTCTGCGCATGGCGATACTCTCGGTAGGGATCACTCCAACTCCATTGACGGGGGCGCCCGGACGCTCTCGCCTCCCCTTGGGTTCTGCTAGCTTGTAGAAATACCACTTTTCACGCTCACTGTCAACAATCCTCACCCGGCCGGCCCGCCCGGATGGGGCTTGTTGACAATTATGTGACCGGCCGCGGCCGGAATGAGACGGCTTTGACAATCCGGGGCTCACGCCATATCATCCAGGTTCATACGATTCCATCGGGGTGCGCGGTACATGGAAGAGAGCCTGGTCCAGCAGTTCGTCAAGACCTTCGTCCCCCTCTTCATTGTCATCGATGCCTTCGGCAATCTGCCGTTTGTGATTGCCCTGAGCGAAGGAATGCCCCGGGTGGAGCGGAACCGGATGATACTGGTGGCCGTCCTGACCGGCGCCGTGGTGGGCCTGGTCTTTCTGTTCCTGGGCAAAGTCGTCCTGGATGTGATGGACATCGACCTCGGCTCCTTTGCCGTTGCGGGAGGGGTGATCCTGCTGGTCCTGTCCATCAGGTACATGCTCACGGGCCGCACAGTGGAGGGCACCAGGGAGGAGATGGTGGCCGTGGTCCCCATCGGCACGCCGCTGACCGTGGGCCCGGCGACCATAACCACACTCCTTCTGCTGACCAACGAAGGGTTCCACCTCTACATGGTGCTCTTGTCCTTCGCCCTCAACATCCTGATCGCCTGGGTGTTTTTCAGGCTCAGCGGGCATTTCGTGCGTTTCCTGGGCGAGGGCGGCGTCAAGGCCGTCTCCAAGGTGTTCAGCCTGCTCCTGGCGGCCATCGCCGTGAGCATGATAATCCACGGCCTGGAGACCCTCGAGATACTGCCCAATCGCGCGTAGTGGTCCTGCCGAATGCCGATGAGCCTGGATCTGCAGCACAACCGAAGTCTCCTGGAGCGCCTGCGGCGGGAGGGCGGCCTCGACCTGCTGGGTGTGGCGGACGTGCGCCCGGAGGCGGAGGCCCTGGCCGGGCTCCCCGGCAGCGCGCGGGCCTCGCTGCCCCTGGCGATAGTGATCGCCCTGCGGGTATCGCGGGGGGTGCTGGGCACTTTGGAGGACGGCCCGAATCTCCTCTACTTCCACCACTACCGTCAGCTCAACGCCCACCTGGACCGCGCCGCCACCGTCATCGCGGCCGAGATCGAGCGGCAGGGGGGCTCGGCCCTGCCCATTCCCGCCTCGCAGATCGTGGACTGGGAGAGGATGGCCGGCCAGGTGTCACACAAAGTCCTGGCGCGGCTGGCGGGTCTGGGTTGGCATGGCCGGAACAATCTCCTGGTAACCCCGCAGCTGGGGGCGCAGGTGCGGCTGGCCACGATCCTGACGGACCTTCCCCTCCCTGTGGACCATCCCCTCGAGGCCGGCTGTGGGTCCTGCCGCCGCTGCGCCGGGGCCTGCCCGGCCGGGGCCATCGGGGATTCCGCCTCTGCCTTTGACCTCTCGGCGTGCTACCGGAAGCTGGACGAGTTCCGCCGGAGCCGTCGGGTTCCCCAGCACATTTGCGGAATGTGCGTGGCGGCCTGTCCGGGGAGGGCGGGCCTGGGGAGCGAAGGCGTGGCAGAGGTCCCGTGGGGCAGGTGAGCCGGCCGCAGCCCGTCAAGGTGTTCGTGGGCCTGCTGACGGCCCGCACCTCGGTGCTGGGCGAGCTGCGCGGCCCGCTGGAGGAGAAGCTCGGGCCGGTTGAGCTTGAGAGCGAGCTGCTGGACTTCGGCTACACTGACTACTACGAGCCGGAGCTGGGGCCCGGGCTGAAGAGGGAGCTCTGGGGGTTTGCCCGCCTGGACGATCCGGATGCCCTGGCGGACCTCAAGCTGTTCACCAACGGGCTGGAAGGGGCCTTCTCCATCGCCGGGAAGCGAATCGTGAACATCGACCCGGGGTACATGGCGCCGGCCAGGGTAGTGCTGGCCTCAACGAAGGACTTCGCCCACCGCCTGTACCTGGGAAAGGGGATATACGGCGAGGTGACCCTGATGTACCGGAGGAGGGGTTTCCAACCCCTGCCCTGGACCTACCCCGACTACCGCAGCGAGGCCTACCAGCAGTTCTTCCGGGAGCTGCGCCGCCTGTACATGAGGCAGCTGGTCTCCTAGGGCAGCGTGGTGAAGACCAGATCGGCGCCATAGATGGTGCCGTCGCCCACCGCCACCGCACGGAAGTGGTACAGCGTGTTCGGGGTGAGAGCGGCGATGGCCGCGCTGATGTCCCCCGTGGAGCTGCTATACCCCACGTCGAAGCGGCTCCCGTAGTCCGTGGTCAAACCCCACTCGAAGTAGACCGTCACGCTGCCGCTCGTGCCCAGTCCGTCCAGGTAGCCCTTGAGAGTGGCGGTGGTCTCCCGGACGTCCGCGGGCGCGCTGGTGGTCACCGCCGGAGCGGTGGGCTCCGGATAGGCCGGCGATTGGACGAGGCTCCGCGATCCGCCAGCCAGCAGGTAGACCCGGTGAACGGCCGAGGTGGTGATCCTGGCGGCCACGTAGCCGCCTGACGGGACGCTGAATGAGCTCACCGAGATGTTGTCCGTGTAGGTGACGACGGTGGTGGCGTTGTCACCCCGGCCGGCGAAGGTGTGGCTGCCGTAGGAGAGGAATACGCCCGCGTTGTCCGAGCTGCCGATCTCCACGTGGACGCTTTCGGTGCTGCCCAGGCCGCTGATGAGCAGGTTGACGGTCCAGTCTCCCGCGGGATAGGCCGTCCCGGCGGCAGCGGGCTGGTTGGCCATCCACACCAGCGATGAGGGCAGCCCGCTGGAGTGGAGGGTGACCGTCGTTTCGGGCGTGGAGGCATCGCCCTCGTACATGACGCTGGTGTTCTCCGCCGCTGCCGGTCCCAGGTACCACGTCGTCTGTTCCGGGGCCGCGCCGCCGGTGGTGAACATCATGTCGGCGCCCAGGGCATCGCCATGGCCGGCGGCCCTGGCTCGGAAATGGTAGGTCGTTCCGGGGCTGAGACCGCTCAGGGTGGCGTTGAAGCCCCCGGGGCTTCTCCTCGATTCCGGTGCGGTCTGGGACCCGTAGTCCGTGGTGGGCCCCCATTCAAAGTAAACCTCTACCGTCCCCGCCGTCCCCAGGCCGCCGAGAATGCCATCCAGCCGGGCAGATTCAGCATGCACTTCGGCGGAGCGGACGGTGGTCACCGAGGGCGGCGCAGTGGGGGCCACGAAGCTCTTCTCCGTGCCGTAGACGGGTTCTCCGTCGCCGTCCGCCCGGGCCGCGTAGTAGTAGGTGGCTCCCGGTTGCAGTCCGCTCAAGTCGGCAGAGAAGCTCCCGGCCCGGGTCATCACCTGGTCGGTGGTCCCGGTGTACGGCCCGCCCGGCGCGGCGGCCCAGAGGAACGATACGGTGACGCTCTCGGCCGTACCCGGCGATGTCAGTCTGCCGACGAGCCGGACCGAGCCGGCCCCGGTTCCGGCAGCCTCTTTCGTTTCCACCGCGGGCGGCGCTGTGCCCGTGGTGAAAGTCCGGTCGGCGCCGTAGACCGGATCGCCATCGCCGTCGGCTTTGGCCCTGAAGTGATACGTGGTGCCGGGCCGGAGGCCCGTGATCTCCACGGAGTAGCGGCCGGTCGAGGTCTTCCCTTCGATACGGGTCTGGTGGCCATAGGCCTTCGTGAATCCCCACTGGAACGACACTCCGACGGTGGCTGACGATCCCATGCCGTCAAGGCTGCCGTTGAGGGTGGCCGAGCCGGTCTCGACGCTGGCGGCGTCACCGGTGGTCACTGCCGGTGGCGCCGGGCCCGTCTTGAAAGTCCGGTCGGGTCCGTACCTGGTGTTCCCGTTGTCGACGACCTTGAGCCGGTAGTGGTACGTGGTTTCGGGCGCGAGGCCGCTCAACTCGGCCTGGATGCTCCCCTCTGTCGTCGCCACCTGGCGCGCGGTTTCCTGGCCGTAGCTGGTGTCGACGCCCCATTCGAAGCAGACCTTCACGCCATCTTCCGCTGGCAGGTTGTCCAGGTTGCCGTTGAGAGTGGCCGTGGTGGTCTCTATGCCGGTGGCCTCGCTGGTAATGACGGTCAGACCCGTCGAGTGGAAGGCGGCGAAGTAGACCACAAGCACCGCGGCCACCGCCGCGACTGCCGCAGTCGGTATCCACAGGAAAGGTTGCTGCCACAGCGGCCTGGGACTTGCGGTCCCTGGCGCCGCTGCCTGCTTCATGACGTACTGGCGCAGCCCCGCCTTGAATTCAGGCGAAGCCGCAGCCGGCGGGCACGCCTCTTTGAGCAGCTCAGCAATCCGGTCGTTGCTGCCCTGACCAGCCATAGATCCCTCTATTCACACCCCACTAAGTTAGTCGCGGCATGCATGGCTATCCCTCACGGAGTCCCTCCAACTGTGTCTGGAGCGCCTTGCGCGAACGTGTCAGCAGTCCTTCAATGGACTTTGGAGAGCGGTCCATTACCTGGCTGATCTCCTGGACCGACATCTCCTCGACGTACTTCAGAATGAGCACCTGGCGGTAGTCCCAGGGGAGCCTGGACAGGGCCTCGTTCACCACCTGGCGGGTCTCCGCGGACTCGATGAGGCTGTCGGGCTGCGGCTGCCGGCCGGGGTTCTCCTCATCATCCACGGTGTCCACGTCTATGCCCGACACCATGCGTTTCCGCTCCCGGGACTGGCGGCGGTAGTGGTCTGCGACCTTGTGATAGGCGATGCTGCAGAGCCAGGTGTACGCGCTGCTGCGCCCCTTGAAAGTCTTGGCGGACTTGAGCGCAGCCAGAAATGTCTCCTGGACGATGTCCTCGGCTATCTCCTTGTTCCGGTCCACCTGGTTGAACACGAGGGAGTAGACGCGGTCGAAATAGCGGTCATAGAGCTCTGCCATGGCGGTGTTGTCGCCATCGCGCAGGCGCTCCAGCATCTCGGCATCCCGTTCCGGAGGCGGCGTACCGGGGTCAGCCATGGCACCTATTCTCGCAGACCTCCAGCCTTGGTGCAAGCATCCGGCCCCGCGCCGGGCCGGAGCGAAGGCCGGCCCGGGCGACGGTCGATGGCAGCCGTGAGGCTGCAGTGGCGGGCCGTCAGTTCAGGCTGATCTCCCCGATCTCGGCCAGCGTCTCCAGGTTATTCATCCCTATCTGCTGGTCCGAGATGGTATAGAGGACGTCGCCGATGTACAGCGATCTCTCGATGGCGCACCGGTAGAAGGACTCGTAGTCAAGGTAGTAGTCGGAGTAGGCGGACTCGTCCGAGTCAAGGACCCAGGGCTCGGGGCGGAACTCCTCAGAGCCGTCCCTTTCGCTGCGGTAGTGGCTGATCCGGCCGGCCAGCTCCAGGCCTTTCTCCAGGGATACGTCGAAGACGTAGGCCCCCTGCCAGGACGACCAGTTGTGGTCGGAGGACACTGCGATTCCATCCTCCATGGGTCCCCACTCTGAAGGTACACGGTGTGCCCAACTTTCCATGGATACCGGCAGCACCAGCAGTCCGCGCTCCCGGTCGAAGAGGAAGGCGCGGTGGTCGTATAGCACGGGGGTGGAGGCCCAGGTCCATCCTTCCGCGCCACTGCGGGCGCTGTCACCCACCAGGTAAGTAGACATCTCACCGGGGTGAGCGGGGTCGGTGACATCGTAGAGCGATATCTTCACACTGGAGTCCAGCATGCCAACGCCGATGAGGTGGGTCTCGTCATAGGGGTGCAGGTAGTCCGAGAACCCCGGCATGACCAGCTCCCCCAGCACTGCCGGGTGGCCGGGGTCGGCCAGGTCGATGACGAAAAGGGGGTCGGTCTGCTCGAAGGTTACCAGGTAGCAGCGGTCGCCCATGAACCGGGCCGCATGGATGGACTCGCCCGGGGCCACGTTCTCCAGGCGGCCGAAGATGTCCAGAGACTGGTCCAGGACGTAGAGGTTGTTGTCCTGCCAGTTCGCGTCAGACTCGTCCCTGTTCCAGTCCGTGGTGGCCACCCTCAGGTATTCTCCTTGCTCATCCAGGGAGAACTGGTTCAGCAGCGAACCGGGCACCTTTCCCGTGGCCTGATACTCGATCCGGCCCTGGTCTATGTTAATGCGGTGGATGGAGGTCTGCCCGGATGCGTCTCTCCATTCCGGGAAGGTGATGTAGATATTGTCGGGCGAGACGTAGACCGTGCTGGCCCCGCCGACCAGAAGCGTCTCGTGGCCGGCCTCTTCATCGTCGTCGATCACGTTGACCGACAGGATGGTGGTGAAGCTGTAGCCGCTATCGGGTGTCCCCGAGTGCCAGATCTCCTCCGCCTGTATCCGGACGGTGCCGTCGTCCCCCTCGATCCGGGGGAGACTGACGTTGTCCTCGGCGATCCAGGCCGATCCGCTGGCGACCAGGTACACGTAGTCGCCGATCATCCTGGCGGAAACGTAGTAGCCGTCCACGGACAGCTCCCGGTCCAGGACCGGGTCAGCCCTGTCGGTCACGTCGTAGACCCTGATGGAGGTCTCAACCTCGTAGCTGCCCGATGAGCCCTCTGCAAGCAATCCCCCGCGCCAGCCGGTGGCGTACACCGGTCCGCCGCACTCCAGCACGGCCAGCCGGTCGCCGCTGATGAACAGCCCCACAATGGGCCCCTCCAGCTCCCGCTCCCAGATCACCCGCGCCTCTTCGGCGGGGTAGGCCCGGGCGATGATGAGCCGGTTGTCGACGGCCAGGTAGATGTACCGGCCGTCGCTCTTGACGATGTCCGCCTCGTCCACCCCTTCCACCTGGATGTTCGTCAGTGAGTATCCGGGTGCCGCGGACTCACTGGCGCCGAGAAAGCTGTCTGCCGTGAAGAATTGAATCCCGCCCCGGCCGTTCCCGAACCAGTAGCCGGGGTATGACGGGGCCGTGGCCAAAAAGTCCTCCAGCTCCTGCTGGGAGGCGAAGCGCTGCAGCCCCCCGTCCAGGGAGGGCTCCGGCTGCCAGTCCACCGGGCTCCCGTGATCGCCGTCATTCGGGATCCGGGACCCGGATCCAGGCGCGGCATACAGCCCGATAGCCGTGGCCGCTATTATGACCAGGGCCATCACCAGGCCCAGCGCAGTCCCCATACGTCCGGCATTCATTCCCGCTGCCCTCCTCTGAGCGTGTGCACTCTGCCCTTCCTGGTCATTATGACGACTTACGGGGGGCAAAAGTTCCGGCCCGCTACTGCTGCCCGCCCCCGCGGCGCTGCCGGCCCTGACCTTCCTCGGGGTAGACCCGGATGGCGGCTTCTCCGTACACGGGGCACTGGTGCTCGCACAGGCCGCAGCCGATGCAGCGGTCCCTGACGACCACGGGGCGGCGGACGACGGTTTCCCGCCCCTCGCCGCTGGTGACGGCGACATCCGAGAGCTCGATGGCCTTCTCCACCAGCGGGCACATCTCCTGGCAGACGATGCAGTTGGTGTTCTGTGACCAGGGTATGCACCGCTTCTCGTCGATCTCGGCCTTGCCGATGACGGCCAGCTGCTTCTGGGGCAGGGGGAGCGCGGGTATGGCGCCGGTGGGGCAGGCCTCGCCGCACCGCCGGCAGGTGTAGTCGCAGTAGCCCAGCCGCGGCACCAGTGCCGGTGTCCACAGGGCGTCATAGTCGGGCCCCAGGCCGGCGGGATGGATGGCCCGGGTGGGGCACACGTTGACGCAGACGCCGCAGCGGATGCACTTGCCCATCATGTCGTCCTCCGAGGAGCCCGGGGGCCTCAGGCGCCTCTGGCCGGACCCGCGCAGCAGCGGCGCCAGGCGCAGCAGGACCACCCCGGAGAGCATGACGCCGAAGGACCCCAGCACCTGGCGCCGGGTCAAGCCTTCCAGCTCCGGGAGGGCCGGCCGGGTCTGCCGGCGAACGGCTATGGCGCGGGTGGGGCAGCCCTCGACGCAACTCAGGCAGAGGGTGCACTCGGCCGGGTCGGAGGCGTACTCCCCCTCCGGGTCTATGGCGTTCACCGGGCACTCCCTGGCGCACCGACGGCACCGGCTGCACTTCTCCTGGTCCACGGTGCGGCGCAACAGCGAGACCCGCGACACCAGCCCCAGCAGGCCGCCCAGGGGACAGATGTAGCGGCACCAGAAGCGCGGCCGGATGGCGTTAAGGGCCAGGAGGCCGGCGAAGAGCGCCAACAGCGCCAGGCTGGGGACGAAGTACGGCTCGGCCGCGGGGAGCAGGGTGCCGCGGACAAAACGGTCGAATCCATCCAGGAGCCCCTGCAGTGAATCGAATCGGTAGAAGTACGTCTCGGCGCGGGTCACCGCCAGGTTGATGCCCGGGATCACCCCTGAAGTGAGAGTGCGGAAGAGGAGGGTGACGGGGTCGAGGATGAGCAGCCCCAGGGTCCCCAGTGCCGCCCCCAGGAGGGCCGCCAGCAGCGTGAGGTACTTCACCTGGCGCCAGTGCGATGGGTGGCCCGTCGCATTGCGGAAGCGGCGCAGGCTGGTCCACTCCAGGAGCGTTCCCATTGGGCATACCCAGCCGCACCAGGCCCGGCCCAGGGCCAGGGTCAGGCCGATGGTGAGGAGACCGAGGAGCATGGGCGCCATGAAGCTCCGAGAGGCCAGCATGGACGCGAGGCCGGTGAGTGGATCGAAATGGAAAAAGAGGTCTTCGGGCAGGAAAGCGGCGCCGACCCGGTTCCCCACCAGCAGGTACAGGAAAAGCGCCAGGAACAGGGTCTGGACCGAGAGCCTGATCCAGCGCCACAGGCGCGGTTTCTTCTCCGGTGCCAATCCGCGCCGCTCCTAGACCGGTATCTCCTCAATCTTTATGCTGGCGAGGTCCATGGTGCCCACTCCCCTCCTGGCGCCGGCCTCGACGATGGGCAGGTCCAGCGCGCTCTTGCCGAACAGGGTGGCGCCGAAGGAGTCCGCGGCCACTATGTCGTGGCTGGCGACGACGGTGTTCATTCGCTTCACGTCGTTGAGGCTGCCGCCGGTGGGGCCGTTGTTCAGCAGGATACGGATGGCGTCCACCACGATGAGGTGGGGACGCACCAGGGTGTTAAGATCGACCACCCGCTCGGACATCTGGGCCGTATGGTAGCTCGAGGGGTTGTCCACCACGCCCATCAGGTTCTTCATGCCCAGCGTGAGCACGGTGTTCCCGTGCTGCTTGGCGATGGGGACGTCGATCAGGACGTCCGCGTCCAGTATGTCCTGGTATACGCGGCAGGAAGCGAGGCTCAGGCCGTGGGGGACCGGAGTGTCCTGGAACTTCATCCTGGCCATCACCTCCATCTCGCCCCCGGCGCCGGCCACCGCTTCCGCGATACCGCTGCTGCTGTAGGCCTCCTCATGCCCGCCGCTGAACGGGTAGTCCATTACCCGGACCCGGCCGGCCCCGGCGCCCAGGCACAGGGAGACCAGGGCGGCGACGACCTCGGGATTGGTGGTGGCGGCGTACTCCGGCGCTCGATTGGCGGTGCAGATGTTCGGCTTGATGATGACATCGTTCCCCGGTTTGACGAAGCGTTCGATGCCGCCGAGGGCGGCGATCGACCTCCGCACCAGCGCGGCCGCGTCTTCCCCCCTGGCGACGGCCAGGTACGCGGCACCGGCGGGCGGCGGAGAGGGCGGGGTGACGGTGGTGTTTTCACCGGGTACGATCGGTGCGGGTTCGCCGGAGCAGGCGGGGAGTGACAGAAGGGCCGCGGCGGCCAGCGCGCTGCCTCCCATGGCCAGCATCCTTTCGATGAAGCGGCGGCGGTCGATCGTGTCCATCTGCTTCTAACCTCCGGTGGGTGGTATGCGGGCCTGGCCCTGGTCCCGACAGCCCGATTTTAACCGGTGCCGGCCCGGAGGGAAAGCGCAAAAGCCTTTCCAGCGGCAAAGCGCCGGTGTAGAATGACTTCTTGACTCGCAACAAGGAGGTGGACGATGAGGGACAAGGTGCAGGAGGTCATAGACAGGCTGAAGCCGGCTTTCGGTCCTACCGAGGTGGTACTCCGCGGGGTGAAGAACGGAATAGTCAGGGTGGAGGTTTTTGCCCCGGGCTGTCACGGCGGTCCTCCTAAGGAGGCGACGGTGGCCATCCTGGAGGAGGAGCTGCAGGAGGCGATCCCCGAGATCAAGGGAGTGGTGGCGGACTAGGCCGGCCGGGTGGTCGCACGTCGGCCGGCGGCCGGACGGGTGGCCGGACGCTTCTGGTGATAGCTCAAGAAGCGGTCCATGGCCAGCGCCGCCCTTGGGATGGAATCGTAGACCGGTACACCCGCGGACTGGCACCTCTGCTGCAGCGGCCCCACCATCTCGAACTCGCTCGTATTGGTTACGCTGTGCAGTATGACGGCCACGGGCCGGCCCACGTCCCGCTGCACCGACAGCAGCGCGTCCAGGAACATGGCGGGCCACTGCCGGAAGGGTGAGCCCACCCAAGGCCAGCCGGAGTTGCTGATGCTCACCTGGGCCACCAGCAGGTCGAAGCGTTCACTGGCCGCCAGGGTCCTCATCACCGCGTACTGGCCTTCGGGCGAGGCGATGTTGGTGATGTCAAAGGGATTCTTGAGGATCATCCCGGCGTCGGTACTGGAGAACCTGGCCACGGCCTCGTGGAGCCGCCGCTGCCATTGCTGATCCAGCTGCGGCAGGTCGAAGCCGGCCCGGATGTAGTCGTCGGCCGTCTGCACGCTGAAGCCGCCGTTGCTGCCGCAGACCCCCACCCGCCGGCCCCCCAGCCGGCCCAGGAAGGAGAACGTCACCAGCATGTCAGCCATCTCGTCGAGGTTGTTGACCGGGATGGCGCCGGCCTGCTTCAGCAGCCCCTCCCACGACTGGCTGCGCCCGGCCAGGGACCCGGTATGCGATGATGCCGCGACGGCTCCGCCCTCGGTGCGGCCGCCCTTGAGGACGATGACCGGCTTGACGGCGGCGAGCCTCTGCAGCACCCGGCGAAACCGCCGGCCGTCCCTGACACCCTCGATGTAGGCCGCCACCATCGTGGTGTCGGTGTCCCTGATGAAGTACTCCATGAGGTCGCATTCATCGACGTCGCAGGCATTGCCGTATGAAACCGCCTTGCTGAAGCGGACTCCCCGCTGCCCGGCCGTCCGGATGAGAAAGATGGCGTTCCCTCCGCTCTGGCCGATGAACCCGACGCCGCCCTTCTCCCTGGGGAAATCGCTGGCGAAGGAAAGGCCGGTATCGGGGCAGTAGAGCCCGAGGCAGTTGGGCCCCAGGAGGCGGACGCCGGCGGCCCGGGCGACCCGCAGCAGGTCGTCTTCCAGCTCCCGCCCTTCCGCGCGGCCGCTTTCCGAGTAGCCGGCAGTGAAGAAGGACACCACCCTGGCCCCTTTGGCCGCGCTGTCCCTGACGAGCTGCGGCGTGAGCCGGGCGGGAATGCAGGAGATGACGTAGTCCACCCGGCCGGGTATGTCGGCAATGCGGCGATAGACCTTGAGGCCCCGGATCTCGCCGCCGGCCGGGTTGACGGGATACACCGGGCCCTGGAATCCTGCGTCCTGCATGCATTGAACGAAGGCATGCCCGATGTTGTATTCCGTGGAGGCGCCGGCGATGGCCACTGACGAGTGCCGAAAGAAGGAGTCGTCGATCTTGCTCAATCCATCTCTGATTATATAGCCGGCCGCGCCCATCTACAAAGGCGGGCGGGAGGCGCCCGTCAGGCAAATTGACGCCCGTCAGACAAATTGACGCCCGTCAGACAAATTGACGGGCGTAAGGCAACAGGCTAACATGTTTATGACATAATGTGAGACAGAAGTTGCATATGGGGCACCGGGGCCGCTGTATACTGTGGCGGTTGCTCTAGAAGTGTGTCATCCTGGATTGAGTGTGTTGCTGGAGGTAGCGATGAAAGAGAAGGTAGAGAAGGTACTGGCCCAGATCAGGCCGAACCTGCAGGCCGATGGAGGGGATGTCGAGCTGGTCAACGTCAAGGCAGGCGTGGTCACGGTCAAGCTGACGGGTGCCTGCGGCGGGTGCCCCATGGCCACGATGACCCTGAAGAATGGCATCGAGCGGGTGCTCAAGGAAGAGATCCCCGAGGTCAAACAGGTCGTGGCGGTATAGGGGGTACCTGGTGATATCCGAAAGCAGTACCCCCCTCTTTGACAGGGTGGAGCGGATCATAGACAAAGTCCGGCCGGCGCTGGGCGTTAACATCGTGGAGCTGGTTGAAGTGTCCGACGGCGTCGTGAAGGTGCAGGTCATACCCTCCAGCTGTTCGGCGGGCATAGCGGAAGAGACCGTTATAGTGCTGATAGAAGAGCAGATCAAAGACGAGCTGCCAGAGATCAAGGCAGTGGTGGCGGTCCAGAGCTAGCGGAGACGAGATGCCTGTATACGAGTATTGCTGCCCCGATTGCAGTGTCAGGTTCGAGCTGATGCGGTCCTTCTCGCAGTCCGGGGAGGGGGCGCCCTGCCCGAAGTGCCGGAAGCCGGCCCCCAGGGCCGTGTCACGTTTCGCCTCCTTCTCCAAAGGCGACAACGGCATGTCCACGCCGATCGGCGGGTCGTCATGCGGCGGATGCTCCTCTTCCAGTTGCAGCACCTGCGGCGGCTAGCCGGCGGCCTTGTAGCTCCATGACAGAGAATCAAGTCCCGCGGCCTAATGAGGCCCCGCGGCCGGCCGATGCCGGTCCGCCCAGAACGGTGGTCATCGGTATCGGCAGCCTGCTGCGCGGTGACGACGCTGCCGGCATCCGGGTCGGGGAGGCCCTGGAAAAGGAGTCCCTCCCGCCGGAGGTTACCATAGTCAACACCACGGCCGCCGGCCTGTCCCTCCTGGAGCTGATGACCGGATTCGACCGCGCCCTCGTCATCGACGCCATCAAGACCCGCGGGGGAAAGCCGGGCGACGTCTACCGGCTGGTTCCAGAGGAGCTGCCCGAGCCGCCGCATGGCTTCACCGTCCACGACGTCAGCCTCAGGGCGGCGCTGGATATCGGACTCAAGACCGGGTTGCCCCTTCCGGGCCGCATCACGATTATCGCCATCGAGGCCGGCGATGTGACGCCGCTCCGGGAATGCTGCACGCCCGAAGTCGAGGGCGCCATT
>CAYPDY010000010.1:0-34069 GCA_964409515.1 uncultured Dehalococcoidia bacterium
CGGGAAGAGGGTCTCCAGGTCCTGCTCGGTGGGGTCGAGGAGGGCGTAGCTGATGGCCACTCCCTTTCTCCGCTCGTTGATCCGCACGATGGTGTGGTCGAGGATCTTGCCGCGGTCGCTGACAAAGGGAACCTCATAGTCGAGCCGCAGCTTGTCGATGACCTTCAATCTGGATTCCACTGTCACGATTATAGCGCGATCGGTTCCCCGCCCCCAACTTTGACACTGTGCGAGCACGTCCATATACTGGTGGAGCGTCCGTTATGTTAACATTGTCCGCCGCCGTCGAGCGCTTCATTGTGCGCCACCGGCTCGTTCTGCCGGGAGAGACCGTGCTCGTCGCGGTCTCCGGCGGGGCCGACTCGGTCTGCCTGCTGCACGTCCTGGCGGGCCTGCGGGAGAGACTGGGCATCGCGGTCCGGGCCGCCCACCTCAATCACCGTCTCCGAGGGGCCGAATCCGAGGGAGATGCCCGCTATGTGTCCCGGCTGGCCGGGCGGCTGGGAGTGCCGGTCACCACGGGAGGCCGGGATGTGCTGGCCTACCAGGCGGAACACCGGCTGTGCCTGGAGGACGCGGCCCGGCAGGTGAGGTACGCCTTCCTGGCTGAGGTGGCCGCGGAGGTGGCAGCGGACCGCGTGGCCGTGGGGCACACGGCCGACGATCAGGCGGAGACGATCATGATGCACCTGGTGCGGGGAGCGGGGCCGACGGGACTCCTGGGCATGAGGCCTTTGAGCGTCTGGACATCACCGGGGCTGGCCGGCCTCACCGTGGTACGGCCGCTGCTGGCGGTGGACCGGCAGTCGACGCACTTGTACTGCCGGCAGCGCGGGCTCCGGCCGAGGTCGGACTCCTCCAACCTCTCCTCCTCCCCGTTGCGGAACCGCGTTCGGCAGGAGCTGATGCCCCTGCTGCGGGCCTACAACCCCCGGGTCGGCGAAGCCCTCATCCGGACCTCGGAGACCCTGGCGGCGGACCTGTCGTTTCTGGAGGAGTGCGTGTCAGCCGCCTGGCCGAAAGCGGTCCGCGGTGAGAATGGAGCGGTGGTGCTGGATCGCGACCGGGTGTTGTCGCTCCACCCCGCCGTGCAGCGTCATTTCCTGCGGCGGGTGGTCCGGGAGGTGCTGGGTGACCTGGAAGACATCGAATGGAAGCACATCGAGCGGATGCGCGATGGGCTGACGCTGCGGAAGGGTAAACGGATGATTCTGCCGCGGAGGCTCGTCGTCTCCGTTGAAGGCCGGATGATCCGGGTGTCCGCGGTGTCGGCGGCCGCATGACCGGGATCCCGGTTCGGCCTAGGGCTGGTCGGTCCCCCAGGTCTGCATGAACCTCTTGAGCTGCTCGGCCAGTCTCGGGCTCGATTTCAGCCTCTTGATGAAGATGGGGCAGCCTTCCAGGAGCATGTTCTGGGCCATGGCCGCCATGTTCATTACCATGTTGCGCAGCTCCTGGTCGCCGGTCTGACTGAAGCTGGCCCCGAGGGGCGACTGCCTCATCTCCCGGACCAGGTCATCAGTGCCGAACCGCATGGGCACCACGCAGGCCCGGTACCAGGGACACTCCTTGCACTCTATCAGGGAAGAGGCTTCATCCAGAATATCAGCCATGATGACCTCCGTTCACTATCTCACCCCTCACACCATCAGCATACTCCTCCGTCATCAGCACCGCCAATACTCTGCCGGCCAGGTCCTCACGGCTGGGGGCATATACCCGAAGGTAGTTGGCGGTATGCCCGCTCCAGAGCCCGCCGGCCGATACCTCTTCCCACAGCACCCCCATCGTTCGTCCCCGGAAGGCCGAACGGAAGCGGGCGGCGGACCTGCTGCCCAGGGCCGCCATCCGGGCACTGCGCTGCTTCTTCAGCCCATCGTGGACCTGGGCGGGCATCGCGGCCGCCGGGGTGCCGGGGCGCCTGGAGTAGGGGAACACGTGAATGCCGGCGAAGCCCATGCTGTCGCAGAAACGGCAGGTCTCCTCGAACTCGCCCTCAGTCTCGCCGGGGAACCCGACGACCAGGTCGGTGGTGACGGACAGGTCCGGGATGGCCTCTCTGGCCCGGACCACGGCCCTCTCGTAGTCGGACCGCGAGTACGGCCGGCCCATCCGGCGCAGGATGGCATCGCTGCCGCTCTGCAGCGGCAGGTGCAGGTGGGGGCAGAGGCGTTCGTTGCGCCACAGAGACAGGAACTCCGGGGTCAGGTCCGCCGGCTGCACGGAAGACAGCCGCAGCCGCTCTACCCGGGTCTGGGCCAGGATGCTCCGGACCAGTCCCGGCAACCCCGCCGGTCCATCGCCGTTCCCCGCATAGTCGCCCAGCTTGGTGCCAGTGAGGACCACCTCCCGGTGTCCCCGGGCGGCCTTGTCGCTGACCTCCGCCAGGACGTCGTCAGGAGTCCGGCTGCGTCCGGGCCCCCGGGTCTGGGGGACCACGCAGAAGGTGCAGAGATCGCCGCAGCCTTCCTGGATCTTTACCAGCGAGCGTGTCCGGCCCCGGCGATCGGTTGTGCTCGCCGCCGGCCGGGCCGTCCGGACGTGTCCGCCGCCATCAGGCCCGAGCATGGCGCCGCCATCAGGCCCGAGCATGGCGCCGCCATCAGGCCCCAGCATGGCGCCGCCTTCAATGGCGTCTATCAGGGCGTCTCCCTCGACGCTGCCGACAACGGCGTCCGCCACCCCCAGTTGTCTCAGCTCCTCCGGCGCGCGGCGCGCATAGCAGCCGGTGGCCACCACCCGCGCCCCGGGACGGGCGCGGCGGGCCGCTCTGAGCGCCTGGCGCGACTTGCGGTCGGCGACATGGGTCACGGAGCAGGTATTGAGGACGTAGGCATCGGCTTCGCCAACCGCGCTCGCGAGCACATGGCCCCGGCCTGCCAGCCGGTCCGCCAGGGCCTCCATCTCCGCCTGGTTCAGCTTGCAGCCCAGGGACTCCAGGACCACTCTGCTCACAACAGCCTGACCACCTGGACTCAATTGTATAGCGGTGCCGCCCCGGGGCGCCAGAATCAGCCCTGCTGGCGGCCGTCCCGGGTGTCGCTGCCCCTTCCCCGGTTCCTTTTGAGCCCGGGGCGCGGTGGGGTCGCAGTCCTGGCGGCGGAGCGGTCCGCGCGGTAGTCGGGGGCTATGATGGCGAAGACCAGGCTCAGCTGGGTGTCGGCCAGCCTGGAGCCCACCCGCGTCTCGATCTCGTCCAGCGAGCAGCAGGTGGTGACCACCATCGGCAGCCGGGCATTGTAGCGGTGGTTGATGAGCTGGTACAGCTTCTCCTGGGCCCAGGCCGAGGCGGCGTGCTCCCCGTAGTCGTCGAGGATGAGCAGCGGCGCGTTCTTCACCCGCTCGAACATCTCGTCATAGGTCACCTTGCTCTCCGGCGCGTAGGTGGAGCGCAGGTGGTCCAGGAAGTCGGGCACGAAAATGAAGGACACCGGCTGCCCTCTGCTCATTCGGTGGTTGGCGATGGCGGCCGCCAGGTGCGTCTTGCCGCAGCCGTTCTCGCCCTGGAGGACCAGCCAGCCGTCCGGTGTCTCAGCATACCCCTGGGCGATCCGGTAGGCGTGCTCCAGGTTCTGGCGCTGTTCCGGGGGCAGGTTTATCCTCTTGTGGTCGAACCTCTCGAAGGTCATGTTCTTCAGCAGCTGCAGGTTCATGGTTCCGGATCCGTCCGCCACGGAGGAATGCCTGACCTCCAGCTGGTAGACCTGGGAAAGAGACGGATCGGCCAGCCGGGTCTGCCACTTCTCCTTGAGGTCGTCCAGGGAGACGCCGGCGGCGACATTGAAGACCGTCGGCAGACGGCCGACAAACCGGTGATCGATGAGCTGCATCAGTTTCTCCTCGGCCCAGGGCGTGCTGCTCTGGCCGCCGAGGTCATCCACGACCAGCAGCGGTGTCTCCTTCAGCTGCAGGAACAACTGATCGTAGGAAACGTCGCTGCCTGGCGAGAAGGTGGAGCGAAGGTGGTCCAGGAGATCGGCTGCACTCACGAACATGGCCCGATGGCCCTCGGACGTGCGCCGCCCGGCAATGGCCGCGCCCAGGTGGGTCTTTCCGGAATTGGAGGGCCCGGTGAAGACCAGCCACCCCTCCGGATTGGCCGCGAACGCCGTGGCCGCCCGGAAGGCGCGCAGGAACCGCTCCTGGTTGGCCTGGTCGCTGCTCTTGCCCTCCGGCACCAGGTTGTCAAAGGTCAGCCGCGCCAGCGCCCCCAGGTTGCTGTACGACTGCATCCTCTCGACGCGGGTGTCCTCCAGGCTCTGGCGGGAACAGAGGCAGGGCACCAGCCGGTTGTAGTCCGGCTGTCCGTTCCCCAAGCGGGGGTGTACGAACTTCGCCCCCTTGCAGCGCGGGCAGACCGGAGTCTCCTCGCCCGGTTCAACGGCGGACGAAGCCTCTTCCGACCCCCTACCGGCGGACGAGGTATCCATACTTGCCCTTGAAGTAGCGGCCGGGGCTCCCCTTCTTGTTAGTATCTTTCCCAGGCTCTCCATGGCTCTTTCCCTCTGTTGACCAGCGCTCGAGGATGCGCGAGATGTATCTCCAGCTGCGCTTGTTCAGGCTGACGGCCTCCCGGAAAGCCTCGTCAATCCAGGCGGCGGGGTAAAGCTTCTCCGCCTCCTTCAGCTCCTCGGCAATCATGGGCGTCAGCAGGCCGATGTTCTGCTCATAAAGAACGAAGATATTGGGCGGCTCCGGCTTCTTCAGCGCCGCCCCGTCCCGGGACGGCAGCGGGATGGAAACCTCTCCGGCTTCCACCCTGGAGAGGGCCTCCCTGCTGGCCTCGCCATTGATGAAATACAGGTCGCGGGGCTGCCCGTCGCTCTCCACGGTGGCCCGCAGCAGGAGGCCGTGGTCCACGGCCTCCCTGAGGGCCTCGCGCAGCGTGCCCGCGGGGTCGCCGTCCCCTTCCAGCCCCGGCATCAGGACATCATCCGCCGCCAGTTCCTCGAAGGTGACGAACTTCATTCCGGCCTTCCGGCGGTACAGCCGCCAGAAGACGTGCAGCAGGACCTTCAGCTCCGGCAAGCTGTCCGTCCCGGGAAGGAGCTTGCTGAAGAACACATCCGGAAGCGGCGTGACGCCGGACCTAGCCGGAAAACCGGGGAAAAGCTCCCTGTTCATTCTCGTCCTCCAGGGGGAGACTCTCGAACCGGGTGATGTCCTGGCGGAACCTCAGGTTGCGCTGGCCCTGCGGTCCATTGCGGTGCTTGGCGACGATGATGTTGGCGATGCCCTCGGGATAGGGAGTGTCCGGATTCATCCGGTCCCAGTCCTCTTTCTTAGTATAGACGTCTTCCCGGTATATGAACATGACGACGTCGGCGTCCTGCTCGATGCTGCCGCTTTCCCGCAGGTCCGAGAGCATGGGGACGTGGCTGGGGCGCTGCTCCACGGCGCGGCTCAGCTGGGACAGCGCCAGGACCGGGCAGTCCATCTCCCGCGCCAGGGCCTTCAGTCCCCGGGATATGTCACTGACCTCCTGGACCTTGTTTTCAGACCGTCCCTCGCCCCGGACCATCTGCAGGTAGTCCACGACAATGAGATCGATGCCGCGCTCCTGGTGCAGGCGGCGGGTCTTGCTGCGCATGTCCGCCACCCGCAGGCTGGGCGAGTCGTCGATGTAGATGGGCAGGGTGGAGAGCTTGCCGGTGGCGTCCATGACCCTCTTCTCCTGCATGGGCGTGTACTGCCTGGTGAGGACCCGCCGGGAATCGACGTCCGCCTCCATGGAGAGAAGGCGCCGCACCAGCGTTTCCTTGGACATCTCCAGACTGAATATGGCCACCCTGGCGCGCTGTCCCATGGCGGCGTTGCGGGCGATCCCCAGGGCCAAACTGGTCTTGCCCAGGGTCGTCCTGGCCGCCAGGATGACCAGGTCGGAGCGCTGCATGCCCCCGACCAGCTCGTCCAACGCGGGGAAGCCGGTGTCCACGTGCTGGAGTCTGCCCGGCTCCTCGCCGCCGGGGCCGGCAACCGTGCCCTCTTCCCAGTAGCCCTCCAGTATGCGGCCGACGGGCACGAAATCGCGGGGATTGTCGTCGCGGCGCACCCTGGTGAGGGCATCCTCGGCCTTGCGCATGGCCGAGTCCACATCCGAGTCCGCCTCGTAGCCAATGCGGGCGATCTCGGCGCCAGCCGATATCAGCTTCCGGTCGACATGGAGACAGCTGACGATCCGGCCGTAATCCTTGATGTGAAGAGAGGTAGGCAGCCTTTCCACCAGAAGGCTGAGGAAGCCTGCTCCGCCCGCCGCCTCCAGCCTTCCCTGAGTCGCCATCTCCTGGGCCACCGTGATCTGGTTTATGGCCTCGCTCCGGTTCCAGAGCGCCAGGCATGCCTCATAGACCCAGCGGTTCTTCTCGCGGTAGAAGGCCTCCGGCTTCAGGGAGACGGCCGTTTCGGTGATCGAGTCCGGGTCAACCAGCAGGGAGCCAAGGACAGCCTCTTCGGCCTCCACATTGTGGGGCGGCAGCTTCCCGTCTTCCGCCACTACTCCTCCCGGGCAACAACTACCTTGACCGTGGGGGCCAAGTCTCGGCTCAACCTCACGGTGAGCTCATGAGTTCCCAGGGTGCGGATGGGTGATTCCAGCGTGACCATGGTGCGGTCGATGGCGGCCCCGGTGACACGCGCCAGCTCCTCGGCGACCTGCTGGTCCCTGATAGAGCCGTAGAGGCGCTCTCCATCGATGGCCTTGGCCTTGATGCTGAAAGTGATGACGAGCCCTTCCAGTTGCTGAGCCAGCTTGTTCAGCTCATCAACGTGGCGCTGCTGGTCCTGATCTTCCTGTTGAAGGCGCGCCTCAACGTCCTTCAGGGCCTTCGGCGTAGCCGGCAGAGCCAGCTTCCTCCGCAGGAGGAAGTTCCGGGCGTAGCCATCGGCCACCTCCTTGACGTCTCCCGCCTTGCCCACTCGTGGCACATCTCTGACCAGTACTACTTTCATGGGCGCTATTATACCTTGCGCTGCCGCAAATGCAAAGTGCCAGTCAAGCACGGTTGCCGGGACTGAGAGTGGCGAAACAGTGTCATTATCGTCATCGGCCGCGGCCGTGCTATCATTAGTTTGCGGGGCAGCCCTGCTGCCCGGGGGGGCGGATTTGCAGGTCAGAAGCATAGCTCAGGACACGTATCTGCTTGACTGCGGCAAGGACCCCTTTTTCTCCACCGGCAACATCGCCTACTACCTTGACGACGAGATGCCGGTGCTCATCGACCCCGGGTCGGGGGCCGTGGCGCCGGAGATCCTGTCCGGCGCTGCCGGACTGGGCATTGACCTGAAGCGGCTGGCATACATCATCCCGACGCACATCCACCTGGACCACGGCGGCGGGGCCGGCTATCTGGCCGAGCGTCTGCCCAGGGCCAGGGTGGTGCTGCATCCCAGGGGGGCGGTCCACCTGATGGACACCTCCGTCCTCGTGCGCGGCGCCCGGCTGATATTCGGAGAGGACTTCGAGCGGGGCCTCGGCCCGGTGGTACCGGTCCCCGAAGGGCGTGTCCACGTGGCCAGCGACGGCGAAATCATCCGGCTGGGCCGGAGGGACCTGACCATCATCTTCAGTCCGGGCCATGCTGCGCACCACATCGCCATATTCGACAGCCTGACCAGGGGGCTCTTCTGCGGAGATGCGCTGGGCTTCCTGGCGGAGGGCATGTCCGATGTGCCGTTCCCCGTGGGGCTTTCCCCGTTCGACCCGCGGGCCTACGTGCAGAGCATAGACAAGCTGGCGGCACTCCGTCCCGAGGTCGTCTTCTATGCTCATCACGGCCCCAGGACCGAGGTGGACCACCTCATCGGGAAGGTCAAGGAGATCTGCCTGGCCTTCGATGACATAATCCATCAGGGCATCGACGCCGGGCATGATGACCAGCAGATTGCCCAGCACATCCTCAGCTACAGCAGCGGCCTGGCGCAGCCGGGCGAGCTGCCGGTACTGGCCCGGGTGGGAATCTCCGGGTACATCGAGTACTACCGGAACCTGCGGAAGCGCAGCTGACCCACTCCCGACGGCTTCCGCGACGGACGCCGGCCCCCCGGGGCGGGTGGCCGGGTACTGTGCCTTGACAACCGCCATTGGGGCACCTAGAATCGGCGGCAAGCCAAACCGTCTCTGCCCGCCGAGCTTCCAGCCGGCGCGGGAGCCCGTTGCGCAAGGAGAGAGCCTGGACGTGACCACCGCTTTCATAGTCAACTCCGCGGCTGTGGACCGTTGCGGCAGGCGGTGGCAGAGGATCCTGGGCCACATAATGGGGGCCGGACACCGTCCGGCCGACGTCCGGATGACCGGGGGCTTCGGCGAAGCGACACGCCTGGCCAGGGAGGCCGTTGGCCAGGGGTGCCGCCGGCTGGTGGCTGTCGGCGGGGACGGCACGGTCAACGAAGTGCTGAACGGTCTGTTCGAGAACGGTGTGCCGCTGGATGGGAGCATTACCCTGGGGATCGTGCCCCTTGGGTCGGGCTGTGACCTGGCCCGCACTCTGGGCATTACGGCCGAGAACTCTCCCGCGCTCCATGCCTCTTCACCGCACCGCATCGTGAAGATGGATGCAGGCCGGGCCCCGGCGATCCTGGGACGCCGTCCCAACTATGTCTGGGGCATAATGGCGGCGGCGCTGTTCTACCGGGCGCGGCAAATCAGGATCGCCATCGACGGGCGCCAGCCCATTGAGCTGGCCACCAGGAATGCGATTGTGGCCAACGGCCGGTACTTCGGGCGCGGGTTTCTCGCGGCGCCGGGGGCCAGAATGGATGACGGCCTCTTCGATATCGTCAACATCGGGGACTTCGGTGCCCCGGAGGCGGTATGGAATGTCCCGAAGCTGCGCCGCGGCACCCATCTGGACCATCCCAAGGTGAGCCACTATCGCGGACGGCGGGTGGAGGTGACCAGCGATGAGAAGGTCCTCCTGGAGATGGACGGTGACCTGGTGGGTACACTGCCGGCCGCTTGCGAGGTAATCCCCGCCGCCATAAACGTTATTGTCTAGTTGCAGGAGGGTGAACCATGGCCGACCCGCGCGTGGAGAAACTGGCCCAGGTGATTGTCGGATACTCCGTGGCCGTGCGGCCCGGCGACCGGGTTGTCATCGAGGGCGACAGCCTGGCGGAGCCGCTGCTCAAGGAGGTCTACGTTGAGGTCTTGAGGGCAGGGGGGCATCCGCTGATGCGGGTGGCCCTTCCCGGCATGGAGGACCTGCTTTTCAAGTACGCTTCGGACGAACAGCTGCAGCATGTGCCCGAACCTCTGAAGCTGACGACCGAGACCTACGAGGTGCGGATCGCTGTTGGCGGGGCGGACAATACCCGGGCGCTGACGAATGTCGATCCGGCCAGGATGGTGCTGCACCAGCAGGCGCGGACGGAGTTGATGAAGGTTTTCATGCGGCGTTCGGCGGCCGGGGAGCTCCGCTGGACCTACGTGGTCTTTCCCACCAATGCCTATGCCCAGGACGCGGAGATGAGCCTGGGTGATTACGAGGACTTCGTTTACCGCGCCTGTCTGCCGGACATGAATGACCCGGTGGGATACTGGCGGCGGTTCTCAGAGCGCCAGCAGAAGGTCGTCGAGTGGCTCAAAGGGAGAGAGCGGCTGCACGTGGTGGGTCCGGGGACGGACCTGCGCGTCGGCATATCCGGGCGGACATTTGTCAACTGTGACGGACGGTACAATATGCCTGACGGCGAGGTGTTTACCGGCCCGGTGGAGGACAGCGTCGAAGGCCATGCCTTCTTTTCGTATCCGGCCATCTACGCCGGGCGCGAGGTCACGGGCGTCAGGCTGTGGTTTGAAAAGGGCCGGGTGGTGAAGGCGACGGCAGAGAAGAACCAGGACTTCCTCTTGAAGACGCTGGACACCGACCGGGGGTCGCGTTTTGTGGGCGAGTTCGCCATCGGCACGAATGAAGGCATAGACCGCGCCACCAGGGAGATCCTCTTTGATGAGAAGATCAACGGCAGCTTTCACATGGCGCTGGGGGCGGGGTATCCGGAGACGGGCAGCCGGAACGAATCGGCGGTGCACTGGGACATGGTGAGCGATCTGCGCCACGGCGGGCAGATATGGGCCGATGACCAGCTGCTCTACCGGGACGGCCGGTTCACCATCGACTTCTGACCGGAGGAGATCAGCAGAGATGAGAGATGTCATGGCCAGGGTCGTATCTCAAAAGGGTACCTGTGCCCTGGGACTCAAGGTGGGCGACGAGTTCCTTATCGGGCAGACCACGCCGCCGGGGTTGTGCGCCTGGGCCTTCTGCGCCCTGTGGCCTTTCGCCACGGTGCTGCAGGCGGGTGCTTCCTTCCCCTGGGAGGGCGTCGGGGACCGGGCCACGGTGGCCTGTCCCGACCCCGGGAACCCGGTGGTGTTTGAGCTGAGACGGCGCCAGCCGCAGTCGTGACGGCCGGACAACGGCCTGGTCTGCTGACATCCTCCGCCCCTAGCCAGGCGCCGCCGGGCGCGGCGGCCGGGGTGAGGGGGCAGCGGCGTGCGCCTTGTGTTGCAAAAACAATTGCCGGAGTCGTATGTTGACAATTACAAACACCATTGGTATACTGAAAACAATTAGCTTTACGCAAATCTAAGTGGGCGCTCACTCTCCCCAACTATTAGAGTGGGTGATGGAGGTTTCCGTTGGGCTACGATGGCAAGAACGATGAACTCGTTGATAGCACGTTAGAGTTGTCAGAGAGGGCTTTCCGGGAGCTCTTCCCGATACTGCCCAAGGAGTGGCTGAGCCTGGACCTGAGCACGCCCCAGCTGAAGGTGGTCCTGCTGCTGCTGGTTCATGGCCCCTCTCGGATGAGCGTAATAGCTTCGGCCCTGGGCGTCTCCCTGGCCACGGGAACGGGGGTGGTGGACCGGCTGGTGGAGCGGGGCATAGTAGTCCGGCAGGGAGACCCGGAGGACAGGCGGGTGGTCCTCTGCCGCCTGTCGACCAAGGGCGAGAAGATGCTGTTGGGTCTCTGGAAGCTGGCCCGTGAGCACGCCGAGATGATGTTCCGGTCGCTCTCCGTGGAACAGATCATGGCGATCAGGTCGGGGCTGGAAGCTCTCCTGGAGGCCGGCGCGGCCACCAAGGACCAACTGGGGATCAATGCCGTCCCCGGTAATGGGAGCGCTGCTCCGATGCGGAAGGCGGCCAAGCCGGGGCCCAGGAAGCGTTCCCAGTAGCGGGCTGGCCCGGTCGGCGGGACCCGGGCTTCGCTGCTCTTCGGCCTTCCCCAACTATCTGCAGCGGGCCGACATGGGCCTGTGTCTTGTGGCTCCCATTGGTGTAAAATCATAACCACTGGCGTCTGACAGAAGGTCAGGGCGGGCGGTGCCCGGCTGACTTGGCGCCGGACTGCCTGGTCCGGGCCCCTGTCGAGCCGGAAGAATGGTGATGAAGAGGCACACAGTGGTCAAGGCCACGGCGGAGGATGCGGCGGCACCGCGGGCGGATCCTGAGGTGTATCGGCGCTTCTTCGAGAAGTCCCTGGACGCCCTCTTTGTGCTGGGGGACGACGGCCGCATCATTGAGGCCAGCAAGTCTGCGACCGACCTGCTCCTGTACAGCCACCGTCAGATCGGGCGCATGTTCCTCAAAGACCTCTATGCACAAGGCACGGATCTGGAAGCGGCCTGGAGAGACCTGGGGCAAAAGGGATATGTCAAGGACCGGCAGGCCAGGCTGCGGAAGAGAGACGGTACCGCGATAGACTGCCTGGTCACCATGGTGGCCGACCGCGGCAGCGATGGAAGGGTCAGGCAGTACCACTGCATGGTGCGGAACGTCAACGAATACGAGCGGACGCTCGAAGCGCTGAGGGAGAGCGAGCGCCGCTACAGCCTGCTGGCCGAAAGCATCATGGACGTCATCTGGATCCTCGATAGGGACCTTCACCTCACCTATCTCAGCCCCTCGGTGGAACGCCTCCGGGGCTTCAGCATCGAGGAGGTCATGGTCCAGAGGCTGGACCAGATACTCGTGCCTGTTTCGATGCGCAAGGCGATGGCGCTGATGAAGGCGGAGCTGAGCGGCAAGAAGAACCTCAAAGACCGGTTCAAGTTGGGCACCGTGGGCCTGGAGATGACCTGCAAGGGAGGCGGCACGGTGTGGACTGAGAACAAGGTGACCCTCCTGTACGGTCCGGACGGCTACCCGGCCGGCCTGATGGGAGTCACGCGCGATGTGACCGAGCGCCGCAAGATGGAGGAGTCACTGCGCGACAGCGAGCGGAGATACCGCCTGCTGGCGGAGAACATCACCGACGTCATCTGGGTCGCTGACATGAACCTGAACCGCACGTACGTCAGTCCTTCGGCGAAGAGCCTCCAGGGGTACAAGTCCGCGGAGGACATACCCCTGAATGTGAAGGACCTGATCACCCCGGCGTCTTTCAGGGCGGCCAGCAAGGTTTTCGCCAGGGAGCTGGCGGCCGAGAAACGACGGAGGAACCCCCGGCGGTCCTGGACACTCGAGACCGAGGTCAAGCGCGAGGACGGATCGACGGTGTGGACGGAGGACAGGATCTCCTTCCTGCGGGACGGCTCCGGGAAGCCGACAGGCTACCTCGGAGTGACCCGTGACATCACCCTGCGCAAGCAGGCCGAGGACGCGCTGCGTTCGCTTTCGCGCCGGCTGGTGGAGGTGCAGGAGCTGGAGCGGCGCGGCATTGCCCGGGAGCTCCATGACCACATCGGGCAGGAGCTGACCGGGCTGAAGCTCTCCCTGGAAATGGTGTCACGCCTGCCGCCGCAGCAGGTGAAGGCCAAACTGGCTGAGGGGCTGAACTCCATCAACGAGCTGGTTTCGCGGGTGCAGGACCTGTCACTTGACCTCCGGCCGGCAATGCTGGATGATCTCGGTCTGGTGCCCGCGCTGCTGTGGCACTTCGAACGTGTGAATAACCAGACGGGTGTGCGCGTGGCCTTCAAACACCGGGGGATACAGAGGCGTTTCGCCCCCGAGATCGAGACGGCTGTCTACCGGATAGTGCAGGAGGGCCTGACCAACGTAGTCCGGCACGCCGGGGTGATGGACGCTTCAGTGCGCCTGGTGCTTAACAAGGGCATGCTGGGCGTGTATATTGAAGACGAGGGTATTGGCTTCGACACTGAAGCCGCGTTTGCCAGGGGGACGTCCAGCGGCCTGACGGGCATGCAGGAACGGGCCACGCTGCTGGGCGGCCACTTCGAGATAATCTCGGCGCCGGGGGCCGGGACGCTCCTGGTGGCGAAGTTCCCTGTCGGGAATGCGGCCAGATTGGGGAGAGGTGCATGAACAAGAAAACGACTATTTTGCTGGCTGATGATCATCAGGTTGTTCGCCATGGGCTGCGGGTACTGCTGGAGGCCGAGCCGGAGTTCAATATTGCCGGCGAAGCGAGTGACGGCATCGAAGCGGCCGAGATGATAGAGCGTCTCCATCCGGATGTCGTGGTGCTGGACCTGATGATGCCCGGGATGAATGGCCTCGAGGTCACGCGGCAGGCGAGCCAGCGTTCCCCGAACACCAATGTCATCATCCTCTCCATGTACACCAATGAAGCCTATGTCCTGGAGGCCCTTCGGGCCGGAGCCAAGGGGTATGTTCTGAAGTCGGCTACCTCCGATGAGCTCATCAGGGCCATACGGCAGGCCGCCTCGGGCGGCCGCTACCTCAGCCCTCCCCTGTCCGAGCGGGCTATTGAAGCCTACTCCCGAAAGGCGGAGGGAACGGCCATGGATCCCTACGAAACGCTGACGACCCGTGAACGCGAGGTGCTGCAGCTGGCCGCTGAAGGGTGCACGAATGCCGAGATTGCCTCCCGGCTTTCCATAAGCCCGCGCACCGCGGAGACGCACCGCACCAACCTCATGCGAAAGCTGGGCCTGCACAGCCAGACCGACCTCATCCGCTTTGCCATACGTCGCGGCATTCTGCCGCTGGAAACCTGACCGGCGATCCTGAGGGCCCTTCCCCCATTTTTCACGGATAGTCTGCGGTTGGACTACGTACCCTCCCAACTCGAATTACGTGAACCTACTGATGCACGCTGAGAAAAAACGTAGTATATTAGTACTGCTAAAGGTTAGGATAGCAGTTACATTTCCAAAGAGGGGGATCATTCGGCTTCCGTCGGTCAAAAGTTCTGAGTCTGCGCGTCAATGGCCGAAGGCCTGAAACCCGGTGTACCTGAGGCACAAGCAAGGTAATGGTCTGTTTGAGATAGGCAATGGATTGCGGCTTCGGAATCAGGGCGTACTCGGCCACCTCTTCAAGACGAAGGGTGGACCAATTCAACTGGGGGAGGAAAGAGTCATGAAAGCGCCAACTCTTCGTCACAGAGCGGCGACCGCCAGCGAAGTAGCAAAGGTCGAGGGGCCAGCAGCAACTCAAACTGTACAGTCAGGTTGCAGGCATTACTGGGAGATCGAGAGGGCGACTGCCCAGGTCAGCAAAGGCGTCTGCAAGCTGTGCGGATGCCACAAGCAGTTTCCCAACTATCTCTCGGATTGCATAGCCGGCCCGGACAAGGAAAGCTATCAGGAATGGCTCAGCAAACAGGAGTGGCAGGACATGCTGACGACCCCTGACAGCGCTATTGTCCTAGATATTGGGGGGGGCAGCCATTATTCCGTCCACGAAGGAAGACCAAAGGTCACAGAGAAGGGGCTCTAAGTGGTACCCCAAGCGGTACGACGACCTGATCATTCAGCGTTGGGCTAGAGCTTGCAGTGAGTCGAACAACGAGTGCCGCGGCTGTCGGTACGAGCACGATTGTCAGGATCTGGCTGACCGGCTGATCGCCTGTATGTATGTCCACTCACCATCTACCAACACAAGACTGAATCTGGAAGACGGCCCGCAGATCTGCATGCCCTGAAGACGCGAGAACTGATCGCTGCGAGCCGGGACCGGGATCAGAACGCGGAAGCGCCAGGATCACCGAACCTGGTCGCGTAGGCCGCCTTTCCCGCCTCTATCGCGTGAGGTGGAAGCGCTCTGACACCCCCCATCATCCTGGCGAGAGCGTATATCCTCGCGGTCTTTTCCAGCAGCTCGCAGTTGTCGAAGGCCTCGCTCAGGTCCCGGCCGACGGCCAGCGCTCCATGGTTGGCCAGCAGGGCGGCATTCCTCGGACCAAGGGCGGCCACGGCGTTTCCAGCCAGTTCCGGGCTGCCGGGAAGAGCGTAGTCGGCCACCTTGATCTCACCGCCCAGGAAGGTGACCTGGTCATCCAGCAGGGGCGGTATCTCCCCGCCCGTCACGGCCACGATGCTGGCGTGGACCGCGTGCGTGTGGACCACAGCACAGACGTTCTGCCGGGCCCGGTAGATGGCCAGGTGCATCCCGGCTTCGATTGAAGGGGCCAGCTGGCCTGCGGCACGTTGACCCTGCATGTCCAGTACCACGACGTCCTCGGCCGTCATGGTGTCATAGCGTCGCCCGCTGGGGGTGATGGCCACCAGCTCCCGGCCCCCGGGCTCGCGGAATCGCTGGCTGACGTTGCCGGCGGTGCCCACCACGAAGCCGGTTTCGCGCATGCGGCGCGCGGTTTCCAGGACTTGCGTTCTCTGCGCTTCCCACATTCTCGGTTCGTCTCCTCACCCTGGCCCCGGCCCGGGGCCAGGTCCGGGCTGGAGCAGACTGAAGCCGGTTTCTGGGTCCCTGACCCGGGCCACCCTGGCGCCGGTGATTTCGTAGATGATGACCTCGCCCACCACCCATGTGCTGACCCCCGGCCGCAGGCAGCCGGTGGTGGTCTGGCCGGACCGCCCCAGGGCGGCATGGATGTGCAGGCGCGGCCGGCCGTCCTCGCCCGGCGCGATCACGCCGACTCCGGCGGCCTCATGGGCCCCGTCTATGGGCAGCAGCATGGGTTCCGGGGGGCGCTCGTCGGTGCGGCGGGGGCCGACTACCATCTGCCCGTCGCCGATGCCCCCGACCAGGATCACGTGCCCGACCGCAACGCCATTGTCTTCGGCGAAGCGCTCAATGCAGTCGGGCAGCCTGTCTCCGTGCTCCAGGCGGATCACGAAGACGCGGCCCAGGCGGCCTTCAGACGATTTCATCGATTGGGTCCTCGCTTCTCGAATGCCGGGCCACCAACCGGGATGCGGTCGCACCAGGGCGCGCCATCGGGCCTAGGCGCCGACGCGGCGGCCGTCGGCCCCGTACCCGTCCAGCAGCTTGCGGTAATGGTACCCGTACACGGCCAGGGTGATGGCCAGCGGGAACTCGCGGGGCCGCTGGACCAGGGTGGAGGTGACCAGGCGCCAGTAGTACCACCGGCCCTTCTCCTTTATGCCCAGGTACCACATGGACTTCAGCAGGGCCACATACTGGCTCTTCGTCACGCCTCGACGTCTGTGCGCCACCGGGTGGTGCTCCCTGAAGAAGGTGCCGATACGCGCATAGTAGTTGCGCGGCGAGTATATGGATGTCAGAAGGCTATGGTAGCCCCCGACCAGGCGCTCACGGCCCATCTTGGGAACGAAGTTGGTGGAGAAATCGGTGTTGTCACCGGAAGCCTCCTCCAGAAGGCGGTCTTCTTTCTTAAGGCGCTTCCAGAGTCTGGTGCCTCGAGGCGCGCTGAGCAGGCCGACCATGGCCGTCACTATCCCGCTGTGCTGGATGAAGTTGATCTGGCTGTCAAAGATGTTTGAAGGATCACTGTCGAATCCGACGATGAATCCCCCCTGCACCTCCAGGCCGTGGTTCTGCAGCCTCTTCACCGACGCCACCAGATCGCGGTTGGTGTTCTGATGCTTGCCGCACTCCCCCAGGCTCTCTTCGTTCGGCGTCTCTATGCCGATGAAGACCCGGTCGAACCCGGCGTCGGTCATCATCCTCAGCAGCTCCTCATCGTCGGCGAGGCCTATCGAGGCCTGGGTGAACAGGGTGAAAGGATAGCCCCTCTCCCTCATCCACTCGACAAGGGGGGGAAGCACCTCGGCCTTGAGCTTCTTCTTGTTGCCGATGAAGTTGTCGTCGACTATGAAAATGGTGCCGCAGCAGCCCAGTCGATAGATGGCCTGGAGCTCGTCGATCAGCTGCTTGGCGTCCTTGGTCCTTGGTACGCGGCCGTTCAGCAGAACGACATCGCAGAACTCGCAGTCATAGGGGCAGCCGCGCGAGTACTGGATGCTGAGGGTGGCGTACTTCTTCGTATCGATAAGCTCCCAGGCCGGGACCGGGCTGAGCTGCATGTCCGGTTTCTCGTCCGACTGGTAGAAACGCTCTGCTCTCCCATTCTCGAGATCCGCCACCAGGCGCGGCATCAGCGTCTCGGACTCGCCCAGGACGAAGTGGTCTACCTCCGGGAACTCGTCGTGGACGGTGGTGAAAAGGGGCCCTCCGGCGACCATCTTGGCCCCCAATTGATGGCACCGTTTGACCACTTCGCGGGCTGACCGGCGCTGGATGTCCATGGCGCTGATGAATACGTAGTCGGCCCGGGTGATGTCCCCGTCGCTGAGATCATCCACATTCAAATCAACGACCTTCTTCTCCCATTCGCGGGGCAGCATTGACGCGACGGTCAACAGGCCCAGGGGAGGGTAGGCCGCCTTCTTGCCGACGAATTTCAGGGCGTGCTTGAAGCTCCAGAACGTATCGGGGTAGCGGGGATACACCAAGAGTACTCTCAATCTACTCCTTCACTGACAGGCTAGCCGGCTGCGCATGACAGGGGGACGCGAGAGGCATCGCCTAACATAATACCAGTGGCGGCAATCCCTTGTCCACATGAGGGGGGCCTGCTCGTCGTCATGGTATGATTACTATAGTGACGCGGGCAAATGGCCGAGACTGGACTGGACGAGACGAGGGCGGTAGCCACCTTCCTGGATGGGGTCGGGCGGTTGGCCCAGGTGGCCCTGCTCACTGACGAAGAGGTGAGGGAGCTCTTCGGCCCGGAGACCGCCGCGGCGCTGGCCAGGTTCGACCGCTACAGCCAGGAGAGCGGTCTGTGCGCATCATGCGGCGGTGTCTGCTGCCGGGAGATAGGCTGCGAGGTCTACTCTCCTCTGTTCCAGGAGTGCCCGATCCATGACACCCGGCCCCTGCTCTGCCGGTTTCATTTCTGCCACGATTTCGATGCGGTGGACAAGACATCCGTCATCGCCCTCAGGGACGTGTTCCTCTCCTGCTACACGGCAGACCAGATTTCCAGGGGGACCATCGCCCAATCCATGAACGTGCCTCCGCTGGAGAACGCCTGTCCCATCCTGGTGGCGAATGTCCAGCCCGTGGTCGAGTCGGTGCGGGACGGCAGGATCACTGCCGGTGAGGGTATCCGGCTGATCCGGGCGGAAGTCGAACGCTACCGGAGGCACCATCCGGTTTCGCCGGCGCCCTGACGAGGGCCGACCAGTCCTCGTCAGACCGGACCAGGCACAGTCCGATGAGGCCTGACCCGTCAAGGTTCGGTCAGGCCTCATCGGACCCGCCCGGATGGCCGCGCAGGCGCTTCTTCCGCGAGAGCCTTTCCTTGGACTCTTTCTGTCGGCGGATGCTGGTGGCGGATGGCCTGGTGGGGATCCGCCGTTTCCGCGGACGATTGAGATCGGTGAGCTTCTTGATGAGACGCGCGAAGGCCACCTCGCGGTTCTGCGCCTGCGAGCGGCGCTCGGAGGCCACCACCGTGATGCCGGAGGGTGGATGCGTCAGGCGGACGGCCGTCTCCTTCCGGTTTTTCCTCTGCCCGCCCGGCCCCGGGGCCCGGTAGGGCTCGACGACTACCTCTTTCTCCAGGGTGGCCAGGTCCGTGGCGAAGCGCCGGGGGTGGATGGGGAGCGGGCGTTCTGCTGTCTCTGGGCTGTGTGTCACCCGCTGCTCCTGTCGCCATGCCCCGGATGCCGCCTCAGAAAGTCGCGGACCGCCAGGTTGGCCTCCTCCTCGGCCTCCCAGAGGTAGCCGTGCCCGGCGCCCTCGAAGAGGACCAGCTCCGCCCGCGGTATCCTGGAGGCCAGGATGCGGGAGTTCTCCGCCGGGATGAGCTCATCGGCAGTCCCGGCCAGGATGAGGGTGGGGGCGGATATCAGCGGCAGCCGGTCGTAGGTCTCGAATCCGGCCACCGCCTCCGCCTGTCTTCTGAAACCCGCTGCCGAGGGAGGGCTGAGAGCGCCCTTCTTCAGCCACTCCCTGACCCTGGCCGGGTGATTTTTCATGAAGCCCGCGCTGAAGGTCACGGAGGCTGATACCCGGGCCACTTCGGCCGGCGGAAGGGTCATGATGCTGAACAGCTCCCGCACCGCCTCCGGCGGCGGGAGCACGGCCTGTCCGCCGCCGCACGTGGTAGCTCCCAGCACCAGGCTGGAAACCAGCCCGGGATGGCGCAGGGCCAGCTCCTGGGCCACCATGCCGCCCATGGAGACGCCGTAGACATGGGCCCAGCCGATGCCCAGGGTCCTCAGCAGGCCCGCGGCGTCGGCCACCATCATGTCCATGGAGTACGGTGTGTCGGGCGTGTCGGTGCGCCCCACGCCGCGGCTGTCGTAGGATATCACCCGGTACTCCGACGAGAGGAAGTCGACCTGCCTCCACCAGAGGCTCGATCCCCCGCCCAGCCCCATGATCAGGAGCAGCGGCTCCCCGCGGCCGCGGGTCTCGTGGTAGATATTGACGTCGCCTACCCTGGCCAGTGGCATGCCGCTCCGTCCTCGCGCCGCGCCGCTGCAGGTCCGCGCCGCGGCAAGTAAGCGCAGGCTAGGGGGAGGGGTCGCCGCCTTCTCCGGATGCCGGCGGGGCCTGGTCCTTCTTCTCCCCCGGAGCGACCTTCGCGCGAAGGGCGTACCTCCAGGTGAGGACCTCGGCCACGATGTAGAAGAGGGCGATGACATAGCTGACGGCGGCAAACCAGACCCACAGCCTGGGTTGAAGCACAACCATCATCGTACCCAGGGCAATCCAGGCCGCAATCAGGACCAGCTGTAGGGCCCGCCGTCTGAGCAGCTGCATCTTGGTCATGTGACTACTTCCCGTGCCCGGGGCGCTTCCCCTTCTTCAGCCCGCTCAAGTCGACCCCCTCGATCCAGGCGGTGCTCAGCTTGCCGGTATCGGGCGGCCTTTCTTTTCCCCTTGGCCAGAAGTCCTGGCACCCGTCGTCACGGGTGACGTTGGGTCTCTTGGGATGGTGGCAGCTTCTCCAGTTGAACTCGCAGCGCGGGCACAGGTACTTGAGCTTGATGGTCTTGCCTCCATCGCCACCGGCAGCGCCTTCGTTTCCGGGCTTGCTTCGTGCTATTGTAGCACAACACTGCCGCTCCGCACACAGGGTGATGGGACCCGGGCCGGCTCCTGATTCGCCGCTTCCGGGGATGTATAAAGGATGCGAATAGAAACCGAGGAGGCGGTATGCTGCCCTATGCCACACCGGAATGCCTGGAAGCGGTGAGGAAGAACTACAATGCGGACCCCGACAATCAGGGCAAGATATTCAAGGGCCTGAATGTCTTCCTGACGTTTCGCATTGAACCCGACCCCAGGTTCGGCATAGAGAAGGACCTGTACTTTGCTGTCCACTGGGTCGACGGGGCCCTCCAGCCGGACAGCGCTCACCTGAGCCGGGCAACTGCCGAAGAGAAGTCCGATTTCATCCTGGCGGCGCCCCCGGCCATCTGGAAGAAGCTCATCAGGAAAGAGGCCGGGTTCGTCTCGGTTTTCATGACGGGGAAGGTAAGGATGGACAAGGGCTCCGGCCCCAAGGTCATGGCCTTGGCCTCGAAGAGCCCGGTGGTAGTGGATGCCTTCAACAAGGTGGATACCGAATGGCCGGACGAGATGCCTGCCCAGCGGCTGCGGGATTACCAGGCCAGGGTGGAGGACTTCCGGCGGAGGCTGCGGGTCTAGGCGGCCGGCCGGCCGCCCTGTTTCCTCTTCTGTCTCTCGGCCAGCATCTGCTTTACCCGCTTCTCCCGCCTCCAGCGCCGCACCTGGAGCCAGACGTAGAAAGCGCCCACGCCGTAGCAGCCGACGGTAGCCAGGATCTTGAAGTCCCTGCCCTCCGGTTCGCCGCTGATGGCCTGCACGAGGAAGAAGGTCCCGATGCCCAGCCCGGCCATGATCATGGTGGCCTGAACGGCGATGGCCCTGTTTCTCTGTATGCGCTGTCTGCGGTCCTGCTGTCTCATCTGCTGGCCGGCCGCTCCTTTCAGGATCAGCGCGACGGCAACTCCTGGGCGTTCCGACCGGGCTGATCAAACCATTATAGCGTGCGGGGGCGTGGCGTGACCAGGAAGGACGGCAGCTGGGGCGGCGACGCCCCGGTCAGAGGGACCGGCCTAGTTTACGTGGATCCACAGGAAGAGGCTGGGGTAGGAGCCGGACTCCAGTCTCTGGTAGGCCAGCTTCCCGTCCTTGTACAGGGAGAACTCGATCTCGTGATTCTCTGAGAAATCGTAGTCCACCTGCTGTGTCCACACCTGCCCGGCGGAGACGGTCTGGACGGCCGAGTCGATGTTCGTCGTCCCCTCCTGGTAGCTTTCCCCAACCGTGAGTGCTATCTGGTAGGCTGCCTGCGTCTGGCCGAGGTTCGACACGTCGGCCTCCAGATGGTCCTTGCCTACCCAGAGAGAGAGGGAGGTGCCGGCCTGCCCGCCGACCTGCCGGATCTTCAGCAGCCGGAACTCGACCCTGATGACCTCCATGACGTCCGTGCCCGCAGCATGGGCCTGCTCCAGGGCCTCCGTGAGGGCCACCGTGGTGCCGGTAATGGCCTTGACGACAGCGGATTCCTCGCCGACCCATATCTTGTCCCCGGCTGCCAGGTGCTCCGCCGATGCCACCTGGATGGTCCTGGCCGGCGCCACGGGGGCATTGTCAGTGGCTACGTTTATGTCCTGGGTCAGCTCGGTGGTGGCACACCGTTCGTTCGGGACGAAGTTGACCTCGTTCTCCCATGGAGGGTCCCCCTGGGCCAGCCTGATGGGGTCGGTAGTTTTGAGCAGGTTGTCTCCCGCCCTTACCTCGATCCGGTAGGTCATGGTCTCCATCTCATGGTTGGTGATGCCCAGGGTTACAATGGTCGGCGCGCCGGCGGTCACTTCGGTGGGGCGGCTCTGTGCTCCGCGGACGTAGAACCCGCTGTACCTCTCGCCTTCCTTCGGGTTGGCCACGACCAGGGCCAGCGTCACAATGGCTGCCAGAAAGGCCAGCACCAGGACCATGGACAGCATCTTGTTCAGCGCGCTGAAGCGCCCGCCCGCCTGGAAGGGCGGGCTCAACACGATCTCCAGCCGGTCCTCCTCGGGTATACCGCGCCTTCGGATCCAGGCCAGGACCGACATGACCGCGGTGGCGACCGCGATGCCGACCAGTACGGGCCAGAGCTCGATCTTCCAGAGGAAGTTCAGCGCGAAGCCGACGGCGGGCGAGACGATGATCGAGAAGGCGACGGAGAGCGCGACCCGCTGAAGTGCGCCGAGATCGCTCTTCCGCGGGAACAGGTTGGCCATGAGCGTGTAGCCGGGAAAGAAGAGAAGGAACGGCAGTCCCAGGACCAGCCGGAGGATCCACACGTCCACCAGCCAGATTATGACCATCAGCAGCGCCGAGCAGAGGTTAACGAGGAGGAGCTCGTTCTTGAGCCTGATCCCGGTCACCGGGCGCGTCCCATGCCAAACCGTTCCACGGAGAGTATTCTAGCACAGCACCGCGCGGGTAGCCTAGCGGGGAGCGGGCCGTTGTGGTATAAGTGCCTCTGAGGGGAACGCGCGCCTGATGGAAGTCCGCATTCTGGGAGCCCACCAGACGGAGATCGGCGATGCCAGGCCGACAGCGCTGGTCATTGATGGCCTGCTGGCGGTCGATGCCGGCAGCCTGTGTTCCGGCCTGACCCTGCGTGACCAGCGCCGGCTGAAGGCCCTTCTCATCACCCACCAGCACTATGATCATGTCAAAGACCTGCCCATGATAGGCCTCAACCTCGCCTATCACGGCTGCCTTGAGGTCTACGGCACCGGGGCCCTGTTCGAGGTGCTCTCGACCCGCCTCCTTGACGGCCAGCTGTACCCCAACTTTCTCGATTGGCCGCCCGGCCGGCCCTCACTCAGGTTCAACAGGATCGAGGAGTACCGGCGCTTCGATGTTGAGGGGTACTCCGTGCTGGCGCTGCCGGTGCCGCACAGTGTGCCCAGTGTGGGGTTCCAGGTCGCCTCGCCCTGCGGCGGGAGCCTCTTCTTCACCGGTGATACCGGGGGAGGGCTGTCACACTGCTGGCAGCACATCGCGCCCGATCTGCTGGTCACCGAACTGACCTTTCCGGGGGCGATGGAGGACCTGGCCCGGCGAAAGATGCACCTTTCGCCGCAGCAGCTCAGGGCGGAGCTGCTGGATTTCCGCAGGGTGAAGGGGTACGTGCCGCGGGTCCTGCTCATCCACCTCGACCCGGCAGAGGAGACCGGGGTGGCTTCGGAGGTGGCCGGGATCGCCCGGGATCTGGATGCCAGCATTACCCTGGGGTGCGAGGGGATGACCGTTACCGTCTAGAGGCGGCCATGGAGATCAGCTTCATCGTCGACAGCAATGCCGGCAAGCTTGCCCGATGGCTGAGGATGCTGGGCTACGATACCCTGTTCTTCAGGGACATCGAGGATGGCCGGCTGGTCGACGTGGCCCTCGCGGAAGGGCGGGTGGTGGTGACCAGGGACACCCAGATCGCCAGGCGCCGCGTGGCGGCGAGCGGCAGCCTGAGGGTGATCCTGAGCCGGGACGACGACCCGAAGAAGCAGCTTCTGCAGGTGATCAGGGAGCTGGACCTGGACTGGCGGGGGACGGAGTTCACCCGGTGCATGGAGTGCAATCGGCGGCTGGTGCCGCGGAGCAGGGAGGAGGTGAAGGACCTCGTTCCCCCCTATGTCTTCAGGACGCAGCCCCGGTACATGCAGTGTCCCTCCTGCGGCCGGGTCTACTGGCACGGTACGCATTGGCAGCGGATGAAGGAAGCCCTCGAGGAGATCAGGGCGGAGCGCACGGGCCTGCCCTAGGCACCGGCCCCGTCCCGCGGTCGCCGCAGGTCGTGGCGCCGCCCGCGGCTATCCGTGGTCGTATTCATGAGGATACTTCGGGGACCAGAGCGCGCCGCTCGTTGACACGTAGGCATTGTTCAGGTACTGGAGAAGCATCCGCTGAGCATTGTAGTAGGAACCGTTGAGGGAGATGGCCCAGCGCATGACACGGCCGTAGTCATCGGGCCTCTGGTAGAACATCGGCACGATCACCTGCTCCAGCTTGTCGTACAGGGAAGCGGTTTCCCTGGCCGGGTCGCTTTCGGCCTCCCAGGTGTCGCCGACCGCCCAGCCGGTCACACCCTCCACGTTGCCTTCAATCCACCAGCCGTCCAGAACGCTCAGGCTGGGCACGCCGTTCAGCGCGGCTTTCATGCCGCTGGTTCCCGAAGCCTCGAACGGCTTCTGGGGCGTGTTGAGCCAGAGGTCCACGCCCGAGCAGACGTATTTGGCCAGGCTCATGTCGTATTCCTCAACATAGACGATCTTCACCTTGTCCTTGAGAGCGGCGGCAGCCTCGAATATGCTCTGAATCAGCCGCTTCCCGCCGTCGTCGTGGGGGTGTGCCTTGCCGCCGTAGATCACCTGGAGCGGACCGGCGCGGCGGGTGATGCGGGTCAGGCGATCCAGGTCGGAGAAGAGCAGATCGGCCCTTTTGTAGGCCGTGGCCCGCCGGGCGAAGCCGATGGTCATTACCTCCGGATCCAGGGTCTGCCCGGTGCGCTCCTTGACCTTGGCCATGAGTGCCTTCTTGGCGTGCCGGTGGGCCTCCCTGATGTCCTCGAGGTCGATGCTGACGGCGTAGCGCAGGTAAAGGTTGTCCCAGCGCCACTCCGGTATGTGCCGGTCATACACCTCTTTGAAGGACGGCGCCGTCCAGTTGACGGCATGCACCCCGTTGGTGATCGAGTTGATGGGATAGTTGGGGAACATGCTGTGGGCGATCTCCTCGTGGTGCATGGAAACGCCGTTGACATAGTGGGAGAAGGAGAATGCCAGGTAGGTCATGTTCAGGGTGCCGTCCAGGAAGCACCGGCCGGCCCGCAGGGCAGACGTCAGTTCATCACCCAGGACCTGCGAAACCAGCGACGTGGGGAAGCGGTCATGTCCGGCGGGAACGGGTGTGTGGGTGGTAAAGACACATCGCCGCCTTACCGCATTCATGGTCACCTGGGACAGGTCGCGTATGCTGGAGTCTTCAGACAGCTCTCTGGCCAGGGCCAGGGTAAGCAGCGCGGAGTGGCCCTCATTCATGTGATAGACCTGGACATTCCGGTAACCGATGGCGGAGAGCATCGCCGCACCACCCAGCCCGAGTATCACCTCCTGGCACAGCCGGTAGTGGGCGTCGCCGCCGTACAGGTGGTCGGTCAGGGTCTGGTCCCAGGGCGTATTCTCCGGAAGCGCGGTATCCAGGAAGTACACGGGCACGGTGTGCCCCGAGATTCCCGTCAGGCTGTAGAGCCAGGCCCTGATGTGCACCGGCCGCCCTTCTATGGTCACCGACACCCGCTCGGAGATGGCCTCCAGCAAGGTCTCCGGGGCCCAGGTGGCGGGCGTCTCAGTCTGCCGCCCTTCTCTGTCCAGGTGCTGGCGGAAGTAGCCCTTCCGATGGAGCAGGGTGACTCCCACCATGGGTATGCCCAGGTCGGCGGCGGAGGACAGGGTGTCTCCGGCGAGCATGCCCAGACCTCCGGCATAGGTGGGCATGGCCGGATCGAGGCCCACCTCCATGCAGAAATAGGCCACCGCGGGCCGCAGCCCGTCGTCTTCGGACAGTACGGTCATCGCCTAGGCCGTGTGTCTTTCTCTCGATTCGTTAACAGGACAGTACAATGACAACCGCTGCAGCCTGACTGGGGACTGCGCGTAGTCTAACCTGCCGGACCTTCACTGTCAACAAGCGTGCGCGCAAGAGTGCGCGCGATCCGGCCGGCCTCCTCCAGATCGTCCGGGGTGTTGACGTTGAAGAAGCTCAGATGGTCCGGGTCTATGCTGTCTATCTGTGCCTCCTCCACGTATCTCACCCTGACCCGCGGCAGGATGCTTCGGATCTGGAGCCGGCCTTTTTCCAGCTCTTCCCGGATGGCGGGCAGGCAGGCCCTGGAGTAGACGGCATGGAGGGGATGGATCAGACCCTGCATGCGGGGCATGACCACATCGAACCCGGCCGCGGCGTCCATAAGATAGCTGAGGAGACCGGGTTTCAGGAAGGGCATGTCGGCCGCCACCACCAGGCTGTGGCTGCTCTCCGAGATGGACAGGCCGGTGTAGATGCCGCCCAGGGCCCCCTTCCCCGGGTAGATGTCGGAGGCAAAGGCCATCCTGGCGCCTTTGGCCTCCACGGGGGGGAACGGCTGTCCCTGGCCCGTCACCACCAGGATGCTGTCACTGATCGGGTCCAGGCTGTCGATGACCCTTTGGAGCAGCGTCCGCCCCCCGACGACCTCGAGCGGCTTGTTCTTCCCCAGGCGCATTCCCGCGCCCCCGGCCAGCACAATCGAAGTCATCGGCAGACCTCCCGGCATCCCCGTTGTTTCCGTGCAGCCATCGCCAGCCCCTGTCTCTATCATAGTGAACCGGCGGCGGCCCGTCCAAAACCGACGGCCATCCCGCTCCGGCCGTAGCGGAGAGGTTCGTGAGAGGCCGGACTACCCGGTTGAGACACGGATGTGAAGTTCATGTAGCACACTAGCTGCTGGCCCTGGACAGCCCGGGGAGAGAGCGGAGAGGATGTCGCTTCGTAGACGAGCGCTAGTCACCACCATCGTGGCCCTGGCCGTGGCCATAGTCATCTCTCTGGTAGTCTCGCAGACTATCCTGATGAGACGTTTCGACCGGCTGGAGGAGAGGGAATCCCGGCAGAATGTGTCCCGGGCGGTCACCACCCTCTACAGCGAGTTCTCCGCGGTGAACGCAGCCCCGGACGGCGATCTTACCGGGGGCCTGGACAACACGACCCTGGCCGCCCTCGGGCTCAACTTCGTCGTCTTTGCGGCGCCCGGCCAGCCGCTGTTCTCGTATGGGTACGATGCCCGGCAGGGGAGCCTGCCGCTGCCCGCGGACCTGGCGATGCAGATGGAGCCGGGGAGTCCTCTGATGCAGCCTGCAGATGGTCAGCCCGGCATGACCGGGATCCTCATGGAGGTGGGGCGGCCTCTCCTCGTGACCTCATACCCGGCCCGGGTCTCGATCGGCGGGATGCCCCTCGATGGCACCATGGTTCTGGCGCGGTACCTGGACGAAGCCGACATGACGAGGCTGTCGGACACCATCGGTCTGCCGGTCACGATTCGTGAATTAGACGATCCGGAGCTGCCGGATGGGATCCTCGACAGCCGGCAGGGCGCCGGCGACGCGGCCCCGTCGTACGTCCGGGCCCTGGGCTCAAATACCATCGCCGGATACGGCGTCCTCGATGACATCTACGGCCAGCCGGCAGTCGTTCTCGAAGTGGACCAGCCCAGGGACATCCATCACCAGGGCCAGGTCACCCTGCTGTACCTCATCTGTGCCATTGTGCTGGTCGCCGTGGTGACGGGCCTGGCCGGCAGCTACTACGTGCAGAGATCGTTCCTCACGCGGATGCTGCGATTGAGCAGCGGCGTGGTCCGCGTGCGCACTACGGGGGACCTGTCACAGCGCGTCGAGGTGACCGGCAATGACGAAATGACCACCCTGGAGATGTCCATCAATTCGATGCTGGCTTCCCTGGAGAAATCGCAGAAGGAGCTGCGCGAGAGCGAGGCGCAGAACAAGGCCCTGGTCAAGGGCATCCCGGACTACATGTACCGGATAGGGATGGACGGCAGCCTGCTGGAGGGCCGTTCGGCCAAGGGCGGCAACATGCTGGAGCCGTACCGTCAAATACAGGGGAAGATGCTGTACCACCCGTTGAAGCAGTACAGCGATCTGACCCGGGAAGTGATCCAGAGAGGGCTGGACCACATGGACCTGGCCCTGAAGACGGGGGAGGCCCAGATATTCGAGTTCCATTTGGCGGCCGATGGCCGCGACTGCTTCTACGAGGTCCGGATGATGGCCAGCGAAAAGGAAGGCGAGCTGCTCTGCGTGGTCTTCGACGTCACCCAGCGCCACGCCGAGGCGGAGAAGAAGGAGACCCTCATCAAGGAGATTCACCACCGGGTGAAGAACAACCTGCAGGTCATCGCCAGCCTGCTCTACCTGCAGTCGACGCGGCTGGACGACCCCAAGACGATGCACATCTTCGAGGAGAGCTCCAACAGGGTCAAGTCCATCTCGCTCATTCATGAGAAGCTCTACAAGGAGAGGCTGACTCCCCACAACGAGCGGGGAGAGGTTGACTTCGGCGAGTATGTACGCGATCTGACCGACGCCCTGTTTGCCTCGTACGGGGTCGACCGGAAGCTGATACGCCTGGTCCTCGACACCGGCAATGTCTATCTCAGCCTGGATTCCGCCGTCCCCTGCGGGCTGATCGTCAACGAGCTGATCTCGAACTCGCTGAAGTATGCCTTTCCTGACGGCCGGGCCGGTGAGATACGCATCAGCCTCTTCGGGGACGCGGATGGCCGGACCACCTTGATCATCGGCGACAACGGGGTCGGACTCCCGCCGGATACCGACCTGGAGAGGTCCACGTCCCTGGGCCTCCGGCTGGTCAAGATGCTGGGCCAGCAGCTGGGGGCCGAGGTACAGGTGAACAGGGGCAGGGGCACGGAGTTCAAGTTCAAGTTCACTGATTGCCGGAGAAAAGACGACGCGCCGTCGGGTTCAGCGCCGCCCAGGGAGACCGCGGGCGCCCGGGCCGGAGGAGGGTAGCATACATGGTGGACAAAGCCAGAATCATGGTCGTCGAAGACGAAGCGGTGATCTCCATGGAGATCCAGGACAGGCTGGCCAGGATGGGGCACTCGGTCTGCGGCACCGCCGCGAGCGGGGATGAAGCCGTGTCCGTGGCCACCGCCAATCACCCTGACCTCATCCTGATGGACGTTCAGCTGAGGGGGGACGTCGACGGTGTGGAGACGGCCCGGAAGATCCGCAGCCGGATCGAGGTCCCCGTCATCTACCTCACGGCCTTCGCCGACGACCGGACCGTAGAGCGGGCGAGGGAGACGGAGCCCTATGGCTACCTGATAAAGCCATTCTCCGAGAAGGAGCTCTTTGCCGCCATCGAAATGGCCCTTTACAAGCACTCCATGGAAGCCAGTCTGAGGGAAAGCCAGCGCCAGTTCGCCACCACGGTCCGCTGTATTGCGGACTGCGTCATCGTCACCGATACGGACATGAGGATAACCCTCATGAATCCCTCCGCCCAGAGCGTGACCGGCTGGAAGGAAGATGAGGCGCTGGGGAAGAGGCTGGACGAGGTCCTCAAGATCGTGGACGAGAGGAGCCTCGCTCCCTTTGAGACCCCGGTGGCCGACGTTCTCCAGAAGAGGGTGGCCATGAACCTGATCGCGCCGGTCCTCCTGATCAGGAAGAACGGCGACAAGGTGCCGGTCGAGGACAGTGCCGCGCCCATGATAGATGATGCCGGCCGCCTCACCGGGGCGGTCATGGTGTTCCGGGACATCACCGAGCGCAAGAGGGCGGAAGCCGCCATCAAGACGGCTTTCGATACCCTGGAGGAACGGGTGCGGGAGCAGACCGCCGAGCTGAGGACCAGCCTGGACAAGCTGGGCCGGGCGGTGGAGGGCACCATCCAGGCCCTGGCCACGATGGTGGAGGCGAGGGACCGGTACACCGCCGGCCACCAGGTCCGCGTCGCCGATCTGGCCTGTGAGATAGCCAATCAGATGGGCGTGATGGAGTCGCGCTTTACCGTGATTCGCATCGCCGGGCTGATTCACGACGTGGGCAAGGTCTGCGTGCCCACCGAGATCCTGAACAAGCCGGCCCCGCTGTCTCCCATCGAGTTCGAGATCGTAAAGCAGCATCCCAAGGCGGCCTATGATGTCCTGGGCAAGATCGAGTTCCCCTGGCCCATCGCCGACATCGTGCTTCAGCACCATGAGCGCATGGACGGGTCGGGGTACCCGTCCGGCCTGCGCGGGGAACAGATATTCCCCGAGGCCAGGATACTGGGTGTCGCCGACGTTGTGGAGGCCATCTCATCCCACCGGCCGTACCGGGCGGCCCTGGGAACGGAGAAAGGGCTGGAGGAGATCAAGAGGGGAAGCGGCACGCTCTACGATCCTCAGGTGGTTGACGCCTGTTTGAGGGCCTTCAACCAGGGTGGATTCAGGTTCCGGAATATCACCAACGCCCCCGGCTGATCCGCGGGGCTTTTTCCCATGCCCCTGACCGGCCTGCTGACGGCGATGTCCGGCCGGAGCCCCCTTGTTGAGCCGCCTGTCCTCCGCTGCTCGCGGTGAGGCGTTGATGGTGCGCGGAATGCAGCGGCGCGAAGACGGTCAGGGGGTGTGTGCCGGCGGTGTTGAGCGAGGAATGGGGAAGGAGGTCTGCAGTGACTTGGTCAGGGTCACTCTTGCGCTTCGGAATGGCTCAGCCCGAACGATATTGAGATCCTCCTCCCCATCCCTCCCCTGGGGGGTGTGACGATGGGATCGTCAGGAAAGAGTGTACCAGCCCGGCCTCACCGCGGTGTCTCGAAAGCCCGGCCGGATATCACAGAAATATCACCGGCGCGCAGGGCCCGGGGTCCTCAGCGCGCGAACCCGTGATCAACGGGCGATTTCCTTGAAGCGGTAGCCCAGGCCGCGTTCGCTCAGGATGTACCTGGGGTTCCGGGGGTCCTTTTCTATCTTCTGCCTGAGGTAGGTGATATAGAGCCGCACGTACTGGTCCTCGTCACGGTACTCCGCGCCCCATACCCGGGAGAGGAGCACCTCGTGCGTCAGGAGCTTGCCGGCGTTGGTCACGAGCTGATAAAGGAGGCGGTATTCCGTCGGCCTCAGGCGGACCTCGCGCCCGCGCACGGTGACCTTGCGCAGGTCGAAGTTGATCCGGAGCTCATCGTCCACTATGATCTCCGAGCTGGCCAGGGCCGCCGGCTCCGTTCTTCTCAGCACCGCCCGGATACGTGAGACCAGCTCCCTGGGGCTGAAAGGCTTGGTGATGTAGTCGTCGGCGCCCAGGTCGAGGCCCCTGATGCGGTCCACCTCTTCGCTCTTGGCGGTGAGGAAGATGACCGGGACGGACGAGGTCTCCCTCAGTCCGGCCAGCGTCTCGAACCCGTCCATTTCCGGCATCATGATGTCCAGGAGGACCAGGTCGGGGTGCTCCCGGGAGGCCTTCTCCAGCGCTTCCGAGCCGTTGGCGGCCCTGACTACCCGGAATCCCTCCAGCTCCAGGTTCATGGCGATGAACTCCACCATGCGGGATTCATCGTCCACTACCAGCACGGTCTTGCCGGCGATGCTCGAAACCACGGCCTTACTCTCCTCTTCCCAGCGGCAAAGTGAAGGTGAACTGCGAGCCTTTGCCCGCCTCGCTGGAGACCTCTATCTTGCCTCCGTGGACCTCGACTATGAACTTGCACATGTACAGCCCCAGCCCCATGCCCCGCACCTTCTGCACTTGAGCGTTCTCTCCGCGCCGGAAGCGCTCGAAGACCCGGCCCAGCTCCCGGCGCGGGATGCCGATGCCTTCGTCGGCGACCGTCACCCGGATACCCTCGCCGCCTTTTCGGCCGGTTACGGCGATCCGGCCGCCTTTCGGCGAGTACTTGATGGCATTGTCCACCAGGTTGGTCAGGACCTCCTCCATCCGGTCGGGGTCGGCGTACACCTCGGGGAAATCGGGCTCGAAATCCACCTCGAACTGGTGGTTCGTGGTCACCGTCTGCAGCCTCCTGATGACCTTGGCGGCCATCACCGACAGCTGGACGGGTTCCTTCTTGAGGGTCACGGTGCGGCTCTCGATGCGCGAAGCCAGGAGCAGCCGGTTCACCAGCTTGCTCAGGCGGTCGCATTCCTCCTCGATCACCTGGAGCCCGTCGCGCATCGTCTTCTTGTTCCATTTGGCGTCGCTCCGGGCGAGGGTGCTGGTGTAGCCCTTGATGATGGAAAGCGGCGTCTGCAGCTCATGCCCCAGCATGGACAGGAAGGCGGACCTCAGATTCTCGGTCTCCCGCAGGTGCTTGATGTCCCGGACGTTGATGACCGCGCTGTGCGGCCGCCCGGTGGCCCGCGAGCGGGTCACCGAGTAGACCATGGCCACCTCGATGTCCTGTCCCTCCGCGGACTGGATCCTGCCCTGGAGCTCGCGGGTGGAGGGGCCGCCGTCCGGACGCGTCACCATGGGGCATCTGTCGCTGTTGCAGATCGACCGGCCCTCAAAATCACGGAAGTTGAGCACGTGGTAGCAGGGCAGGGCCAGCGCCTGCCGCCGGTGGTGTCCGGACATTCTCTCCATGGCGGCATTGAAACCGACGATACGGCGCCGGCTGTCCAGGCTCATGATGCCCTCGGCGCTGCCTTCGACCATGGACTCCACCCTGGACTTCTGCTCGATGAGGTCGTGCACCAGGTGGGCGTTGTCCACCGCGATGGCGGCCTGCCGGGCGAAGGCGTTCAGGGCCGACTGCTCCGCGGCGGAGAAGGATGCGGAGTTGCGCGGGCGCATGATGTAGATGAAACCCAGGGACCGGCGGCCGACCCGGAGCGGCAGGGCGACTATGGGGTCGAGGATGAACCCCTGGTCGGACTTGGGGAGGGGCGGCCCCAGAATGGCGGACAGGGCATTGAAGCTCCGGGAGCTGACCGCCAGGTCGGGTATGGCCTCCTCCAGCAGAGGGAAGAGCTGTTCCAGGGCCCTCTCATCCAGTCCGTAGGAGTCGATCGGAATGAAACAGTGCTCCTCCTCGTCCCAGGTGGCGACCACGCCCGCACTGCCGCCCAGCTCCTCTGTGGCGTTCTTGAGGATCATCCTCAGTGTCGCCCGGAGGTCGGCCTCCTGTGGGAAAGCGTCCGAAAAGTCCAAATGGTGAGCCATGATGTAAACGGGTGCCCGAACAGCGTCGGAGTTCTAACGGAATTCTAACAGTGCTCCAGCGTTATTCTAACACAGCGCCGCCTATAATCTTAAACAGAGGGTTACCGCAGATGCTGCCCGCAGGCGTGTGGGGCACATTCCATCGGGCAAACCACAGATCCAGACCAGGTAACACTATCATTGTATCCAAGACAACAGAGGAAGGAGGAATTCATGGCAAGCAAGGGGAAGACCAGCAAGCTGGAGCCGCTTGGGGACCGGGTGGTAATCAAGCCCTCCAAGCGGGAGGAAGTGTCCAAGGGGGGCATAGTCCTGCCGGACACGGCGAAAGAGAAGCCCCAGGAGGGCGAGGTTGTGGCGGTCGGCCCGGGGAAGATGACTGACGAGGGCGAGCGGATTGCGATGGACGTGAAGGTGGGCGATATCGTCATCTACGCCAAGTACGCCGGCACCGAGCTCAAGATTGACGACGAAGAACTCATTGTCGTTCGAGAGGGCGACATTCTGGCGAAGAAGAACTAGGGAAGGAGAAGTAACACATGGCTGGAAAGCAGATTATATTCGGTCAGGAAGCCCGCAGGGCCCTCAAGAAGGGCGTGGACACCCTGGCCGATTCCGTTAGGCCGACCCTGGGCCCGAAGGGCCGCCCCGTGGCTATCGACAAGAAGTGGGGACCGCCCACCGTGATCAACGACGGCGTCAGCATTGCCAAGGAGATCGAGCTCCCTGACCCGTACGAGAACATGGGGGCCCAGCTGCTGAAGCAGGCGTCGTCGAAGACGAACGACAAGTGCGGCGACGGCACCACCACTTCCACGCTCCTGGCCCAGGCGATCGTTTCCGGCGGCTTCAAAAACATCACTGCCGGCGCCGATGCCATGGCCATCAAGCGGGGCATCGAGAGGGGCGTGGGCATCCTGGTCGATGAGCTGAAGAAGAAGGCCATCACCATTTCGGGCAAGGAGCAGATCGCCCAGGTGGCCACCATCTCGGCCGTCGACGCCCAGATCGGCAGCCTCATTGCCGATGTCATGGAGAAGGTAGGCAAGGACGGCGTCATCACCGTTGAGGAATCGAAGGGCCTCCAGTTCGAAACCGAGTTCGTGGAAGGCATGAAGTTCGACCGCGGGTACATCAGCCCCTACTTCA
>CAYPDY010000011.1:0-6984 GCA_964409515.1 uncultured Dehalococcoidia bacterium
CGCCCCTGCGTCACCGACCGCAGGTCCACCGCGTACCTCTGGACCTCGGCCAGCGGCACCAGGGCGTCTATCACCTGGAGACCGCCCTCCTGGATCATGCCCATCACCCTGGCGCGCTTGGTGTTCAGGTCGGAGATGATGTCACCCGTGAAGCCCTCCGGCACCATGACCTTGAGCTTCATCACCGGCTCCAGCAGCACGGTCGAGCCCTGCGACATGGCTTTCTTGAGGGCCTGCGCCGCGGCGATCTTGAAGGAGATCTCCGACGAGTCCACCGGGTGGGCGCTGCCGTCGTAGAGGGTGACCTTCATGTCCACCATCGGGTATCGGGCCAGAACACCCTCGTTCTTGCCCTCCATAACCCCCTTCTCCACGGCGGGTATGTAGTTCTTGGGCACCGAGCCACCCACCACTCTCTCGGCGAACTCGAAACCGGAGCCCCGCGGCATAGGCTCCACCTCGATCAGCACATGGCCGTACTGCCCGTGGCCACCGGTCTGCTTCTTGTGCTTGTGCTCAGCCTGAACCGTGGCCGTAACGGTCTCCTTGTACGGTACCTTGGGGATCTCCAGCTTCACGCCAACGCCGAACTTGCGCTGCATTCTCTCCGCCACCACGTCAACATGGGCATCGCCCATGCCCATCAGGACAACCTCACCGGTATCAGCATCCTTGCGCACTCGCAGGGTGGCGTCTTCCTCGGCCAACCGGGGCAGCACCGTGCCCAGCTTGTCCACGTCGGTCTTGGTCTTGGGGTGCATGGCCACGCTGTATATCGGCTCCGGGAAGCTGATCGGCGCCAGCTTCACCGGCCGCTCCTTGACGGCCAGGGTGTCACCGGTAACGGTGGCCGTCAGCTTGCCCACGGCCCCGATGTCTCCGGCGACGATCTTGGGCACCGCCTCCTGGCTCTTGCCCTTGAACATGAACAGCTGCCCTATCCGCTCCATCTGCGCCTTGGAGCTGTTCCAGATCTGGGAGTTGCTGCTGATCGAGCCCGAGTAGACCCGGAAGTGGGTCACCCTGCCCACGTACGGATCGGCGCTGGTCATGAAGACCAGGGCAGCCAGCGGGGCGTTCTCGTCAGCTTTGATGGACTCCGCCTGCTGGGTGTTGGCGCTGGTGGCTTCCACGGCCGCCGCCTCCTGCGGTGAAGGCATGTACGCGCACACGGCATCCAGGAGCTGGGCGGCGCCCAGGTTCTGCAGCGCCGATCCGGTCAGGATCGGGACCAGCTTGCCACCCTTCACCCCCTGAATGAGGACTCGGCTCAGCTCCTCCGCGGCGATCTCCTGGCCATCCAGGTACTTCAGGGTCAGGTCGTCATCCAGCTCCGCCACCGCCTCCACCAGCTTCTCCCGCATGGACCTGGCCTGGGCCTCGAGCCCGGCCGGGACATCCTCCACCTTCTTGTCTTTCTTGTGGGCCTTCATGGACAGGAGGTCCACCACGCCTTCGAAGTCCGAGTGGGCCCCTATCGGAATCGCCAGGGGCACGCAGTGCCGCCCGAACCTCTTGTGGACCTGGTCCACCACCTTGTTGAAATCGGCGTTCTCCCGGTCCATCTTGTTGATGAAGATGAAACGGGGCAGCTCCCGGCCGTCAGCCATCTTCCACGTCAGCTCGGTCCCCACCTCGATGCCCGATGCGGCGCAGATCACGATGACCGCCGCGTCAGCCACCGCCACGCCAGCCACCGCCCCGGCCACGAAATCGGCGTACCCCGGGGCATCCAGGATGTTGACCTTGTTGCCGCTCCACTCGCACGGGAGCACCGAGAGGCTGATGCTGATCTTGCGCTTGATCTCATCAGGGTCGAAGTCCGAGGTGCTGCTGCCGTCATCCACCCGTCCCAGGCGAGGGATGGCCCCGGACGTGAACAGCATCGCCTCCGACAGCGAGGTCTTACCCGCTCCGCAGTGTGAGAGTAAGACCACGTTCCGTATGTGGTCAGTGCTGTAGCTCTGCATTACACCATCCCCCTTTCACCGGCTGTAGGCTGGAAATGAACGTCAGGCGAACACAAACCAAGTATCCCAGTATAGCCAAAAACACCGCAGAATGAAAGGCGCTACCGTGTCAGGGAACCGTTGGCACCCGGTAGGCGCCTCTGATATAATCGGGCCGCACAGAACGCCAGGGGCAACCGGATTGAAGATCGTCACCGTCAAGGAGATGCGAGCCATCGAGCAGGAGGCGGCGAGGTTGGGCCTGCCTTCCGAGGTGCTCATGGAGAACGCCGGCCTGGCCGTGGCCCGGCACACCAGGACCTGGCTCGGCAGCGTCCTGGGCCGGCACTTCCTGGTGCTCGTCGGGCCGGGTAACAACGGCGGGGACGGTCTGGTAGTGGCCCGGCACCTCCGCGACTGGGGCGCCGATGTGAGCATCTACTCACCCTCTCCCAGGGCCGAATCAGACGTCAATCTGGAGCTCTGCCGCCGCAGAGACATCGAGATGGTGGAGGGGCAGGGCCAGGAGCCAGCGGCGTTGGACCGGCTCCTGTCTTCGACAGACGTCGTTATCGATGCCTTCTTCGGCACCGGCAGCTCCCGGCCCCTGGACGGCGCGTTCCGGCAGGCCCTGCTGAAGGTCAGAGAGGCCCGCGCCGGGAGCCGCCGCTTGAAGCTGGCAGCCCTGGATTTGCCGTCAGGGCTGAACGCGGACACGGGCGCGGTCGACGAAGCCTGCGTCGCCGCCGATCTCACGGTCACCCTGGGCTGTCCCAAGCACGGGCTGTTCCTCTTCCCGGGCGCGGGGATGCTGGGCGAGGTGGTGGTCGCCGATATCGGGATACCGGCAGAGCTGGCTGACCACGTGACCACGGAGGTGATCACGGGAGACAGGGTCAGGCCGATCCTGCCGAAACGGCCCCCGGACGCCAACAAGGGCACGTTCGGCCGGGTGCTGGTCTGCGGCGGCTCCGTCAACTACATCGGCGCCATGTATCTCGCCTGCGAGGCCGCCCTGCGCGCCGGCGCGGGGCTGGTGACGCTGGCCGCCCCGGCGAGCCTCCAGCCGATCCTGGCGTCCAAGCTGACGGAGGCCACTTACGCGCCGCTTTCCGAGTCGGGGCCGGGAGTGGTAGCCGCGGACGCCGCGGACGCCCTGGAACCGTTTCTGGCGGGGTCCGATGCCCTGCTCCTCGGCTGCGGCCTGGGGCAGAGCCAGGCCGCACTGTCCTTCGTTGAATCCCTGGTGCTCGGGCCCGGCAAGCTGCCGCCGCTGGTCCTGGACGCCGACGCCCTGAACCTCCTGGCCAGGGTGCCACGGTGGTGGCGGAGACTGCCCCCCGATGCTATACTCACCCCGCACCCTGGGGAGATGTCGAGGCTGGCCGGGCTGCCCGTATCCGATATCCAGTCGAGGCGGCTGGCCGTGGCGCGAGATTCGGCCGTACTGTGGGGGAAGACCGTCGTGCTGAAGGGAGCCTGTACCATAGTCGCCTGCCCGGATGGCACGGCCGCGATCAATCCAACGGCCAACCCGGGGCTGGCATCGGGCGGGACCGGTGACGTCCTGGCTGGAGCGATAGCCGGGCTGGCCGCCCAGGGGCTCCCAGCCAGGGATGCCGCCGTCGCCGGAGTCTTCATCCACAGCCAGGCCGGCGACATGGTTCGCCGGCAGATGGGCCAGGCCGGCATGCTGGCCAGCGACCTTCTGCCGCTCCTGCCGGTAGTCATGAGAAACGCGAGAGAACAGAGGTAAGAGATGTTGCTTGCGCTGGACGTGGGAAACACCAAGATCGCCTGCGGCATATTCGAAGGCAACAAGCTGAAGACCAACCTCAGTATTGCCACCAGCATACATCGGTCGCCGGACGAGTACGCCGCCGTGCTGTTCAATCTCCTGCCGCATCACCAGGTGGCCAAGGAGGACATCAAGGAGGCCATCATGTGCAGCGTGGTGCCCCCATTGGTGCCCATCCTGGAGGACCTGTGCCGGAGCTACCTGGGCATCAACCTCCTGGTGGTCGAAGCCGGGGTAAAGACCGGGGTTCGTATCAGCATGGAGAACCCCCGGGAAGTGGGTCCCGACCGCATCGTCAACGCGGCGGCAGCCTACCGGCTCTACGGAGGTCCGGCGATAGTCATCGACATGGGCACCGCCACCACCTTCGATGTCATCTCCGAGGAAGGCGACTACATGGGCGGCGCCATTGCCCCGGGCATGGAGATGGCCAGTGAGGCCCTGTTCACCCGGACGGCCAGGCTGCCGCGCATAGAGCTGGTCCGCCCGACGCATGCCATCGGGAAGAACACGGTCAACGCCATGCAGTCCGGGGTCATCTTCGGCTACACGGGCCTGGTGGAGGGCATGGTGGTCCGGATCACCAAAGAGCTGGGCGCCAAGCCCAAGGTCATCGCCACCGGCGGCTACGCCCACGTCATCGCCAAGGAGACCTCGATGATAGAAGTGGTCAATCGCCATCTCACCCTGTACGGGCTGCAGCTGATCTACGAGCTCAACAGGCGCTAGTCAGTGCCACCACGGCCTCCGCCTCCCCTCATGAGGACATGATCGGGCCTAGCCGGGGCGGCGCCGCCGGCGGACAACGTCAAATATGGCGTTTTCTCCACGTTTAGGATAATATTGAGGCCATGATACGAGACAAGACGGTCCTGCTGGGCGTCACCGGGAGCATCGCCGCCTACAAGGCGGTCGATCTCGCGAGCAAGCTGACGCAGGCCGGGGCCAGAGTCGACGTGGTCATGACCCGGTGCGCCACGGAGTTCGTCACGCCCTTGAGCTTCACCAGCATCACCCACCGGCCGGCGGTGACCGACATGTTCGAGGCGCCGGACGATTTCGAGATCGAGCACATCGCACTGGCGGAGCGGGCCAACGTGGTGGTCATTGCGCCGGCCACGGCCAACATCATCGCCAAGCTGGCAGCGGGGATCGCCGACGACATGCTCACGTGCACCGTGCTGGCCACCCGGGCCCCCGTCATCCTGGCGCCGGCCATGAACGTCAACATGTGGGAGAACCGGATCACACAGGAGAACCTGACCAGGCTGCGCGCCCGGGGGTTCAAGATGGTTGAACCGGTAACGGGCCCCCTCGCCTGCGGCTCCCAGGGCAAGGGGCGGCTGGCTGACGTCGAGGACATCCTCACCGTGATCAGCCAGGCGCTGCGCGCCAAGACGGACCTGGCCGGGAGACGCGTGATCGTGAGCGCCGGCGGCACGCAGGAGCCGATCGACCCGGTGCGCTATGTCGGCAATCGCAGCTCCGGCAAGATGGGCTTCGCCCTGGCGGAGGCGGCGCGAGACCGCGCCGCCGAGGTGACCCTGATCACCGCTCCGACGGCCCTCGATGACCCCATAGGCGTCAGCGTGATCCGGGTGGACACCACGATGCAGATGCGCGACGCCATTCAGGAGGCCGTCTCCAGGGCCGACGTGCTCATCATGGCCGCCGCTCCGGCGGACTTCCGGCCGGCCACGGTAGCCGGAAGCAAGATCAAGAAGGAATCGACCGCCGGGATGGACCTGCAGCTGGTGCCGAATCCCGACATCATCAGCGAGGTCAAGGGCGACATCATCAAGGTGGGATTTGCCGCCGAAAGCGAAGACCTGGTCAAGAACGCCACCGTCAAGCTGAAGAGGAAGAGCCTCCATCTCATCGTGGCGAACAACATAACCGAGGCCCGGAGCGGCTTCGGCACCGACACCAACAGGGTCACCCTGATCGACAGCCAGGGCAAGATCGAAGCCCTGCCCCTGCTGCCCAAGTCCGAGGTGGCCCACAAGATTCTGGACAAGGTGGTCGCCCTGCTCTCCGCCAGCCGGACGAATCCGGGCAAGGCCGGGCGCCGAAAGTAGCCTGGTCTGTCTATCTCGAAAGCAACAATGCACCACGCGGACCTACCCAAAGCCTACGAGCCCAGACAGGTTGAAGACAGGATCTACCGATTCTGGCTGGACAAGGGCTACTTCACGCCCAAAATCGACCACTCCAGGCAGCCGTTCACCATCATCATGCCGCCGCCGAACGTGACCGGCGAGCTTCACCTGGGCCACGCCCTCACCGCCACCCTGGAAGACATCATGATCCGGTGGCACCGCATGAAGGGCGAGCCAAGCCTCTGGCTGCCCAGCACCGACCACGCGGGCATTGCCACCCAGGTGGTGGTGGAGAGGCAGCTGGCCGCCGAGAAGAAGACCAGGCATGACATCGGCCGGGAGGAGTTCGAAAAGAGGACCTGGCAGTGGGCCATTAAGTGCCGCCAGCGCATCAACGAGCAGCACCAGAAGATGGGTATCTCCTGTGACTGGACGAGGGACACCTTCACCCTGGACCCGGGGCCCATCCGAGCGGTGGCCACTACGTTCGTGAACCTGTACCGGAAGGGGCTCATCTACCGCAGCGAGCGGATCATCAACTGGTGCCCCCGCTGCCAGACGGCGCTTTCCGACCTGGAGACGTCGCACGAAGAGACGGCCGGCCACCTGTACCACATCCGGTACCCCATGGTCGGCCAGCCGGGACATGTCATCGTGGCCACCACCCGGCCGGAGACCATGTTCGGCGACGTGGCCGTGGCCGTGCATCCTGAAGAAAAGAAGTACGCCGGGATCATCGGAAAGACCGTGGCCATACCGGTGATCAACCGCCCCATCCCGGTGATAGCCGACGAGGCCGTGGACCGCAGCTTCGGCACCGGGGCCCTGAAGATCACGCCGGCCCACGATCCGGTGGACTTCGAGATCGCCCAGCGGCACGGCCTGCCCCTGGTCAACATCCTCCGGAAGGACGCATCGCTGAACCAGGAAGCCGGCCCGTACAGCGGGTTCGACCGGTTCGACTGCCGCCAGGACCTTCTGCGCCGCCTGGAGCATGACGGGCTGCTGGTCAAGGTGGATCCGCACACCCATGCCGTCGGGCACTGCATGCGCTGCGGCACGGTGGTGGAGCCCTGGGCCAGCCTCCAGTGGTTCGTAAGAGCGAAGCCGCTGGCCGAGCCCGCCATCGAAGCCGTCA
>CAYPDY010000011.1:6994-32601 GCA_964409515.1 uncultured Dehalococcoidia bacterium
CCCTGCAGGAACAGGGGCTATTGATGAAGACCGAGGACTACACGCACAGCGTGGGCAGCTGCTGCCGCTGCGGAACCACGGTGGAGCCGCTCATCAGTAAGCAATGGTTTATGAAGATGGAACCGCTGGCCAGGCCGGCCATCGCGGCTGTAAGGGAGAATCAGACCCGTTTTTATCCTGAACGCTTTGAGAAGATCTATTTCAACTGGATGGAGAACATCCGCGACTGGTGCATCAGCCGCCAGCTCTGGTGGGGCCATCGCATCCCGGCGTGGTACTGCGAAGACTGCGGTGAGATCACGGTGGACGTGGAGAAGCCGGGCCGGTGCGCCCGCTGCGGGTCCGCCCGGGTACAGCAGGACCCGGATGTTCTCGACACGTGGTTCAGCTCGGGCCTGTGGCCGCACTCCACCCTCGGCTGGCCGGACGACACCGAGGACCTGCGGTACTTCTACCCCACGACGGTGATGGAGACGGCCTACGACATCCTGTTCTTCTGGGTGGCCCGGATGATCATGATGGGACTGGAGAACACGGGCCGCATACCGTTCCGGTGGGTCTACCTTCACGGCCTCATCCGCGACGAGAAGGGCGCCAAGATGAGCAAGATCAAGGGGAATGTCATCAACCCCCTGGACGTCATCGACAAGTACGGTGCCGACGCCCTCCGCTTCTCCCTGGTCCTGGGCACCTCCGCCGGCAACGACGTCCCCCTGAGCGGCGGCAAGATGGAGTCGGGCCGCAATTTCGCCAACAAGCTGTGGAACGCCTCCCGCTACGTGATCCGGAGCCTGCCCGAGGGGACTGCGGACGCGGCCCTGCCGGCGCCGTTGCCAGGGGACCTGCCCGTCGAGGACCGGTGGATACTCAGCCGCTTCGATCAGCTGGCCGCCAGGGTCAACCGGCTGCTGGAGGAGTTCCGCTTCGGCGAAGCCGAGGCCGAGGTCTACGAGTTCGTCTGGGGCGAGTTCTGCGACTGGTACATAGAGCTGGCCAAGATACGCCTCAGCCAGCCCGGTTCACCTTCACCTGTCCCCGTCCTGGTGCGAACGCTGGAGTCCTCCCTGAGACTGCTGCATCCGTTCATGCCCTTCATCACCGAGGAAATATGGCAGAACCTGGTGGCCCGCCTGCCCCGTGACGCCGCCCGTCCGGACTCACTGATCATAGCGGAGTACCCCCGGAGCACCGGCTTCGCCGATGCCGCGGCGGAGCGGGAGATGGGCCTGGTCATCGACATCATCCGCTCGATCCGCAATGCGCGGGCGGAATCGAAGATCGACCCCGCGAAGCGTATCGAGGCGCACGTTCACGCTGGGAACAGCCCGGCCATTGAGCCGCACCGGCAGGCGCTGGAAGCGCTGGCAAAGCTCCAGCCCCTGCACATCCAGGGCCCGCGGAAGGAGTCCCGGAGCGACGGCGCCCAGGTCCTGCGCGTCGGAGAGGTGGAGATCGTCCTGCCCATGACCGTGGATGTCGACGCTGAGACGCAGCGCCTGGAGCAGGAGAAGGGGTCCCTCCAGGCCCGCATCGACGGCCTGCAGGCCCGCCTGGGAGACCAGTCCTTCCTGTCCAAGGCGCCGCAGGCCGTGGTGGACAAGGAGCGCGGCAAGCTCCAGGACTGGCAGATGAAGCTCCAGAAGATGACGGAGCGGCTGGCCGAGCTGGGCCGCATGAAACCCTAGTCATCCGACATAAGGAGAGAACCGATGTCGATCGAAGACAAGCTGCAGCAGCTGACCGAGATGAGAGAGAAGGCCTGCCTGGGCGGGGGCGCCAAGCGCATCGAGTCCCAGCATGCTAAGAACAAGCTCTGTGCCAGAGAGAGGATCGGGCTTCTTTTCGACCCGGACACGTTTGAGGAGATCGACTCCTTCGTCATGCACCGCACCAGCGACTTCGGGCTGGACAAGGAGAGGTTCCTGGGGGACTCGGTGGTCATCGGCTACGGCAAGATCAACGGACGGATGGCCTTCGCCTACAGCCAGGACTTCACCGTGATCGGGGGCACGCTGTCGCAGGTGGCCTCCGAGAAGATCTGCAAAGCCATGGACCTGGCGGCCCGGAACGGCGCGCCCTGCATCGGTCTGCTGGACTCCGGAGGGGCGCGCATCCAGGAAGGCGTGGACAGCCTTAGAGGCTACGGCGAGATCTTCACCCGGAACACCCTCTACTCCGGCGTGGTCCCCCAGATATCCGTGGTGCTGGGACCCGCCGCCGGCGGCGCCACGTACTCGCCGGCGATCACCGATTTCATCTTCATGGTCAAGGGCACGGCGCAGATGTACATCACCGGGCCCGACGTGGTGAAGGCAGTGAGCGGAGAAGAGGTCACCCACGAGGACCTGGGCGGCGCCATGGTGCATGCCCGGGTCAGCGGCAACTGCCACTTCGTCGCCGAGAACGAGGAGGAGGTCTTCAGCATGATCCGCCGCCTGATGACCTTCCTGCCTCAGAACAACATGGAGGAGACCCCCCTGGTCGCCACCGGCGATGACCCGAACCGCCGCGATCCCGACCTGCACAAGGTCGTCCCGGTGGAGCCCAACAAGGCCTACAACATGCACGAGGTCATCGCCAGGGTCTTCGACAACGGCGACTTCATGGAGGTACACCAGCACTGGGCCAACAACCTCATCGTGGGGTTCGCCCGCCTCAACGGCCAGAGCGTGGGCATAGTGGCCCAGCAGCCGGCATACCTGGCCGGCTCGATTGACATCAACGCCTCCGACAAGGGCGCCCGGTTCGTCCGCTTCTGCGACTGCTTCAACATCCCGGTCATCACCTTCGTAGACGTTCCGGGCTACATGCCCGGAACCGACCAGGAGTTCGGCGGCATCATCCGCCACGGGGCCAAGTTCCTCTATGCCTACGCGGAGGCCTCGGTGCCCAAGATAAGCATCATCACCCGGAAGGCCTATGGCGGAGCCTACGTCGTCATGAGCAGCAAGAGCTTGCGCGGCGACATCAACTATGCCTGGCCGACGGCCGAGATCGCGGTCATGGGGCCGGACGGTGCGGTCAACATCATCTTCCGCGGGGAGATATCCAAGGCCGAGAAGCCGGATGAAAGGAAGAAGGAGCTGGTGCAGGACTACCGGGACAAGTTCGCCAACCCCTACGTGGCCGCGGCCAGGGGATACCTGGACGATGTCATCGACCCGCGGGACACCCGTCCCAAGCTGATCAGGGCACTGGAGATGCTCCGGAACAAGGTCGACCACCTGCCCCCGAAGAAGCACGGCAATATCCCGCTGTAGAGGCCGAGGAACATGGCACCCAGAGAGATTCGCGCCGACGAAGTGACCCAGGCAGTGGCCCGGATGGCCAAGGAAGCCAACTTCTTCCTGCCGGAAGACGTGCAGCACGCCATCAGCCAGGCAGCGGCCGCCGAGGAATCGCCCCTGGGAAGAGCCACCCTGGAGAAGATACTGGTGAACGCCTCCATCGCCGCCAGGGAACGTGTGCCGCTGTGCCAGGACTGCGGCCTGGCCGTGGTCCTGGTCAGGATGGGACAGGACGTCCATGTCACCGGCGGAGAGTTGTATGACGCCATCGAGGAAGGGGTCAAGAAGGGCTACACCGACGGCTACCTGCGGAAGTCGATGGTGCAGCATCCCTTTTCGACCAGGACCAACACCAGGACCAACTGCCCGGCCGTCATCCACACCGAGATCGTGCCCGGCGACAGGCTGACCATCGTTCTCTTGCCCAAAGGCGGAGGGTCGGAGAACATGAGCCGCCTGGCCATGCTCTCGCCCGCCCAGGGCCGCCGCGGAATCGTGGATTTCGTGGTCAGGGCCGTCGATGAGGCCGGGAGCAACCCCTGCCCCCCGGTCATCGTCGGAGTGGGGATCGGCGGCACGGCCGAGAAGGCCTCCCTGCTGGCGAAAGAGGCCCTGCTGCGGCCGCTGGGCCGGCCCAGCGCGGACCCGGAGGTGGCCGACCTGGAGAGGGAGCTCCTGCAGAGGATCAATGCCCTCGGAATCGGCCCCCAGGGGTTCGGCGGCAGCACCACCGCACTGGGGGTCCACGCTGAAGTCTTCCCCGCCCACATCGCCAGCCTGCCGGTGGCCGTGAACATCCTCTGTCACAGCGCCCGGCACAAGGAAGTCACCCTGTGACCAGGCCCCCTGGTCACAGCGTAGCTCGGCGTGCTCAGCTGCAGCGTAGCCAGGCAGGCGGGCTGGAGCGCCGCCAGCGTGCTTGACCTATTTGACAACCCGAGCACGGCGTGACTAGAATTAGGTCGAACCTCCCACACTCGGCATCTCGGAGACAAATACATGGTTGAAATGAGCGTTGACAGCATCCGGGTGAGCGTGATGAACTCACAGAGGGTGGTCATCCTGAAGGAGACCCACTCCGACCGCTATCTGCCCATCTGGATCGGCCCGGCTGAGGCGGATGCCATAGCCGTGAAGCTGCAGGGGATCTCGGTGCCCAGGCCGCTGACCCACGACCTGCTCTACTCGATCCTTAACGCGCTGGGGGCCAAGATCAAGTCCATCCTGGTCAACGACCTGCAGAATGACACGTTCTTCGCCCGTATCTTCGTCCTGGCCAATGGCAAGGAGATGGAGATCGATTCGCGTCCCAGCGATGCCATCGCCATAGCCGTGCGGGCCAAGGTGCCCATCTTCGCCTCGGAAGAGGTGCTCGACAAGGCCGGCATAGTCTTCGACCAGAGCGGCAAGCCGATGCACAGCCACGGCGAGGACGAGAAGCACCCCATAAGCGACGAGGAGCTGCGCAAGCTGTCGGCGTTCACTGATTTCATCAACACGCTGGATATGAAGGACCTGGGCAGCGCGGGTGAAGCGGGTGACGCGGGTGACAGCCAGGATCAGAAGGACCAGAAGGACCAGCCGGAATAGGACCCGGGTGTGACATGGACGAGAAGTTTCTGAAGAAGCTGCTGGCCACCATGAAGTGCAGCATGTGCGGCCATCAGTATCAGTCCGGCAACGTCAACATACTGGGCCACAAGGACGATCTGTGGTTCCTCTCCGTGTTCTGTCCCTCCTGTAAGAGCCAGGGCCTGGTAGCGGCCGTGGTCAAAGAGGGCAAGGTCACCGAGGTCCTCACCGAGCTTACAGCTGACGAGCAGAAGAGGCTGGCCTCGGCCGCACCGCTCAGCTCCGATGACCTCATGGATATGCACGCCTTCCTCGCGGACTTCGACGGTGATTTCCAGTCGCTGTTCGCGACCTAGCGCCCCGGGACAATCCGCTTCAGGCCGGCCTGAGCTTCCGCAGCTCGAGTATCAGGGGGGGAAGGACCTCGCGGAGATCACCGACGATGCCCACGTCCGCCGCCTGGAATATGGGAGCCAGCGGATTCTGGTCCACGGCCAGGACGAACTTCGCCCTCTCGAACCCCGTGGAGAAATGCATGGCCCCGGAAGCCCCCAGGCTGATGAAGAGGTTGGGTCCGATGACCTTCCCGCTCTGCCCTATCATGCAGTCTGAAGTGATCCAGCCCTTGTCCAGCAGAGGCCGGGTGCCGGCCACGGCGCCTTCCAGCACCGCGGCGAGCTCGTGCACCAGCTCCATGCCGCCGAGGGAATTGACCCCCCAGCCGGCCGCCACCACAACGTCCGCCTCTTCAATAGGGAGCTCGGCTTCCGCCTCATCCCTGATCTCCACGGTCCTGGCCCTGAAGAGCCGGCCATCCAGCCGCGGGGTGACTCTCACCACCTGTCCCTGTCCGTCCTTCTTCTTCTGAGGGACCACGAAGACGCCCGGCTTGACCGTGGCCATCTGAGGCCGCTGCTGCGGGCAAATGATATCCACCCTCTTGCCGCCGCCCCAGCCGGGAACCGTCTGGTGCAGCATGGCCACCCCATCGCGCTCCTCCATCCTGAGGTCAATGCAGTGCGCTGTGAGCCCGGTGCCCACCTTGGCCGCGATGCACGGCGCCAGGTCTTCTCCGATGGCCGTGGCCCCCAGCAGGAAGACCTCCGGCCGGTGTTCCGTCACCAGGTCGGCTATGACCGCCGCGTAGGCCTGGTTGTGATAGTGCTTCAGCCTGGGATCGTCTATGACATACACCCGGTCCGCGCCGTGCGATATGAGCTCGGAGGCCAGCGGCTCCACACCGCTGCCCACCAGGATAGCGACCAGCCCCCCCTGGAGCTCACGAGAGATCTCCGTCCCCTTGCTCAGCAGCTCAAGGCTGACACGGGACAGCCGGCCCCCTCTCTGCTCCGCGTACACCCAGGCCTCTCTGCTATGTTCCATGGTCGCACCTCCTTACAGGCCGCCCCATTCCCGCAGCCTGGCCACAGCGTCGCTGGACACGTGCTTGGGGTTGCCCTGCAGTACCTCGGAACGGCGGTCCTTCTTGAACTCCCAGATACCAGCCACCCGCGTGGGCGAGCCGGCCAGCCCCGTCCTGTCGGCGGGCAGCCCGATGTCATCGGCCCCATACGTGGACAGCGTCTTGCCGGCCACCCCGATTATGCCCATCACGTCCGGGATGCGAGGCTCGTTGATGGCCCGGTTGACGGTAATGAGCGCCGGCAGACTGAGCTCCACCTTCATGCAGCCGCCCTCCAGGTCGGCATCAACCAGACAGGAGTCCTCACCCGTGACATCCATGTACCGCACGTTCGTGGCATATGGGATGTCGAGGAACTCGGCCAGCATCGGCCCCACCATCCTGGTGCCCGAGTCAGCGGTCTCGCAGCCGCACAGAACCAGGCTGAACGGGCAGAACTGCTTGATGGCGGCGGCTATGGTCAGCGCCGTGGCATAGGCGTCGGCCCCGGCAAAGGCCCGGTCGCAGAGGAGCACACCCTCATCGGCGCCCATGGCCAGCCCCTCCTCGAGAGCCTCCCGCGACTGAGGCGGTCCCATGGTCAGCACCGTCACCTTGCCCGGCAACCGGTCACGCAGCTGGAGCGCGGCCTCGATGGCGTGGCGGTCGATCGGATTCATCACCAGGGGCACGCCTTCCCTCCTGATGGCCTTCGTCACCGGGTCCAGCGTAATGTGGCTGAAGTGGTCCGGGTGAGGCACCTGCTTGATGCACACTACCGTATCCATTCCAACTTTCCCTCTCCGCCTGTCTCCTCAGCTGGTGATGGCCCGGCCGATGACCACCTTCATGATCTCCTGCGTGCCGCCGGCGGTGAGCAGCTCCAGCATGTCCCGCAGGTACATCTCCACCCGGTATTCCGGCGACTGACCGTAGGCGCCCATGGCCTGCTGCGCCTTGAGGCAGTTCCGCAGCGCCACGTCCACGGCCAGCAGCTTGGCCCGGGCGATGTCCACCCCCAGGTCCTTCACATTCTGGCCCTGGTCCAGAAGCACGGCGGGCCGATACGATACCCACCGCGCGGCCTCGATGTCGGTGCTCATCTCCACCAGCATGAACTGCACGGCCTGCAGGTCGGAAATGGGCTTGCCGTAGAGGACCCTCTCCCGGCAGAACCTCAGGGCTCCTTCGTAGGCCCCCTGGGTCGCCCCCAGGGCCACCCCGGCGGCCCCCGTTCTACCTATGACGGATATGGTGGGAAGGGCGGCGGCCATGCCGCGCCCTTCCTGGCCGATGAGATTGGCCTGGGGAACCTGGCAGTCAGTAAACGACAGCTCGTTCACCGGAATGGAGCGGAATCCGGCCCGGGGCTCTCTCCTGGTTACCTCGAACCCCGGCGTTCCCTTCTCCACAAAGAAAGCGCTGAAGCCGCCTTCGCTCCGGGCCACGAAGCCCAGCACGTCGGCCACGTCCGCATTGGTGATATAGGTCTTACGGCCGTTGACCGCGAAGCCGGCCCCGTTGCGGGTAGCCGTGGTCATCATGGCCGAAGGGTCCGAGCCCCCGCTCTGCTCGGTGACGGCGAAGGAGCTCACTTTGGTTCCCCGGCAGAGGTCCGGGAGGTACTGTTTCTTCTGCTCCTCGCTGCCATAGTTCTCCAGGGCGTACATCAACAGGTTGCCGGCCTGGAAGAAGAAACCGAGGCTGGGATAGACCCGCGCCATTTCCTCGATGACTATCATCCTGGCCAGGTGCCCCATGCCGGATCCGCCGTACTGCCTGGAGTTGACCAGGCCGATCAGTCCCAGCTGTCCCATCTGCCGGACCAGGTCAAAGGGGAAGTCACCCTTCTCGTCAACCTCAGGGACCCTGGGGCCCACCTTGGTCTCGGCAAACTGCCTGGCCGCCTTCTTGAGCATCTCCTGTTCACGGCTGAACCCGAAATCCATTTCCATCTCCCTCGTCAATGACGTGCGCACACCCACAGCAGGGCCAACTCCAGGGCGGTGATGCGAGGGTCCCTCGCAAGAAGGCTCCGGACCAGCGCACGACCGGTCACTCTTGGTAGTCCGCTATCTGACCCCCTCCGCCGCAACCCCGGCCACCCGCTGCCAGATATCAGACGTGACCGATTAGGCGATCTGTACGATCTACTACATGCGCCAACAAGACACGTCCTGTAGAACGCGTCTTGATATCTTGCAGAATTATGTCACAAAACGCGGAAGATTTCAAACCGCAGACAGCCGGCCGACGACCTCATCGAGAGGCACCTGCGACTGCTCACCTTTGGCCATGTCCCGCAGCACCACTGAGCCGCTCCGGAGCTCCTCTTCGCCAATCACCAGGGCGTGGGAAAAGCCCAGGGCGTTGGCCTGCTTCAGCTGCGCCTTCAGGCTCCGGTCGTCCACGGCCAGCGTCGCCGCAACGCCGGCCTGGCGCAGCCGGCTGCTCAGCCTGACCGCTTCCGGCCGCGCCTCCGCGCCCAGGTGGGCCACGTAGACCCTGGGCGCGCCGCCCGCCGCGGGCTCTATGCCCTGCTTCTGCAGGTTCAGGATGATCCTCTCCAGTCCGGTGGCGAAGCCGACAGCCGGGGTGGGTTTCCCATCGAGGATCTCAATGAGGTTGTCGTACCGCCCCCCGCCGCCGATGGTGCTCTGGCCCCCCACGTCCGCGGGCTGGATCTCAAAGACCGTCCGGGTGTAGTAGTCCAGGCCGCGCACCAGGTAGGGGTTCACCTCGTACGGTATCCCCAGCACCCCCAGGCAGTCCTTCAAGGTGGCGAAGTGGGCCTGGCAGTCCGGGCAGATGTAGTCGGTGATCCGGGGGGCGCCCTCCACCAGGCCGCCGCAGGCGGGATTCTTGCAGTCGAGCAGGCGCAGCGGGTTGCGGGACAGCCGGCCCTGGCAGTCCCGGCACAGGGACGCCTGGTGACCAGCGTAGTAGTCCTTCAGCCGCTGCAGGTACTCCCGCCGGCAGGTCCGGCACCCGATGCTGTTGAGCTGGAGGGTCAGGTTCCTCAGGCCCAGAGAGGCATAGAGGCTCCAGGCCATGTCGACTATCTCGGCATCCAGCGCCGCGTCCGCGGCGCCGATGGCCTCGCAGCCGAACTGCTGGTGCTGACGGAACCGGCCCGCCTGCGGCCTCTCATACCGGAAGATGGGCCCGAAGTAGAACAGCCTCACCGGCTGGGGCAGGTTATGCAGGCCGTGCTCGATGTACGCCCGGCAGACCGGCGCGGTGCCTTCCGGCCGCAGGGTGATCCTGTCGCCGCCGCGGTCGTCGAAGCTGTACATCTGCTTCTCCACGATGTCCGTTTCGTCTCCAACGCTGTGCAGGAACAGACCCGCGTCCTCGAAGACCGGCGTATCTATCCGCTGGTATCCATAGAGCCGGCACAGCTCGGCGGCTTTCCCGGTGATCCACTTCCAGTAGCCCTGCTCCGCCGGCAGGATGTCCTTCGTCCCTCTGGGCGCCTTGAACAAGATCGTCCTCCTTGCTGTAGCAAGAATATATTCGGCGGAAGGGCAAGTCAAGGAAGACGCGGCGCCGGTGCCGCGAATGCCCTGGCGCCGGGCGGTGTTTGATATCGGTCCGCCTCTTCTGATATCCTTTTGGTGGTTCGCCCGGGAGCGGGTGTTATAGAGACATAGGGGGCAACTTGGATTTCGAGCTTTCCGAAGATCAGAAAATGCTGCGCAAGACAGCGCGGGACTTCCTGGCCAACGAGTGCACCAAGGCTTACGTCCGGGAGATGGAGCGCAACGATAAGGGCTACTCGCCGGACATGTGGCAGAAGATGGCCGACCTGGGTTGGATGGGACTGCCGTTCCCCGAACAGTGCGGCGGGTGGGGCGGGAGCTTCCTGGACCTGACCGTCCTGATGGAAGAGATGGGGCGGGCCTGCCTGCCCGGCCCCTTCATGGCCAGCGTGGTGCTGGGCGGCCTGACCATCCTGGGGGCCGGGAGCGACGCCCAGAAGGAGCAGTACCTGACCGCCATAGCCGGGGGTGACATCTTCACCCTGGCGCTCACCGAGCCGGACGGCAGCTATAGCGCTGCATCTGTTCACACCAGGGCCAGGGCCCAGGGCGCTGATTTCGTAATCACCGGCACCAAGTTCTATGTCCCCGATGCCCACGTGGCCAGCCACCTGGTGGTCGTGGCCCGCACCGGGGAGGGCACCGGAGAGGACGGTCTCAGCCTGTTTGTAGTGGATGCCGGGAGCCGCGGCATCCAGCACACCATGCTCAAGACCATAGGCAGCGACAGGCAGTGTGAGGTCATCTTCGACAACGTCAAGGTGCCCGGGGCCAGTCTCCTGGGGAAGCTCAACCACGGCTGGCCCACCGTCCAGAGGACGCTGCAGCTGGCGGCGGCGGCCAAGTGCGCCGAGATGGTGGGCGCCGCCCAGCAGGTGCTGGAGATGAGCACAGCCTATGCCAAGGAGAGGGTGCAGTTCGACAAGCGTATCGGCAGCTTCCAGGCCATACAGCACCACTGCTCCAACATGCTGGTCGACCTCGACGGCATGCGGATGCTCACCTATGAGGCCGCGTGGCTGCTCAGCGCGGGCCTGCCGGCCGATAAGGAGGTGGCTATGGCCAAGGCCTGGGTCAGCGACGCCATCGTCCGGGTGGCCAGGCTGGGGCACCAGGTCCACGGCGGCGTGGGCTATACCATTGACCACGATCTGCAGCTGTACTACCGCCGCGGCAGGGCCGCCGCATCCCTGTTCGGCGATGCCAACTACCAGCGGGAGATGATCGCTTCCCAGCTGGGCCTTTGAGGCAGGAATGGAACAGTGCGTCTTCTGTGACATCGTGGCCGGCAAGATACCGGCCACCATCCTTTATCAGGACGACCGGGCCATTGCGTTCAAGGACATCCACCCTCAGGCACCCACCCACGCCCTGGTCATACCCCGGGAGCACGTGCCTTCGACCGCGGAGCTCCGGGGCAAGCACCAGTACCTGGCGGCCCACCTGATCTTCGTGGCCCACGAGGTGGCCAGGCGCGAAGGGCTGGCAACGATTGAAAAGGGATACCGCCTGGTAATAAACTACGGGCGCGAAGGCGGGCAGGAGGTGCCCCATGTGCACCTCCATGTGATCGGCGGACGGCCGCTCAACGGCATCATGGGCTAGGACCGTGGGGCGGCCCCCGGATCTGTGCCCGGGCCGCGGGTTTGAGCAGATGACGTTCAAGACGAAGCTCCAGGAGACAGCCCGGAAGAATCGGAGCCTGGTCTGCATCGGACTGGATCCCGACCCCCATCTCATGCCCGGCATGGGCGTCTTCGAGTTCAACCGCGCCATCATCGACGCCACGCTGGACCTCGTCTGCGCCTACAAACCGAACCTGGCCTTCTACGAAGCCCAGGGCATCGATGGCCTGACTGCGCTGCAGAAGACGGTGGAGCACATAGGCGGCAGGGTACCGGTGATCGGGGATGCCAAGCGGGGCGATATCGGCCACACGGCCGTCGCCTATGCCAGGGCGCTGTTCGAGGTCTTCGGCTTCGACGCCGCCACCGTGAATCCCTACATGGGCTTTGATGCGGTGCAGCCCTTTCTCGCCTACACAGACAGGGCCGTGTTCATACTCTGCCGGACCTCCAACCCCGGGGCCGCCGACTTCCAGGACCTGGCCTGCTCGCCAGCCGGCGCCGGGCCCGCACCGCGGCGGCTCTACCAGGTGGTGGCCCAGAAGGCACGTGAGTGGAACCAGGCGGACAACGTTGGCCTGGTGGTGGGGGCCACGCACCCCGAAGAGATCCTGGAGGTGAGGCAGCTCTGTCCGCAGATGACGCTGCTGGTCCCGGGCCTCGGCGCGCAGGGAGGAAGCCTTGAGATGGCCGTCAAACACGGGGCCGATGCCGCGGGCGGAGGCGCCATCTTCGCCAGCTCCAGGCAGATCCTCTACGCCTCGACGGCCGGCGACTTTGACCGGGCCGCCAGAGAGGCCGCCGACAGCATGCGCCGCGAAATCAACTCCATCCTGTCACGGCGTTCCGCCGGGTAGGGGCTATTGCGCACCTTTCGCATCGGCGATATACTGCGACTGAAGAAACCGCATCCCTGCGGCGGAAGTGAGTGGGAGGTGGTGGGGCTCCCGGGTACAGACGCAACCATCAAGTGCCGGACATGCCGCCGCCGTATTGTGCTGGATCAGGCCGTTCTCGAGAGACGGGTGAAGGGCCCCAGAGATCCGAATCCGGACCTTCGCCGTTGAGCCCTGGAGCGGCGAGTTCGCGATCTTCTGAGGAATGGAGGTGATTCGAAATGGCCACAGAGTTGGAAGTGGGCAAGGTAACCGAATTCTTCTCCCGGGCGGTAGTGGCGGGCATTGACCTCATCGACTCGCTGAGGGCTGGAGAGAAGATACACATCAAGGGCCACACCACCGACCTGGAGCTGGTGGTAGAGTCGATGCAGATTCAGAACGCCAGCGTAAATGAGGCCGGACCTGGCGACTCGGTGGGCGTCAAGGTCCCCGACCGGGTGCGGCGCGGCGACATGGTATTCAAGGTCCTGGCGTAGGTCCCGTCCCGCTACGGGGCCAGCGACTTGAGCAGGTTAGCCATCTCAATAGCGCCGGTGGCGGCCCTGGCGCCCATATTGCCTTCCTTGACCCCCGCCCGTTCGATGGCCTGCTCGAGGTTATCGGCCGTGATTATGCCGAATATCACCGGCACGCCGGTATCCAGGGACACCTTGGCCACCCCCTTGCTGGCTTCCGCGGCCACGTAGTCGAAGTGGGGCGTCCCACCGCGGATGATGGCCCCCAGGCAGATGACGGCATTGTACTTCTTGGATTGGGCCATCTTCTGGGCGATGAGCGGTATCTCAAAGGAGCCCGGCGTCCAGGCGACTTCAATGTCTTCCTCCCTGGCCCCGTGCCGCAGCAAGGCATCCTCCGCCCCGTCAAGCAACCGGGAGGAGATGAATTCGTTGAACCGCGACACGACCAGCGCGAACTTCAATCCCTGGGCCAGCAGTGCTCCCTGATAGACCTTCTTCATCGTTCCCTCCTAGTCTTTGTGGGGCAGGAAATGGTGCCCCATCTTCGCACCCTTGGTCTCCAGATAGGAAGCGTTGTAGGTGTTGGGCGGGGCCACTATGGGCACCGTCTCCACCACCTTGAGGCCATGGCCTTCAAGGCCGACGACCTTCCTGGGGTTGTTGGTCAGGAGGCGAATGCGCTCCAGGCCGATGTCGGCCAGTATCTGGGCGCCGATACCGTAGTCACGCAGGTCGGCGGCAAAGCCCAGCAGCTCGTTGGCCTCGACCGTGTCCATGCCCTGGTCCTGCAGCGCATAGGCCCGCAGCTTGTTGTGCAGGCCGATGCCCCGTCCCTCCTGCCTCATGTACAGGATGACTCCCTTGCCTTCAGCTACCACCGCCTGCATGGCCATGGCCAGCTGCTGCCCGCAGTCGCAGCGCAGGCTGGCAAAGACATCCCCGGTCAGGCACTCGCTGTGCACCCGCACCAGCACCGCATCGCCCGCCGCCACATCGCCATACACCAGCGCCACATGCTCGTCAGGGTCAACCTTGCTCCGGTAGGCCATGACCGTGAACTCGCCGAACCTGGTGGGCAGCTTGGCCTCCGCTACCCGCTGCACCAGCTTCTCGTGGCGGCGCCGGTAGGTGATGAGATCGGCTACGCTGACCATCTTCATGTTGTAGCTGGTCGCCATCTCCTCCAGCTGGCGCAGGCGGGCCATGGAGCCGTCTTCATTCATGATCTCGCAGATGACTCCCGCGGGATAGAGCCCGGCCAGCCTGGCCAGATCGACCACGGCTTCGGTGTGGCCGGCGCGCACCAGGACGCCGCCGGGCCTGGCCTTGATGGGGAACACGTGGCCGGGGCGGGCGATGTCCTCGGGCTTGGTGGCCGGGTTGATCACCGTCCTGATGGTCGTGGCCCTGTCCTGGGCCGATATCCCGGTGGTCACGCCATGCTTGGCCTCGATGGAGACCGTGAAGGCAGTGGAGAACCGGGCGGTGTTGTCCTGCACCATCATGGGGATGCGGAGCTCTTCCAGCCTCTCACCAATGACGGGCATGCAGATCAGCCCTCGCGCCTCCCTGGCCATGAAATTGATGGCTTCGGGGGTGACCTTCTCGGCGGCGATGGCCAGGTCTCCCTCGTTCTCCCGGCCCTCATCGTCGACAATGATGATGATCTTGCCGGCCTTGATGTCTTCTATCGCCTCTGGGATCGTCGCTAGTGCCATAAGGGCTTCTCCCTTGACTCAGGCGCCGGGCCTGGTGGAAGTGAAACCGTGCTCCGACAGGAAGTCAAGAGTAACGCCACTGCCGCCCTTGCCGAGTTTCTCAATGTATTTGGCCATGATATCCACTTCCAAGTTTACTTGATCTCCGATCTTCCTGCTACCAAGGACGGTGTTGTTGAGCGTGAAACCGACCAGGGAGACGCTGAAGGAGCTGCGGTCATGGCCCACGACAGTCAGGCTCACACCGTCGACGGCAATGAACCCTTTTTCCACAACGTATCGCAGAACCTCCGGCCCGGCGGCGAACCCGGCGATGATGGCCCCCCCCTGCTTGGTGAGTGAAACGACGCTTCCGGTGGCATCCACGTGGCCCTGCACCAGGTGTCCGCCTATGCGCCCGCCCACCAGCAGCGCCCGCTCCAGATTGACTCTCGACCCGGGGCGCAGCTGGCCCAGGCCGGTTCGCCTGAGGGTCTCCGGCATGACGTCCACGGAGAAGGAGCCGGACTCCAGGGCCGTAACCGTGAGGCAGGCCCCATTCACTGCCACGCTGTCGCCCATCCGGGTACCTTCGAGCACAACGCAGGCACCCACGGTCAGCTTGCCGGAGCCAATCGACTTGACGGAGCCTACCTCTTCCACAATGCCGGTGAACAATCCAGTGCCTTCCCTGTTGTCCGCGTCCGGTCGGGCAGTGGTCCGGGGGCTAGGGAGTAATATAGCCGCTGATCAGCACGTCGCTGCCCACCGTCTCCACCCTTACCCTGGTAATGCCGGTGGCCTGCGACAGCTTCTCCACCCCCTTGCCCTCCACCGGGTTCTTGGCCCCATGTCCCCCGATGACGATCGGGGCCACAAAGACCAGGACCTTGTCCAGCAGCTTCTCCTCAAAGAGCGAGCCGAATACCGCCGCCCCGCCTTCAACCATCATGCTCATGATCTGCCGCTGTCCCAGGAGCTTGAGCAGCTCCCCCAGGTTGACCATTCCACCCTTGGCCGGCAGCTCCACCACCTCCGCACCGGCCGCGGCCAGGGCCTTGATCTTCTCCGGATCCGCTCCCCTGGTCGTGGCTACCAGGGTGTGGCCGGGCACCTGAAAGACCTTGGCGGTCGGCGGAGTGCGCCCCCTGCTATCGACAATCACCCGGAGCGGCTGATTCTCTACCCTTCCCCCCACCAGCCCGGCCCGGGCGGTGAGCTGAGGGTCATCCCGGATTACGGTGTCCACCCCAACCATGATGGCCGCCACCTGGCTTCGCAGCGTGTGCACGTACCTCCGCGACTGCTCGCCGCTGATCCAGCGGGATTCGCCGGTCTTGGTGGCGATCTTCCCGTCGAGGCTCATGGCGAACTTGCCGATGACGAAGGGCAGGCCGGTGTGGATGTACTTGATATAGGCCTCGTTGACCTCATGGGCCAGCTCCTCGTGGTCACCCAGGAAGGTCTTTATGCCCGCCGCTTCCAGCTCCGCTTTCCCCCGGCCGCAGACACGCGGATTGGGGTCTATCGCGGCCACGTGGACCGCGGTAATGCCCGCGGCGATGATGGCATTCGTGCACGGTGGCGTGCGCCCCTGGTGGCAGCACGGCTCCAGGGTCACGTACATCGTGGCTCCCCTGGCCTTGTCGCCGGCCTGCTGCAGCGCCACGATCTCAGCATGGTGTGACCCGGGGGGCTGGGTGTATCCTTCCCCGACGATCACATCGTCCTTGATTATGACCGCGCCCACCGCCGGGTTGGGGCTCGCGTGCACCAGTGCCAGCTTCGCCAGCAGCAGGGCCCGATCCATGTAGTCTATACGATCAGAAGCGCGGCGCCGGGGCACCGCCGCCTGCACCGGAACCTGGTCCGCCCTCTCAATCATGCCGCCATTCTAGCATCCTGGAATTCGGACTGCAAACAAGCGTCAGGCGCCCCAAAACAAAGAGAGCCCCGATGAGGCTCTCCGAGATGCCAATGCCGGCCGCTGCCACCGAGGCCGCCCGTTCTACCCCCGGTCCACCTTCACTTCCGCCAGCCTCGCCCTTCTGCGCCAGAGCCAGACGCCGGCTGCCGCCGCCCCCAGAAGGGCCGCCAACCCGATCAGGCCGTACTCCAGCAGGCGCATCCAGCTGTCATTGCCCGGGGCAGGCGCCGTCACCCTCTCCGAGCTGCTCAGGTCGAAGGAGTAGAGCGCGCTGTAGTCGGCGCTCACCATGTTGAGATATGACCCTGCCCGGCTCTCTATCACGGGATCGAGCTCCGAAGGGCGCTGGCCGTCAGCGGCGGCCAGGGCCATGGAGATGCCCTCGGGGACAGAGACCACCGCGAACTCCTCCAGCTCAACCCCGGCCGGGGCGCCTTCCTCGGATTTCTGCAGCACGACCTGCGTCGAATCCGCTGAATCCACCATGAAGTCTCCGTAGACCACGCCGTTGGTCGCCATCGACTCCACCGCCGCAAAGGCGTTGTCGGTGCCATCCGGCACCACCAGGACCACCGGGGTCTCCGCATCCGAGTCGACGCTGTTTCTGACACCGTTGACGGTCCAGTAGGCCTCGTTTGGGCCCCACTGCACAGCGTCGGCCGCGTAGCGCCCGCTGTCCGGCTCCCTCACGAAGAGGTCGGCCTGATCCACCGCCAGCGCCGCCACCAGCAGCACCACCACAGACGCCGTGGCAAAGCGCAGGGCCGGCAGGGCCCGCCGCCCGGGCAGGGGCCTGACCGGAGCCACCACAAATCGCCTGGCAGGCGCTACCTCCGGCAATCCATGCAGCAGCGCCACCGTGGACCGGAGCGACTCCAGCTCCGCCCGGCAGCGCGGGCAAGCCGCCAGGTGCTCCTCCATCCGCGTCCGCTCTTCGCGGCCCAGCCTCCCGTCCATATATTCCGAGGCAAGGGCCTTCGTCCCGGAGCACCCGTCTTTCTGGAATCTCCCCAGTCTCCACAGCAACCGCATATCTGCCTCTACTGCATATGACGTTATTATGACGTAATAAGTTCCGTCTTCACCAGGTAGTCCCGCAGCTGGGACCGGCCCCGGTTGATGCGTGACTTCACCGTCCCCAGGGAGCACCCCATCACCTGAGCCACCTCCTCGTAGCTCAAGCCCTGGATATCACAGAGAACGACCGCCATCCGCTGATCGCGGGACAGGGTGGCCAGGCCTCTGTGGACTTGCTCGCTGGTCTCCCTCCGAATGGCGTAGTCCTCCGGAGATTCCGCGGATACCGCCGGGGGGTCATACGGCAGAGACTCCAGCGGGACCACCGGGCGTCTCTTTATCCGGCGCAGCTCATCGCGGCAGGCATTGGCCGTGATCTGCATCACCCAGGCCTTGAAGCTCCCACCCCTGAAACGGCGAATGTTCTTCCACGCTGAAAGGAAGGCCTCCTGCGTGGCATCCTCGGCGGCCTGGTGGCTGCCCAGCATGCGGAAGGCCAGGTTGTAGGCCATCCTCTCGTAGCTCCGCACCAGCTCATTGAAGCTGTCGAGGTCCCCCTCCTGGCTGGCGCGGATGAGCTCTGTCTCCTCCATGTCAGCCACTAATAATAGCACCTGGTGTCCGCGGCGACATAGCCCGCGGCGCGAAGGAGAGGGGCATGAGCGAGTTGAACAGGAAGGGCGGCCGCCTGATCAGCGTCGGGGTCCTGGTCGACAGGGGCCGATCAGCCCAGGGTGCCCTTGCTCAGGGTCGCCAGGAACTCGGCATTGCTCTTGGTCTTGGCCAGACGATCAAGGACCAGCTGGGTCCCATCATGGGCGTTGGAGCTGGAGTCAGATGCGATCATGCTGACCATCCGCCTCAGCAGCCAGATCTGCTTGATGGTCTGCTCGTCCATCAGCAGTTCCTCGCGCCTGGTGCCGCTGCGCGGTATGTCGATGGCCGGGAAGATGCGCCTTTCCGCCAGCCGCCGTTCCAGGTGCAGCTCCATGTTCCCGGTGCCCTTAAACTCTTCGTAGATGACGTCATCCATGCGGCTTCCGGTGTCCACCAGGCAGGTCGCCAGAATGGTCAGGCTGCCGCCTTCCTCGATGTTCCTCGCCGCGCCGAAGAAGTGCTTGGGGTGATAGAGGGCCACCGGGTCGATGCCGCCGGAGAGTGTCCTTCCGCTGGAAGGCGCCCCCAGGTTGTAGGCCCTGGTAAGACGGGTAATGCCATCAAGGAGGATCACCACGTCCGTCTTGGCCTCCACCAGCCGCTTCGCTCTCTCCAGGGCCAGCTCCGCCACGTGGGTCTGGTTCTCCACCATCTCGTCAAAGGTGGCGGCGATCACCTCGCCCCTGACCGAACGCTTCATGTCCGTCACCTCCTCGGGCCGCTCACCGATAAGGCAGACCATCATGTGGACGTCCTCGTAGTTGGTGCAGATGGCGTTGGCAATCTGCTTCAGCAGCAGCGTCTTTCCCGCCTTGGGAGGAGAGACGATCAGGCCGCGCTGCCCCCGGCCAATAGGCGCCACCAGGTTGATCAGACGGCAGGCCACGTTCTCCGGCACTGTCTCCAGGTTGAATACCCTGTTCGGGAAGATAGGCGTCAGCGAGTCGAAGTGCGGGCGGCCCTTGGACATCTCCGGTTCCAGGTCGTTCACCAGCTCGACCCGGAGCAGGCTCTGGTACCGCTCCCCCTCTTTGGGCGGCCTGGCCTGCCCCATCACCGAGTCCCCGGTGCGGAGCCCGAAACGCCGTATCTGCGAAGACGACACATAGACATCGCTCGGTCCCTGGAGGAGATTCCCACCGCGAAGGAAGCCGTACCCGTCGCCGGTGATTTCCAGCATACCGCCGGAGAAGATGTTCCCGTCCTTCTCCGCCTGGGAGTGCAGAAGCGAGATGATGAGCTCCTGCTTCTTCAGGTTGCTGTAGCCCGAGATGCCCATGTCCTTGGCCATCTCCAGCAGGTCTTCCCTCTTCTTGGTTCCCAATTCTGCAAAATTCATGTGACTCTCCCCCTCATCCTTTGCCTACGGCTTTTTGCGCGTCTTCCAGGAATCGAGCAATGCCCACCGTGGTGAGCGGGTGGCCGATCATCTGGGTCAACACTCCGTAGGGTATGGTGGCGATGTGCGCGCCCACTTGGGCGGCGGCAACACAGTGCAGCGGGTGGCGTATGCTGGCGGCAATGACCTGGGTATCGAAACCGTATCTATCGAAACAGGAGACGATATCGCCCACCAGCGCCATGCCGTCCTGCCCTACGTCGTCCAGCCGGCCCACAAAGGGGCTGACATAGGCTGCACCCGCCAGCGCCCCCAGGAGGGCCTGGTTGAGAGAGAAACACAGGGTGAGGTTGACCTTGATGTTCTCCCTGGACAGAACCGATATGGCTTCCAGGCCGGCATCGCACACCGGGATCTTGATGACCACGTGCTCCGACCATCCCGCCATAGCCCGCGCCTCTTCCACCATCGTCTTCGCATCCTGGCCCAGGACCTCCACCGAAACCGGCCCCCTCACTATGGAGCAGATGTCCTGCACCGCCGACCGGTAGTCTTTCCATCCGGCCTTGTACACCAGGCTGGGATTCGTGGTGACCCCGCTGATCACCCCCAGCTTGACCGCCTTTTGGATCTGGTCGATGTCGGCTGTGTCGAGGTACAGGCGCATCAGTCTCCCGCCTTCCCCTCCGTCCCGTGCAGAGGCAAGGGATGCTGGGCCCCTTCGCGCATGGTCCGCTTCGCCGCCTTCACGAAATCAAGGAACAGAGGATGCGGCCTGTTTGGCCGTGATTTGAACTCAGGATGAAATTGAGTAGCCAGCATCCAGGGATGATTCTTGAACTCAACGATCTCGACGAGTCTGCCGTCAGGGGACAGCCCGGTGGCAGTGAGTCCTGCCTGCTCCAGAGTATAGCGGAAGTCGTTGTTAAACTCAAATCGGTGGCGATGCCTCTCATGAACGAGTGGTTCGCCATAGGCCGCCGCCGCGCGGCTGCCTTCGACAAGTCGACAAGGATAGCTGCCCAGGCGCATGGTCCCGCCCTTGGCATCCATGCCCCGCTGTTCCGGCAGCAGGTCTATCACGGGGTAAGCCGTCTTCGGCGCGAACTCGGTGGAGTTCGGTTCCTCTGAGCAGTAGACGTGTCGACAGAACTCCACCACCATCACCTGCAGGCCCAGGCAGAGGCCGAGGTACGGTATCTGGCGCTCACGGGCATACCTGGCCGCCCTGATCATCCCTTCTATGCCTCTGTACCCGAACCCGCCGGGCACCAGGATACCCTGAACGGAGCTCAGGTACTTCTCCGCGTTCCCGGCATCTTTCTCCAGGTCTTCGGACTGCACCCACTGGATGTCGACCGCGGAGCTGATATGGGTCGCCGCATGCCGCAGCGCCTCCCGCACCGAGATGTAGGCATCCTTGAGCTCCACGTACTTGCCGACCAGGGCAATGGGGATGGGCTCCCGGGGAGTCTTGACCCCGTCCACCAGGGCCCGCCATTCCTTCAGGTCCTCGCCACCATTGGAAATCCCCAGCATGTCCATCATGATGTCGCCGAGTCCGGCCGCCTCCAGTATCAGAGGAACCTCATATATGGTCTGCACGGTCATCAGCGGTATGACCGCCCTCTTCTCCACGCTGCAGAACAGCGCCAGCTTGTCCGTGATTCCTTCAGTGACCGGGTAGTCGCTACGGCAGATTACGATGTCCGGCTGGATGCCTATGCGCCGCAGCTCATTGACGCTGTGCTGCGTCGGCTTAGTTTTGATCTCCCCGGTGGCGGAGATGTAAGGCAGGAGGGTGACGTGGATGTAGAGGACATTCTCCCTTCCCACGTCGGTGCGCATCTGCCGGATGGCCTCCAGGAAGGGCAGTCCCTCGATGTCGCCTACCGTGCCGCCGACCTCCACGATCACCGCTGAGGCGCCGCTGGCCTCGCCGACCTCCTTGATACGCCGCTTGATCTCGCTGGTGACATGGGGGACCACCTGTATTGTCCCGCCGAGGAAGTCCCCGCGCCTTTCCCCGGCAATGACCGAGCTGTAGATCTGACCGCTCGTGACGCTGGATGCCGTGGTCAGCTCGATGTCGATGAAGCGCTCGTAGTGCCCCAGGTCCAGATCTGTCTCGGCTCCGTCCTTGGTGACGAAGACCTCGCCGTGCTGGTAGGGCGACATGGTCCCGGGATCGACATTCAGGTAGGGGTCCAGCTTCTGGATAGTGACGGCGATGTTGCGACTCTTGAGTATTCTGCCGATTGAAGCGGCAGTGATTCCCTTCCCAACCGAGCTAACCACACCACCAGTAATGAATATGTATTTCGCGGTAGGCTCCTTACGGTGAAGAGTATCAGTTACCGAGGGGAACTAAATCCTGCGACAAGTATAACAGCTTTCGACCCTCTGTCAAGACCGGCAGATCCGGGTGTTTGACTGCTCTCGTCCGGAGCGCGCCCCCCAGAACCCCGGACTCCCGTGAGACACGGTCGAGGCCCCCCGCTGCGGGCCGCGCTCCGACACGCCGGCCGCTTCGGCCAACCCGGTTCACAGCACCCGGCGGGGCCGCCGCCCGCTACCGGGTCTCCTTCTTGTCAAGCCAGTCGTCAGCCTCCCTCCAGTTGTCGAATGTTCCCTTGTACATTCCTGACTCTCGGGAGAAGCGGTCGATCGCCATCTTGGCGATGACATCGCTACCGACCAGCTCAGCCACTTTGCTCAGGCCGCCGGCCATGAGGACCTTCTGCGCTTCGGTGTGGAGCTGCACCACGTCCTGCGGAGGCGCCTTCATCCGGGTGACATCCGAAAGGACGGTGAACCCCCTGGACAGCTCCTTTATCGCCTTCCTCCAGTCATCGATATACTTGGGCACTTCGGCGCGGCCCTTCCAGTATCCGATGAGGGTAAGATAGGCGCGATTCTTCGAGGGGTCCACCGCAATAACGTAGTTGTCGTTCTGGGCAATGGTCTTCATCATCTCTAACGCTTCCTCCTTCAACCGCATCCATGAATCGGCCTGCCGCTTCATGCTCTGCGCTCGCTCACCGCCGAGTTTGGCCTCCCCGATAGCCAGCCAACCGCCGCGACAGCGGTCTGCCGGGCCATGTCACCAGAATGTCATACCGGCGAGGGCATGGTGCCACAAACCCCAATTCCTGTCAAGAGGTTTGAACGGCCGCCGGTCCGGGGCTTCGCGTCGCGGTCGGAGAGCCGTCAGAGGATCACGGCTGCTCGCCGTTCCTCCTGGCCCTGGGCCGGCGCTCCTTCTTCTCTCCCTTGCCAAACTCCCGCATGACCCTGGCCAGCTCTTCCAGCCGCTTCTGGGCCCGGTCGTTAATGGAGCCGGCCTCGAACTGGCCGCCATCAAGGCGCCGGCCCGCGGGGACACCCGTCAGCACTTCGATCCCTTCGTCCACATGGTCCACAGCGTAGATGTGGAACCGGCCGCCCCGGATGGCTTCGACTACGTCATCTCTCAGCATGAGGTTCTGCACGTTGCTGGAGGGGATGATCACACCCTGCTGGCCGGTCAGCCCCTTCACCTGACAGACGTCGTAGAAACCCTCGATCTTCTGGTTCACGCCCCCGATAGCCTGGACCTCGCCCTTCTGGTTGACGGAGCCGGTGACCGCCAGGCTCTGCCTGACCGGAGCGCCGGCCAGGCTGGAAAGCAGCGCATAGAGCTCGGCGCTGGAGGCGCTGTCGCCCTCCACCTCACCATAGCTCTGCTCGAACACCAGGCGGGCCGACAGCGACAGCGGCATCCTGCCGGCGAACCGCTCCGCCAGGATACCCCCAAGTATGAGCACGCCCTTGGTGTGTATGGGCCCTCCCAGCTTGGCCTCCCGGTCTATGTCCACCACCCCCTCCGGCCCCGCCGCCGTGCTGGCGGTGATGCGGGTCGGCCGGCCGAAGCTGAGATCGCCCAGGTCCATGACCGACAGGCCGTTCACCTGCCCCACCACTTCCCCTTCCGTTTCTATCTTCAGAAGACGCCGTTCGACCATCTCCCTGATGCGCTCCAGCATCAGGTTGGAGCGGTAGACCTTCTGATCAATGGCCCGGGACACGTGTTCTCCGGTAACCAGAGGCTGCTGGCGCAATCCCGCCCAGTAGTCGGCCTCCCGGATTATGTCAGCGATCTCGGCAAACCTGGTGGACAGCTTCAGCTGGTCTTCGGCCAGCCGGGAGCTGTGCTCCACGATCTTGGCCACGGCCGAGCTGTCCAGGTGGCGGAGGTTGTCCTTGGTGCAGACACTGCACAGCGTGCCCGCGTAGAGCCGGGTGGTTTCTTCATCCCGGCGCATCGAGCTGTCGAAATCGGCCTTCACCTTGAACAGCTCCGGGAACTCGTGGTCGAGGCGGTACAGCATATAGTAGTAGAAACTGTCTCCGATCAGAATCACCTTGATCTTCAACGGTATCGGCTCCGGCAGGATGGTCTTGGCCGTCACGAACCCCAGCCTCTCAGCCATCTCTTCCACGATGATCTTGCGCTCACGCAGGCACCTCTTCAGACCGTCCCAGGCCATGAGCTCCTGGGCGATGTCCTCCATCCTGATCACCAGGTAGCCGCCGTTGGCCCGGTGTATCGAGCCCGGGCGGATCATGGTGAAGTCGCTGGTGAGGGCCCCGAACTGGGCCTCCTTCTCCGTGCGGCCGATGAGATTATTGAAGGTCGGCATCATCTCGGTCACCACCGGGGCACCCTTCACGCTGGTGTTGTCGACCAGGACGTTCACCTGGTACTTCTTGAAAGCGTCGGCCAGGGCCCTGGCCGCGAACGGGTTGCCCTCCGCCGCCTCCGGCGGCGAGCGGAACAGGTCGCGGTTCTCGATGATGTCGTTCCCGACGGCCTCCAGGTACTCCGCGACCCCCGGGGCATCGCTGTACTTCCGCTCCAGGTCTTCCACAAAGGTCTGCAGGATGAACTCGACCACTTCGCGGTCTATCTTCTCTATCTGCTCCTTGGTCTCCCGGTCCCAGCCCCTCACCTGGGTTACGGCTTCCTTGATGCGCCCCTGGATGTTCTCCTGCCGTTTCGAGAGGTCTTCCTTCTCCTCGGGGCTGAGGGCCAGCACCTCCTGATCGCTGAGAGGCTTGCCGTTGACGACGGGGACCAGCAGTATCCCCATGCTCGACATCTGGATGGCGAAGCCGTTGTCGTGGGCCAGAGTGTTCAGCTGGTTGAACAGCCGCTCCCGGTTCTCGTTGAAGGACTTGGCCGTGGCCTCTCTCCGCTTGGCGTAGTCTTCGCTGTCGAAGGCCCTCCTTATGTCCGTCTGCGCCGTTTCGATCAGCCGCCTCATGTCCCTCTGGAACTGCACTGCCTGGCCGGGCTTCAGCTTGAGCGCCCTGGGCCGGTAGGGATCGTCGAAGTTGTTGACGTAGCACCAATCGGCCGGCGTCTCCTTGTCCCGGGCCGACCGCTCGAGGAAGGCGGTGATGGCGGTCATCTTGCCAGTGCCCGGCAGGCCGGCGGCGTAGATGTTAAAGCCGGAGTTCTGTATCTGCAGCCCGAACTGGAGAGCCTTGAGCGCCCGGTCCTGCCCGATTATGGCCTGGGGCGCTTCGAGCTTCTCCGTGCTCTCAAAACCGAGGCTGCCCGGGTCACAGGTCCTGCGCACCTCTTCGGGGTTGAGCTTCCTGGTCATAGCCGTCCTTTCCGCATTCGAGAATGCCAGCGGCGTCGCGCTGGGGCCATTCTACCACAGGCCCCGGCCGGGCACGACCCGGTCGCCGCGGCCGGGAGGCCCGGATGCTGTTTGTCTACGTCCAATCGCTGTGTTACCATGTCACCAGGACAGTTCGGCGGTTAGAGGACAGGCTTTGCGCAGATCGGCAGGTCTCAGACACGGCACAAGCCCACCGATACCGGGCTCGTGCCGTGCGCCGAAGCGTCGCCACTCACCGGGAGCGCTCGGTTGGTCGATGGACCGCCAGGGCTCCCGCCTCTTTTGGGCCATCAACTACCGGCAGGAGACACACACGGCTTTACAGGCAGGAGGTAGGCATGCAGACAGTCAAGAAGGGTGTGGATCTGGAGTTGCCCGTAAACAAAGACAGCGCGGAGTACGCCGCCAGGATCCTCAAGGATGTCAATGAGATCGTTGACTTGAACACCGGCCGGTCCGGCCGGCTGATCAGGGTCCTGCAGCAGTCCCAGGAGCGCGTCGGCTACCTGCCGC
>CAYPDY010000012.1:0-32527 GCA_964409515.1 uncultured Dehalococcoidia bacterium
TCCACGGTGCGTCGTCCACGGTGCGTCGTCCACGGTGCGTCGTCCACGGTGCGTCTGCCGGCGCGGCGCCAGACACACCTGGCGGCGGGCTCGAGCCTCCTCGTGAAGCCGGGTCCGGGACTCCCAAGATTGCACCCTGTCAGCCTGCCAGGAAAGGAGAACGCGTTTGGACTACTTTTTGAATGATCAGCAGAAGACGCTGAAGGGTTTGGCCCGGCAGATCGCTGAACAGCGCATACTGCCGGTGCGCGCGGAGCTCGATGAGAAGGAGGAGTTCCCCTGGGACCTGATCAAGGAGATGGCCGCGAGCGACCTGCTGAGGGTGTTCATACCCGAGGAATACGATGGGATGGGGGGCGGGTGCTTTGACCTGTGCCTGGTGGTGGAGGAGCTTTCCCGGGTCTGCGGAGGAGTGGCCATCAGCTACGCGGCGAATGCCCTCGGCGTGCTGCCGCTGATGCTGTACGGAACCGATGCTCAGAAGAAGAGATACCTGCCGGAGGTGGCGAGCGGCGCCAGGCTGGCGGCCTTTGCCGTGACCGAAGCGACCGCCGGCAGCGATGCCGGGGCCATCAGGACCTCTGCCAGGCGGGACGGCGCCGACTATGTGATCAACGGCAGCAAGCAGTTCATCACCAACGGCGGCGAGGCGGAGATATACACGGTGGTGGTGATGACGGACGCAGCCAAGGGGAGCCGCGGCGCCAGCGCCCTGGTGGTGGAAAAGGGTACCCCGGGCTTCACCTTCGGCAAGAAGGAGAAGAAGATGGGCATCCGCTCGTCGGCTACCCGCGAGCTTGTCTTCCGCGACTGCCGGGTGCCGGCGGAGAACCTGATCAGCCGCGAGGGCATGGGCTTCATCGTGGCCATGAGGACCCTGGACCGGTCCCGGCCGGGCGTAGGGGCCCAGGCCCTGGGCATCGCGCAGGGTGCGCTGGAAGCGGCCGCCGAATACGCGCAGCAGCGCGTGCAGTTCGGGCATCCCATCTCGGCCATCCAGGCGGTCCAGCACATGCTGGCTGACATGGCCACCCAGGTGGAGGCCGCCCGCGCCCTCGTGTATGCCACGGCCAGGACCATCGACGCCGGGGCCAGGAGCTTCACGGAGGAGTCGGCCATGGCCAAGCTCTTCGCCAGCGATGTGGCCATGAAGGTGACCACCGATGCGGTGCAGATCCTGGCCGGGGCCGGCTACATGCGGGACTACCCCGTGGAGAAGATGATGCGGGATGCCAAGATCACCCAGATCTACGAGGGCACCAACCAGGTCATCCGCAATGCCATAGCCCTGGAAGTGCTGAAGCGGAAGGCGAAGCAGTAATGAATGTTGTCGTATGCATCAAGCAGGTCCCGGCGAAAATCAAGATCGAGATCGACTCCCAGAGCGGCGCCCTGGTGAGCGGCGGGGTGGACCGGGCCATCAATCCGCCTGACCTCTATGCCCTGGAGGAAGGCGTACGCATCAAGGAGAAGACGAAGGGGAAGCTGACGGTCCTGAGCATGGGGCCGGCCAGGGCCGACGAGTCATTGAAGGAGGCCATCGGCTATGGCGCCGACGAAGGCATACTGCTCTGCGATCCGGCCTTCGAAGGGTCGGACACGTGGGCTACCTCCCATATCCTGGCGAAGGCCATCGGCAAGGTGGGGCAGTTCAACCTGGTGATCTGCGGGAAGCAGTCCATTGACGGGGAGACCGGCCAGGTGGCGGCGCAGCTGGCCGAGGCCATGGGCGTGCCCTTCGTACCCCTGGTGAACAAGATCGAGGAGCTGGATGAAGGCTCAGTCAAGGTGGTGCGTATGTCCGACGAAGGGCATCAGCTGATCGAGATGATGCTGCCGGGCGTCATCACGGTGGTGAAGGAGATCAACACGCCGCGCATTCCTTCGCTGCGCGGCCTGATGGCGGCCAAGAAGGCCGCCATACCGGTGTGGAACGCGCAGGCGCTGGGCGTCGATGCAGCGGCGGTGGGCTCGGCCGGTTCGCCGAGCCGGGTGGCGAAGGTGTTCTTCCCGCAGAGACCGGGGAAGAGCGAGATACTGCAGGGCGACCCCGAGAGCCAGGTTGGGCAGCTGGTGGAGAAGCTGCGTCAGGCGAGAGCTATCTAAGGAGCGTGTAGAGTATGTCTGCGGAGAGCACTGCCAGGGGCGAAATCTGGGTAGTCACAGAGCAGCGGGACGGTCAGACCAGAGCGGCGTCGTATGCCCTGCTGGGCCACGCGCGGAAGCTGGCGGATGCCTGCCAGGCCAGCGTGGCCGCCGTGTGCCTCCACGACGGCGTGAAGGACGCGGATCAGCTGGCGGCCTTCGGCGCTGATCGGGTCTGCATGGTGGGGGGTCCCGTTCCCGACGGGTGGAACGACGACGCTTATGTCAGGGAGCTGGCGGACCTGGCCCGCCGTGACCAGCCGCAGGCCATCCTGGCCACCTCCGGGGCGCTGGGCTCATCGGTCATCCCCAGGGTGGCGATGGCGCTGGGCACCAGCGTGGCCGCGAACTGCGTCTCCGTCGATTTCGATCCACAGAGCAAGCTGCTGGTGCAGACGAGGCCCGCCTTCGGCGGGAGCCTGATGGCCCACGTCGTCTTCCCCATCCGGAGACCCCAGATGGCCACCGTGAGGCCTCATGCCTACAAGAAGGGCCAGCCGGATGCGTCCCGCCAGGCCGAAATGGTGAAAGTGGACTTCGACAAGGCCGCGGTGAGCTCCAGGAGCAAGCTGCTCAACGTGGTCCGGGACCTGGCCGGGAAGGTCAGGCTGGACGAGGCCGAGGTCATCGTCTGCGGCGGCCGGGGCCTGGGTAAGGCGGAGAACTTCCAGATCGTGGCCGATCTGGCGGAAGCGCTGGGGGCAGCGCTGGGCACCTCCCGCCCTCCCGTGGACGACGGGTGGGTACCCTACGCGCACCAGGTGGGTCAGACGGGTAAGACCGTCTCGCCCAGGCTGTATATCGCCTGCGGCGTGGCCGGGGCCCCCCAGCACCTGGCCGGCATGCAGACCTCGGAGATCATTGTGGCCATCAACGAGGACCCGAAGGCTCCCATATTCGAAGTGGCGACCTACGGGCTGGTGGGCGATCTCTTCAAGATCGTGCCGCTGCTGACGAAGAAGCTGCGCGAAGCGCGGGGGTAGCCCGGCGGCGGCCCCCCCACGTTCAAGGCGCGGGGGCGATCAGGGCGGATCCAGTGGCTGTCCTTCAGGTCCGCAGACAGGCATCCCTGAACGGGGCCAGATCCTCATCCCCAGCACCAGCAGGGCGGCGGCGATCAAGCCCATGGAGCCACCGTAGACGAACGCCGCCCACGGTGCTATCTGCTCCCACAGCACTCCCGCTATGATCCCGGCGGGCAGGGCCACCAGTCCCACGGCCGTATAGAAGGTGCCCAGTGCGGTGCCCCTGATGTTGTCCGGCGACATGTCGCAGACAAACGCCCGTTCCGCGCCCTTGACCAGGGCGTAGGTGAGGCCGTAGAGGATGAAGAAGACGATATAGGTTACGGTCGAGCGGTAGAAGGCGAATCCGAGGAAGGTAAGGCCGAGGAGGGAGTAACCGGCTAGCAGCACCTTGCCCCTTCCCACCCTGTCCGACAGCATGCCCACGGGGACCGAGAAGGCGGTGTAGACCACGTTGAAGACGCAATACAGGCCGATGGCAATGGCCGCCGCCCTGTGCTCGGAGACCGTTTCGGCGAAGAAGTCCCGGGCCCGGAGGACAAAGAACCAGGAGGTGAAGTTGCCCAGCGCGAAGACGGCAGCCACGGCCACGAAGAACTTCAGCTGCCGGGGCAGGGCCGTGAAGTTGAGCCCCAGGCTGCGTTTCTGCGGCTCGCGCCTGACGTCCTTCACCCACAGGAAGGGTACGAGCGAGGCGAAGGCCACGACGGCCGAGGCCAGGATGATGGTCCTGTAGCTGAGCCCGAAGGTCCAGAAGAGAAGGAGGGCCAGCAAAGAGCCGCCGATGGCCCCGGCCGAGTCCATGGTTTGATGGATGCCGAAGGCCTTGCCCCTGACCTCGACCGCCGCGGAATCGGCGATGATGGCATCCCGGGGGGCGTCGCGCATCCCCTTGCCCGTGCGCTCGACGGCGCGAAAGCCCACGATCTGTCCCCAGGTGGTGGAGAAGCGAAGCGCCAGTTTGGCCACCGCTGAGGCGGTGTAGCCCAGGAAGACCAGGGGTTTCCTCCTGCCGGTCCGGTCTGACCAGTAGCCGGAGAAGACCTTGAGCAGGCTGGCGATGCTGTCGCCGAGGCCGCCGGTGAGGCCGACCGCGAAGGCGGAGCCCCCGAGAGAGGTGATGTACATGGGGAGGATGGAGACCATCATCTCGCTGCTGAGGTCGGTGAGCAGGCTAACCACCCCCAGCAGGAGGATGTTGGCGCTTATCCCCGCGAGGACCCGCCTTTTCATCTCAGTGCCGTGGGGTAGTATAGACGGGCGGTTGGGCTGATGTCCAACGACCCGGACGTTGCACCGGGGGCCCGTTCACGGTACAGTTAGGGCACGAGAGCCCGGAGGGCGTTCCCGAAGGGCCATCCATGTTGAGGTCGTCTCTTTGCACGTTGCCCATCTGAGTCTGACCAATTTCCGCAACTACCGCCGTCTGGACCTGGAGCTGCCCGCCAGTCCCGTGGTGATCCTGGGTGAGAACGCTCAGGGGAAGACGAACCTCCTCGAGTCCATGTACGTCCTGGCGACCACCAGGTCGCACCGCACGTCCAGCGACATCGAGCTCCTCTGCCACGATGCCAGGGACGATGACCTGCCGGTGGCGCGCGCGGCGGCGGGCGCGCGGCGGGCCCGGGGCGAGGTGAAAGTGGAGATACTCCTCCGGGCCGAGCGGGCGGCGGAGGCAGGGGGGGCAGCCCCGGCCCTCTCCTCGGTACGCAAACAGGTGCGGGTGAACGGGGTGGCGCGGCGCTCCGCGGAGGTGGTGGGTCAGATCAACGTGGTGCTGTTCACCGCCCAGGACATCGAGCTGGCAACGGGGAAGCCGGCCCTCTGCCGGCGCTACCTGGACGTGGTCAACTGCCAGTTGGACCGGGTCTACCTCCGGTCGCTGCAGCGCTACCAGAAGGTCCTGGTGCAGCGCAACCATCTCCTGAGGCTTCTGCAGGAGGGCCAGGCCCAGCCGGACCAGCTGGAGTTCTGGGACGGCGAGCTGGTGAAGAGCGGCTCCTATCTGGTGCAGCAGCGGCGGCGCCTGGTGGAAGCGTTGGACAGGCATGCCCGGGAGATACACCGGGGCATCAGTGGCGGGGCGGAGGATTTGCAGGTGGCCTATGCGCCCAGCGTCGCCGGCGATGGGGATCTGCCGCAGATCGAGGGCGGCTTCCGGGAGGCCCTGAAAGGGAGGAGGAAGCGCGAGATCCTGCAGGGTGCGACCCTGGCGGGCCCTCATCGGGACAGCCTCACGTTCATGGTGAACGGCACCGATGTAACCAGGTTCGGGAGCCGGGGCCAGCAGCAGACGGTGGTCCTTTCCCTGAAGATGGCGGAGGCCGGGCACATTCGAGCGGAGGTGGGTGACCACCCCGTGATCCTGCTGGACGACGTCTTCTCCGAGCTGGATTCCAGAAGAAGAAAGCACCTGCTGGGTCTGGTCGCCCTTCACCAGCAGGTGCTTATAACGGCCACTGATCTGGACTGCTTCGAGCCCGGCTTCCTGGCCGGAACCACCCGGTTCCGGGTCAGCCGGGGCGTCCTCGAACCGGTCTAGAGCTTCACATCAGGCAGCTTGGCCAGCGCTTCCTTGATCTTCTCCTCGGGATAGGGATAGTCGGTCAGCTTCCCGCTGATATACTCCTCGTAGGCCCCCAGGTCGAAGTGCCCGTGGCCCGACAGGCCCAGAAGGATGGTCTTCTTCTCGCCGGACTCCTTGCACTTCAGCGCCTCATCGATGACCACCTTGATGGCGTGAGACGGTTCGGGTGCGGGGACGATACCCTCTGTCCGGGCGAACTGCACCGCAGCCTGGAAGACGGCCAGCTGGGCCACTGCCCTGGTCTCGATTATGCCCAGCTTCTGGCAGAGCGACACGATCGGAGCCATGCCGTGGTAGCGCAGGCCACCGGCGTGTACCGGCGGCGGCACGAAGCTGTGACCCAGGGTGTACATCTTGGCGATCGGCGCCATGCCGGCCACATCGCCGTAATCCCAGGCGTAGGGCCCCCTGGTGACGGTGGGGCAGGCTTCCGGCTCCACAGCGATGAACTGTATCTTCTTGCCCTTGAGCTTGTCGGGCACAAAGGGCAGGAAGGCGCCGGCGAAGTTGCTGCCGCCGCCGATGCAGCCGATGATGATGTCGGGATACGTGCCGGCCATCTCCAGCTGCTTGCGGGCCTCCATGCCGATCACGGTCTGGTGCATAAGGACGTGGTTGAGCACGCTCCCCAGGGAGTAGAAGGTGTCGTCGCGGCTGAACGCATCTTCGCAGGCTTCGCCGATGGCTATGCCCAGGCTGCCGGGGGAGTTGGGGTCCTCCTTAAGGATGTTCCGGCCGACCTGCGTGTCCTGGCTGGGGCTGGGCACCACCTTGGCCCCGAAGACCTCCATCAGGATGCGGCGGTAGGGCTTCTGGTTGTAGCTGACCTTGACCATGTAGACCTTGCATTCCAGGCCCATGAAGTTGCAGCCCATGGAGAGGGCGCTCCCCCATTGCCCGGCGCCGGTCTCGGTAGCGATGCGCTTGGCGCCGGCCTTCTTGGCGTAGTAGGCCTGCGGCACGGCGGTGTTCAGCTTGTGGCTGCCCGCCGGGCTGACTCCCTCGTACTTGTAGAAGATCCTGGCCGGGGTGCCCAGGGCCTTCTCCAGGCGGAGTGCACGGTGCAGCGGGCTGGGCCTCCACAGGCGGTAGATCTGCTGCACTTCCTCGGGTATCTCAATGTAACGCTCCTTGCTGAACTCCTGGTCGTTGATGGCGGCCGGGAAGAGCGGGGGCGGCAGGATGGTGGGCTCCTTGGTGCCGGGGTGAAGTATGGGCGGGAGCGGCTCCGGCAGGTCGGCCTGGACGTTGTACCAGGATGTCGGTATGTCCTTCTCATTCAGGATGAACTTGGTTTGCTCCATGGTCTCTCCTCCTCCTTGTCGACACAGCGTGCCCTGAAAATACACAAGCCCTTCGTCCCATGAGGGGCGAAGGGCTTCTTTCGCGGTGCCACCCTCTTTGGCTCAACCCGTGAGCCGTCTCTTTTGGCCGGTACAGCCTATGCTATACCCTGGGCTGTAATAACGGTGCCCTCTCCGTCAAGGCCTACTCAGCTTTCGCTTTTCGGGTTGAGGCTCCCAGGGCCATTCAGCTTCCGCCCCGGCATCGGCTCACACCTGCCCCGACTCTCTGTGCCCGGCTTGAGGCCTACTATTCCTGTTCTTCGCCTTTGAGATATTCGGTTGTGTCAAGTATTTTAGTGGCAGCGAATCGGGCTTGTCAAACTGACCGGCACGGGCGTCTGTCTGACGCGTCAGCGGCCGTTACTTGATGACGCGTCATCGGCCGTTACCTGATGACGCGTCATCGGCCGTTACCTGATGACGACGTCCCCGTTGGACGTCTCGATGTACAGGTCGGCCTGTCCGGCGCCTATGGTGCCCACCAGGCGGTCAGAGTCCGTCTCGGTAGCCAGGATGGCGACACCCGGGTGCTCGATCTGGCCGTTGCTGGTGGAGGCATCGATGTTGACGCTGGGAGTGCCGGTCAGCTCCACCTCAATACGTCCGTTGCTGGTGACCAGCCGGTTGCCGCCGCCGGGAGTCAGCTCCCCGCTGAAGGTGACTGCCCCGTTGCTCGTCCTCAGGTTGAACTCTCCTCGGGCCTCCCGCACGGTTACCCCGCCGTTGGACGTCTTGGCGGAGGCGCTGCCATCGATGGTGTCGATCTCAATGGCCCCGTTGCTGGTGCTGGCTTCAAAGGCGCCCTGCACCTGCTCCAGGCGTACGGCCCCGTTGGACGTGCCGAGTATGCCGCCGCGGGTTGTCCCCTGGACCAGGATATCGCCGTTGCTGGTGTCGAGCCTGAGGTCCGTGCCGGCGGGCACCGTGACGTAGATGTCGGCCGCGGTGTTGCCCGCGGGGAACCACCATGATCCGGTCTTCTCCGCCGTGACGATGATCTCGTCACCGCTCTGAATGGCCTCGTAATCGATGCGGCGGATGTCATGCAGTTCCGCCCGGACCATGACCGCGTCGTCGGCGCCGGCGCTGACCTCGATGCGCCCGCCGAGGGTATCAACCTTCAGGGTGACGGATTCGCCGACCGTGAAGTTGTCGGTCTCGGTGCTGACCGCCGACTGCGTGGCGCACCCGGCGCAGGCCAGCGCCAGGAGCGCGGCCAGAAGTGTGAGGGCAGCGATGGTGCGTCCGGTGTTCATTCGTCTCCTCCTCGTCAGGCTTTGTCGTTGACCAGCATCATCTTGGCCAGGGCGCCGTGCGCGCGGCCCATCAGCCGGGCCAGGTGCATAGTGGCCGTGAGCAGCAGCACGCCCAGCACAACAAAGAAGGGCAGGGCCCAGGTGACCGCCTGGTATTCGGTGTCGCCGATGACGACGTACGCCGGCATGTCGAAGACAAACACCGTCAGCGGCAGGGCGATGAAGTAGACCGACATGCCGATAAGGCTGGCAAACAGGGTGAAGTAGAAGATGCCGAGACCCATCTGGAGCAGGCAGTATGCCAGGGCCGTCCAGGTGGTCCTCTGCGTGAACAGGTTCCTTATCCTCTGCCACAGACCGGCTTTGTCATCGGAGAATCTGGGCCGGCGGGGCATGCGGACCCCCAGCAGGGCCTCGACCAGCCGCCCCTCTATGAAGGCGATGCCGCGGACAGACAGGAGGAACAGGGCGGCCAGCGGCAGCCCGACTATGAGGACCAGCAGGCCGAGGGACAGCGAGATGCCCGTCACGGCCCAGGTGAAATAGGCGATGCCCGTGGCCAGTGAGAGCAGGAAATACAGCAGAGCTGCCCATGCCCGCAGGTCGGCGAACACCCCGAAGAATCGGGAGAAGACCGAGCGGTGCCCGGTGTGCGGGCGCCGGCCGAGGCCGGGCGAAAGGCGGGCTTCCATTTGCCTGTAGGCCGCAGCGATCTCCTGTGGCGAGCCGTACTTCTCGGCTATAGCCGGGACGGCGTCCGGCTCCGAAGTGCCCGGGCTGCTCGTCAGGGCCTGGGCCAGGGCCCCGCGGAAGTGCTCCTCGGCATCGGCCAGGGCGTCCTGGATGACAGCGGGATCGCTTCCGTCGAGCTCCTGTCTGAGGAGCCTCAAGTACTCGTCAACTGTCCTGACCATGGACCTCTCCTTTCATGACCGTGTCCACGAAGGTCCTCATCTGGTCCCACATGGCCGTCCAGCGGGCCAGGGTGGTGCGCCCTGCGTCCGTGATCTGGTAGTACCGGCGGGGAGGTCCGGACACGGAGGGTTCGACCCGGCTTTCCAGCAGGCCGCTGCCCTCCAGCGACCGGAGGACCGGGTAGAGCGCCCCCTGCTTCAGCACGGGGGCGTCCTCGGCCCGCCCGTCGATGACCTTGGCGATCTGATAGCCGTACATTGGCTCCGCGGCTTCCCCCAGAATGGACAGCAGGACCAGTGACGCGACTCCGGAAACCAGCTCCTTTTGGAACTTCCTGTCAGCCGACTCGATCTCGTCCAGGTCCTTGTTCTTTCCCCACATAGTCACTGACCTCGATTCCGTCTGCTGCTTCCCGTCTCTCCGGACGACCCGGCAGGCCGGTATGCGGTGCTGGATACTAGTATGGACTTAGTAATACTAATAAACGCATACTACCATGGAAAAGCGGAGTTGTCAAGCACTTGAGGGGGGCACTTGAGGGGGAACTGTCTGCTAGAACTGTTCCGACCCCTGGGGAGACTGGCGCTTCATTTTGGCCGCCTGAGTGCGCACCTTGAACTCTGCTCGCGCCAGGTCCTCCTTGGTGCGATCAAGCTCGGCCTTCATCTCCTGCAGGGCTTTGCGGCACCCGTCCAGCTCCTGGGACAGCTCTCTGTCGGTCATCTCGGGGGTCAGCTCGGTCGTGTCCAGTGTCTGGGCCACGGTGGATTCGATTTCGGCCAGCATCGCTCCCATCTGGTCCTTCTCGGCCTTGATGAGAGTCAACTGCTCGAGTGCGGCGTCCCTTTCGCCGGCGATTCCCGCGAGAAGGGCCATCAGCCTCTCCGTCTTCTCCAGCAGCGTTTCCTCGGTCACCGCAGTCTCTCCCCTTGTAGTCTGCTCATTTCCCCAAGCCTCCGGAAGACCCGAACGGCCAGAAGGAGCGAGCCAAAGTGCTCAGTCTAACCGCAAATGGGGACCAAGGTCTCAAGACGGCCCGGCGGCTGACGTGGAATACTGATCGGCATGAAGATAGTGTACGGCATCGTTGGCGAGGGGATGGGGCATGCCACCCGCAGCCGGGTGATCCTGGAGCACCTGCTCTCGAGCGGCCACGAAATCCGGGTCGTGGTCTCGGGTCGGGCCCACGGCGTGCTGGTGGAACGGTTCCGGGGACGAACCGCAATCGCCTTCGAGGAGATACACGGCCTGCACCTGGCCTACGAGGGCAGCAGGCTGGACATGGGGGCCAGCGTCCGGGAGAATCTGCGCGATGCGCCGCGCGGCCTTCGCCGCAACCTGGAGGTGTATGGCCGGGTGGCCGATGATTTCGCCGCCGAGGCCGTGGTCAGCGACTTCGAGTCCTGGGCCTACCTGTATGGTCTGGCCCGGGGGATACCCGTGGTCAGCATCGACAACATGCAGGTCCTCAACCGCTGCGCCCACGACGAGTTTGTGACCCGTGACCGGAGCCTGGACTTCCGAGTGGCGAAGTCGGCAGTGAAGGTCAAGCTTCCCGGAGCGTATCACTACCTTGTCTCGAGCTTCTTCTACCCTGCCGTCCGCAAGCCGCGGACCACCCTGGTGCCGCCCATCCTGCGCCCCGAGGTCCTGGCGGCCCGCCGGGAGCCGGGGCGGCACATCCTGGTCTACCAGACGTCCGCGGCCAACCAGTCGCTCATCCCCCTGCTCCAGAGAATGCCGGGGGAATTCCGGGTGTACGGCCTGGGACGGAGCGGTCAGGCGGGCAATGTGACCCTTTGCGCCTTCGACGAGCACCGGTTTGTCGACGACCTGCGGACCGCGGCGGCGGTCGTCGCCGGAGGGGGATTCTCACTCATGTGCGAGGCGGTGCATCTCCATGTGCCCATGCTCTCCTGCCCCGTCGCCGGCCAGTACGAGCAGGAGCTGAACGCGCGTTACCTGGACAGGCTGGGATACGGCCGGTTCACCAGGCGCCTGGACGGTGACACCATCGAGGACTTCGTCTCCGGCCTGGACGAGGTGCGGGACAGGCTGGAGGGGTATGTCCCCGCCGGCAACGACGTGATCGAGGGCTGCCTGGACCGGCTGCTCCAGGATATCCGGCGGGGTGCCGCCCCGGGCTCCTGCCGCCCCGGCTCCTTGCCCTGACGCGCCCTTTTCAATATACTTTTCTCCATTACTATGAGGCCGACACTATCATGACGGGCGACGAGCTCCGCAGGGCGTTTCTCACTTTCTTCGAGGGCAAGGGACACACCGTGGTCTCCAGCTCCTCCCTTATCCCCCAGGGTGACCCGACGCTGCTGCTGACGACGGCGGGCATGGTGCAGATGAAGCCCTACTTCCTGGGCCTGGCGGTGCCGCCCAACACCCGTATGACCTCCTGCCAGAAGTGCTTCCGCACCACCGACGTTGACGCGGTGGGCGACAACCGGCACCTGACCTTCTTCGAGATGCTGGGCAACTTCAGCGTGGGCGACTACTTCAAGAAGGAGGCCATCGAGTGGGGCTGGGAGTTCGTCACCGGGTGGCTGAAGCTCCCCCACGAGCGGCTCTGGATTACCATCTTCACCGACGATGACGAGGCCATGGTCCACTGGCGGCGCATGGGGGTGCCGACGGAGCGCATAGTCCGGCTGGGCGAGAAGCACAATTTCTGGGGCCCGGCGGGAGACTCCGGGCCCTGCGGCCCGTGCAGCGAGATCCATTACGACTTCGGCGCGGAGTGCGGCTGCGGCCTGAGCGGGTGCGGACCCGACTGCGACTGCGGGCGCTTCTCCGAGCTGTGGAACCTGGTCTTCATGCAGTTCAACCAGGACCGGGAGGGACGCCGGGCACCCCTGCCGAAGCCCAACATAGACACCGGCATGGGTCTGGAGCGCGTGGCGGCCATCATGCAGGGAAAGAGGACCGTCTACGAGACGGACATCTTCGCTCCCCTGGTGGCCAGGGTGGCGGGCCTGACCGGGAAGCGGTACGGCGGGGACGAGGGAACCGACCGGTCGATCCGGGTCATGGCGGAGCATGCCCGGGGCATTGCCTTCCTCATCGCCGACGGCGTGGCGCCGGGCAATGAGGGGCGGGGGTATGTGCTGCGCCGGCTTCTGCGGCGCACGGCGCTCTTCGGACGCAGACTGGGGCTGGAAGGGGCGTTCATCGGCGGGCTGGCGGATTTCGTGATAGAGAGGATGGGGCATGTGTACCCCGAGCTGCGCCACAACCAGGAGATGGTGCGCAGCATCGTCAACCTGGAGGAGAAGCGGTTCGGCGAGGCGCTGAACAGCGGCCTCAACGCCCTGGACAAGGTCATGGAGGCGGCCGGGGAGGACAAAAGAATACGCGGCGAGGACGCCTTCATGCTGTACGACACCTACGGGTTTCCCCGGGAGCTCACCGTCGAGGCGGCCTCGGAGCGGGGCTTCACCGTCGACGGGGAGGGCTTCGAGCGGGAGATGGAGCGCCAGCGCGAGCGGGCCCGGGCCGCCCACAAGTTCGGCGGCGGCGACAAGACGGACCTCGCGGCTTACGAGGAGCTCGGCGTCAACGCGTCGGGTTTCACGGGCTATGAGACCTGCTGCCACGAGTCCGTGGTGATGGGGCTGATCGCCGGCGGCCGGCCGGTCGATTCCGTCTCCGAGGGGGACGAGGTAGAGGTGGTCCTGAAGGACTCGCCGTTCTACGGTGAGATGGGCGGCCAGGTGGGAGACACCGGCGAGATCCGGGGGGCCCGGGGGAGGATAAGCGTGCGGCAGACTATCAGGCCGCTGCCCGATCTCATCGTCCATCAGGGCCGGGTGGTGCAGGGGCGCATTGCGGTGAGCGACAGCGTGGTGGCAGAGGTGGACATAAGGCGGCGCCTGGATATCGCCCGCAACCACACGGCCACCCACCTGCTGCAGGCAGCGCTGCGGGCGGTGCTGGGGCAGCATGTGCGGCAGTCAGGGTCCCTGGTGACTCCGGACCGGTTCAGGTTCGATTTCAACCACCTGGAGGCCGTGGGGAAGCCCCGCCTGCTGGAGATACAGCACCTGGTCAACGAGAAGATCCGCGAGAACCTGCCGGTGGCGGCCACCGTGACCTCTTACAAGGAGGCGGTGGCGAAAGGGGCGACGGCCCTGTTCGGAGAGAAGTACGGCGACGAGGTGCGCATGATCCAGGTGGGCGATCCCCCCTTCAGCACCGAGCTCTGCGGCGGGACCCATGTTCATTGGACCGGGGAGATCGGGCTCCTGCAGATTGTTTCCGAGGAAAGCGTTGGCAGCGGCCTTCGGCGCATCGAGGCCATGACGGGCCGGGCGGCGGAGCGGCTGGTGGAGGAGCGCCTGTTGGCGCTGGACTCGCTGGCGGCGCAGCTCCAGGCACCGCCGGAAGGGGTTGAGGCGAAGGTGTCCGCCATGGTGGCGGAGCTGGACCGGGAGCGCAAGCGGGCTTTGTCCATGGAGCGGGAGTCGGCCCGGAAGGCCGCCGGCACACTGCTGTCGCAGGCCCGCGATGTGAACGGCATCAAGGTGATCTCGACGAAGGTGGCCGCTTCCGGCGCGGATGCCATGCGCGAGATGGGAGACCGGCTCAAAGAGGATCTCAAGAGTGGGGTTATTGTCCTGGGGGCGGTGTGCGATGGGAAGCCCAGCGTGCTGGCCATGGTCACGCCGGACCTGGCGGCCAAGGGCTTTGACGCCGGCCAGATAGTGAAGGAAGTGGCCAGAGCGGTGGGCGGCGGCGGCGGGGGCAGGGCGGAGCTGGGCCAGGGGAGTGGCAGGGACGCGTCGAAGCTGGATGAGGCCCTGGGCGGCGTGGCGGCTCTTGTAGAGCGCCACTACGACAGGGCGGCGGACGCCTGGAAGAAGTGAGCGGCGGTGTGGTGGAAGGGCGGACGCTCGGGCTCGATGTGGGGGAGAGGTGGATCGGGGTGGCCCTCAGCGATCCTCTGGGCATACTGGCGAGCCCCCTGACACGGGTCGAGAGGACCGATGACGACGCGGCCATAGAGGCTATTGCCGGGCTGGTCCGGAAGCACGGAGCGAAGGCCGTCGTAGCGGGCCTGCCTTACTCCCTGGACGGCAGCGTGGGGCAGCAGGCGGTGCGGGTCCAGGAGTTCCTGCGGAAGCTGACCGTTTCCGTGGGCGTTCCGGTAGAGACCGCGGACGAGCGGCTGTCGACGGTGACCGCTATTCAGGGTATGATTGAAGCCGGCGTCAGCCGGGAGAGCCGGAAGGGCAGGGTTGACGCGGCGGCCGCGGCCTTGATCCTGCAGTGGCACCTGGATCGGGTGCGCCGGGAGGCGGCCGAGTCCCGGGAGCAGGGTCCGGCCGAAGGCGCCGGCTAGGACTGCCCGCGGGAGACCCTGGAGTGCGGGGCGGGCCGCAGCAGCGGCCCAGTCAGGATCAGGTAGGTAGAGATGTCAAAATCCGTAGCTTTAATCGGCTATCCTTTGCAGCACTCGATATCGCCCGCGTTCCAGCAGCCGGCTTTCGATCATCTCGGGATGGATGTCAGGTATGAGAGATGGGAAACGCCGGAGGGGGAGCTGGCATCGGTCATGGACCGGCTGCGGGCACCATCGGTCCTGGGCGCCAATGTGACCATACCATGGAAGGAAAAGGTGATGCCGCTTCTCGATGAGGTGAGCGATACCGCGGCGCGGATCGGGGCGGTGAACACCGTAATCAGCCGGGACGGCCGGCTGATGGGTTTCAACACCGACGCCGAGGGTTTTGTCGCCTCCCTTCTCCAGGACGCGGCCTACCGGCTGCGCAACCGGAAGGTGGTGGTCCTGGGGGCCGGCGGGGTGGCCCGGGCCGTGGTCTTCGCGCTGCTCAACGAAGAGGTTACCTCCGTGACCGTCTTCAACCGGTCGACGGAGAGAGGAAGGCTGCTGGTAAGATCGTTCAGCAGGTCGGCCGGGAGGATCCCGCTGGCGGCTCCGCCCTGGGCGGACCTGGCCGGCAGTGTGGCCCTCAGGGACTGCGATCTGCTGGTGAACTGCACGTCAATGGGCATGAAGTTCAGCGGCGCCGAAGCCGAGAGCCCGCTGGCTGCGGCTGACATTCCGAAGGATGTCCTGGTCCATGACCTGGTGTATAATCCGCAGGAGACGCCGCTCCTGAGAGAGGCCCGGAAGGCCGGGGCCGACACCCTGGGTGGCCTGTCCATGCTGGTCCACCAGGGGGCCGCGTCGTTTGAGCTTTGGACGGGGAAGACCGCACCGGTTGACATAATGATGAGCAAGGCCAGAGAAGCGCTGGTGTAGGGGTGGGGAACATGAGTGGGGATAGAAGGCTGGTTTCGGTCTACCGGGGCAACTACCTGCAGGCGCAGATAGTAAAAGGGCACCTGGAGAGTGAAGGAGTGCCGGCCCTGCTGAGGTATGAGGGCGCCGGGCTGGTCTACGGGGTGACCGTGGATGGCCTGGGCGAGGCCAGGGTGATGGTGCCGGAGAACCTGGCGGCGGAGGCGGAGGCCATAGTGGCTGACCAGGAGTGCGCCGCGCCGGGTGACGCGTCTGGTGACGGAACGGAAGGAGGACCAGGTCGGCAGGGGTGACATGTTTCGATTTGTGACGGCGGGCGAATCGCACGGGAGGGCCCTCACGGCGGTGGTCGAGGGGGTGCCCGCGGGATTGCGCCTGGACGAGGATTTCATCGCGCGCGATCTGGGCCGGCGGCAGGCCGGGCACGGGCGGAGCGCCAGGCAGAGGATCGAGCAGGACCGGGCCGAGATACTCTCCGGGGTGCGCCATGGAGTGACCATGGGCAGCCCGATCACGCTTCTGATTTGGAACCGCGACTGGGAGAACTGGAAGACGGCAATGTCCGTGTGCCCGGCGGAGGGCGACGCGAAGCGTATAACGCGTCCCCGCCCGGGGCATGCCGACCTGGCCGGCGCCACCAAGTATGGGCTGGATGACATTCGCCCTGTGCTGGAGCGCGCCAGTGCCAGGGAGACCGCAGCCAGGGTGTCGGTGGGGGCGGTGGCCCGGCGGTTTCTCAAGGAGTTCGGCATTGAGGTTCGGAGCCGCACGCTGGCCATAGGCGGCCGGGAGGCGGACCCGGCAGACCCGGTCGAGTGGGATCACGTGGAGAAATCGCCCGTCCGCTGTGCCGACGAGTCCGCGGAGAAGGGTATGATAGCCGCCATCGATGAGGCGGCGGCCTCCGGGGACACAGTCGGCGGCGCGTGCCAGGTGGTGGCCTTCGGCGCTCCCGTGGGACTGGGGAGCCATATCCAGTGGGACAGGCGGCTGGACGGACGGATCGCCCAGGCCATGATGAGCATCCCGTCGGTGAAAGGCGTCGAGATCGGGGATGCTTCGAGGGTGGCAGGGTTGCCGGGTTCGCAGGCCCACGACGGCATCGAGATGGGCGACGTATTTCGCTATCCGTGGCGGCGGACGAGCAACCGCGCGGGCGGACTGGAGGGTGGCATAAGCAACGGCGAGCCTATCGTCCTGAGGCTCCTGGTGAAGCCGGTTCCCACCCTGGCGAAGCCGCTGCCGTCGATCGACCTGGCCACAGGGGAGACGGTGGAGGCCCATTTCGAGAGAAGCGATGTCTGCGTGGTCCCCGCGGTGGGCGTTATCGGCGAAGCCATGCTGGCCATGGTTCTGGCGGAGGCCATGCTGGAGAAGTTCGGCGGGGACAGCATGCCGGAGACGCAGCGGAATTTCGAAGGGTATGTCCGGTCGATCGGCGGTGCGGCTTGAGCCGCCTGGGCTATCACTGCCATGCCCTGGACCACCTCGACGAGGTCATACTGTCCAACGGGCTGCAGCGGGGTGAGTTCTACAACTTCTTCCCGGAGAACCTCACCGACCTCAGCCGGCGCATCGAGGTCCACGGCCTGGCCGCCAGCATCCACGCGCCGCTGGTCAGGATACCCTGGTACCCGTCGCCTCCGACGCTCTCCTTCCTGTGCGACGTGGATGAGCGGAAGAGACACCTGAGCCTGGCCATGGTCGAGGAGACCATGAAGGCGGCGGGGGCCTTCGGGGCGGAGTACGTGGTGGTCCACTTCCCGGTGACCCCGACTACCGGCACCAATGGGCTGACCCGCGGGCAGCTGAAGGCCATCGCCTGGGACAGCGCCCGGCACCTGGCGGACTACAGCCGCACGCATGGTGTGCCCATCCACATGGAGGGCTTCGGCCCCAGCCCGTTCCTGACCGTGAATTTCCTCAATGAAGTGATGCGCAGCTTCCCGTGCCTGCGCTACTGTTTCGACACGGGACACATGCACATCGCCTCGCAGAGGGATGGCTTTGACCTGTACGATTTCGCGCGGGGTCTGGCCCCCAACATCGGATCGGTCCATGTCTGGAACAACCGCAGCATCGACGACTACCTCAGCTTCGGGCATATCCCGGTCCACCCGCTCCAGAGGGCCGGGGATGGTTGGGTGGATATGGCCCGGATCCTGGGCATCATCGTCACCGGCAACCCCGGCTGCCGCGTCATCCTCGAGAGCGGCATGCGCTATCCGGATTCGCTGGGGGGGCACGATTTCCGGGAGGGTGTTGAGTGGGTGAAAGAGCTGACCGCCCCGTTATTCTGATCGGGTTCTCCGGCACGGGGAAGTCGATGGTGGCGCGGGGCGTGGCGCGAAGCCTCGGCTGGGAAGCTGTGGACACCGACGACGAAGTCGTGAAGCTGGCCAGCAAAAGCATCCCGGAGATCTTCAGCCAGGACGGGGAGCCGTATTTCCGGAGGCTGGAGCGGGAGGCGCTGGCGGAGGCCTGCCGGAGGCGCCGGGTGGTGATCGCCACCGGCGGCGGCGCTGTCGTCGATCCCCAGAACCGCATCCTGATGAGGAGGTCGGGCGCAGTGGTGTGCCTGGAGGCCAACCCGGGGACCATCTACCGGCGCCTGCCCAGAGAGGATGAGAGCCCAAGGGAGGTCCGTCCTCTCCTGGCCATGGCGGACCCGCTGGAACGCATCGTGGAGCTGAAGCAATCGCGGCAGGCCCACTATGCCATGGCGGACTGGACGGTGCAGACGGACCATCTCACTCTCCCGGAAGTATGCCGGGAGGTCCTGCGGGGGCGGCAGTACTGGCTGCGTTCCCATTTGGCGGGCGAGGCGGACGCGGACGATCCGGACCACGCCTGCGACGTGGTGACGGCCACGGAGCACTACCCCGTATTCGCGGGCTGGGGGCTGCTGGACAGCCTGGGCCGGCGGGCGAGGGATGCCGGGCTCTCCGGCAACGCCTGGGTGGTGGCCGACGCCTCGGTGTTTTCGCTCTACGGCCAGAGCGTCATGAACAGTCTGCGGCAGGCGGGGTTCGGAGTGCAGAGCTTCGCCGTTCCTCCGGGGGAGGCGAGCAAGACCGCGGACACGGCATCTCGTATTTATGACTGGCTGGTGGATGGGCGTGCGGAGAGGCGGGACGTGGTGGTGGCGCTTGGCGGAGGGGTGATCACCGACATGGCCGGGTTCGTGGCCGCCACCTTCCTCAGGGGCCTGCCGCTGGTCCAGGTGCCTACCAGCCTGATCGCCATGACGGATGCGGCGGTGGGCGGCAAGACGGGCGTCAACCACCCCAGGGCCAAGAACCTGATCGGGGCGTTCTACCAGCCCCGCCTGGTGCTGGCCGACGTGAGGGCCCTGAGCACGCTGCTGCCGAGGGAGCTGACCTCCGGCTGGGCAGAGGTGATCAAGCACGGCCTGGTTCTGGATCCCGGGCTGGCCGCGTTCCTGGAGAAGAAGGCCAGGAAGCTGTTGAAGCTCGATCCTGAGGCGGCCACCGAGGCCGTGCGCCGCAGCGTGGCGGTCAAGGCCCTGATTGTCAGCGAGGACGAGAAAGAGCAGGGGCGGCGCATCCTGCTTAACTACGGCCACACCATCGGCCACGGGCTGGAGGCGGCCACGGGGTACACGCGCTTCCTGCACGGGGAAGCGGTGTCGGTGGGCATGGTGGGGGCGGCCATGGTGGGCCGGGCGCTGGGGATCCTGCCCGCAGAGGTGGTGGGGCAGCACCGGAAGGTGCTCGCGACTTTCGGCCTGCCGGTGTCGTGCGCGGATGTGCAGCCGCGATCCGTCCTCGCGGCCATGGAGCTGGACAAGAAGGTCAGGGGCAAGGCGGTGCGCTGGGTGCTGCTGGAAGGCGTCGGCCGGCCGGCGGTCCGGGAGGACGTTCCGGGTGAGGTCGTGGCCGGCGTTTTGGAAGAGCTGCTGGGCCGGGGGGCGGAGTCGGCGGCGAGTTGACGAGAGGTGAAGTATGAATGACAACATCAGGGGCACCACGGTGGTGGCTGTTCGCCGGGGGGAGCAGGTGTCTATCGCCGGGGATGGCCAGATAACCACCGGCGACGTGGTCCTCAAGCATGGGGCCAAGAAGGTGCGCACCCTCTACCACGATCAGGTCATAGCCGGGTTCGCGGGGTCCGTGGCCGATGCCCTGACGCTGTTCGAGCGTTTCGAGATGGAGCTGGAGAAGCACGGCGGGCAGCTGCGCCGCGCCGCCATCGAGCTGGCCAAGGAGTGGCGCACGGACCGGGTGCTGCGCCGCCTGGAGGCCTGGCTGGTGGTGGCCGATCCGAAGGAGCTGCTGGTGCTTTCAGGGGAGGGCGATGTGATCGAGCCCGATGAGTCCGTGGTGGCCATAGGCTCGGGCGGTGGCTATGCGCTGGCGGCGGCCAAGGCCCTGCTGGCGCACTCGGACCTCGATGCCGAGCAGATAGCGCGCACCAGCTTGGAGATCGCCGCCAGTATCTGCATCTACACCAACGACCGCATAACGGTGATCAGCCTGCGGGGGAACGGCGAATGAACTTCGACCTGTCCGAACGGGAAAAGATGATCCAGAGCACGGCGCGGGGGTTTGCCGTGAAGGAGGTCCTGCCGCGGGCCGCGGAGATCGACCGCACCGCCGAGTTTCCACTGGACCTGGTTCGGCACATGGTCAAAATGGGGTACTTCGGTCTGGCCTATCCGCCGGAGTACGGCGGCAGCGGGTCGGGGTATGTGGGGTACGCACTGGTGGTTGAGCAGCTGGCCCGCGCCTCGATGACCGTGGGTGCCATCGTGGCCGTCAGCATACTCTCGGCGGAGTCCCTCTTCCGGTACGGCAGCGAGGCACAGAAGAAGAAGTTCCTGGTGCCCCTGGCGGAGGGGCGGAAGCTCGGCTGTTTCTGTTTCACTGAGCCGGGCACCGGGTCTGATCCCAAGGCTCTCGCCTCTAAGGCCAGGCCGGAGGGTGCGCACTACGTGATCCAGGGGGAAAAGAAGTTCATCTCGATGGCGGCGGTGGCTTCGCTGGCCCTGGTGTTCGCCCGGGACGAGACCGGCAGGGTCAGCGCGTTCATGGTGCCTGCCAGCACGGCCGGGTTCGAGGTTCGGGAGCCGTGCGAGACGCTGGGACTGAGAGGGTTCGGCGCCTTCGTGGTCTACCTGGATTCGGTGCGGGTGCCGAAAGGGAATCTGGTGGGGGACAAAGGCTCCGGATACGACATCCTGCTCGAGGCCATCAGCATGGAGAGGATAGGTGTGGCCGCCCAGGCCGTGGGGGTGGCGCAGGCGGGGCTGGACCTTTCCGTGGAGTATGCCGGGAAGCGCATTGCCTACGAGAAACCTATCGCCCGGATGCCGACCATCCAGTGGCTGCTGGCCGAGATGGCATCGAGGATGGAGGCAGGCCGGTGGCTTACCTATCGCACCGCCTTCCTCCGTGACCAGGGCCGGAGCGTCCGGAACGAGTCGGCGGTGGCCAAGCTGTTCTGCTCTCAGATGGCCGTCGAGGTGACCCGCATGGCCATGCAGGTCCACGGGGCGTACGGGACTATGAAGAGCCTCCCGGTGGAGCGCCTCTACCGGGACGCGAAGATGACCGAGGTCTACGTGGGCGTGTCGGAGATCCAGCGGGCCATCATCGCCAGCGATCTCATCAGGTGACGGACACAGCGTGAGGCGCACCTTCGAAATCGAGAAGACCTGCCCCGGGACGGCGGCGCGCGCCGGCTTCATCACCACGGCCCACGGGGTGGCGCCCACTCCGGCCTTCATGCCGGTGGGCAGCCAGGCCACCGTAAAGGCCCTCACGCCGGACGATCTCAAGGACGTTGGGGCGGCGATTATCCTCTGCAACGCCTACCACCTGTACCTGCGCCCGGGCGTCGATGTCATTCAGAACCTGGGCGGGCTGCACCGATTTATGGGGTGGGACGGTCCCATCCTGACCGACAGCGGCGGGTACCAGGTGTTCAGCCTGGCGTCGCTGCGCCGGGTGGACGACAGCGGCGTGGTGTTCCGCTCCCACATCGACGGCAGCGAGCACTCCCTCACCCCGGAAGGGGCGGTGCAGGTCCAGCAGAGCCTGGGGGCCGACATTATCATGGCGCTGGACGAGTGCCCCCCTTATACCAGGGAGAAGAAGACAGTCAGCCGGGCCATGGAGCGGACTCTGCGCTGGGCGGAGAAGTGCCTCGCGGCCCACGGGCGCCGGAACCAGCAGCTTTTCGGCATCGTTCAGGGCGGGGTGTTCGCCGACCTGCGGCGGCAGTCGGCGGCCTGCCTGACCTCGATGGACTTCCCGGGGTATGCCATCGGCGGCCTGTGCCTGGGCGAGACGAAGAAGGAGACGCTGGCCATGGTGGAGGAGACGGTGGCTTCTCTGCCGGCGGACAAGCCGCGGTATCTCATGGGCGTGGGCTCACCGGAGGACCTGGTGGAGAATGTGGACCGGGGCGTGGACCTGTTCGACAGCGCCCTCCCCACGCGCACGGCGCGGAACGGGGCGCTGTTCACCGCCGCCGGGCGGGTCAACATCCGCAGGGCCGAGTTCAAGAGGCTGGACCGGTCGATAGACCCTGACTGCGACTGCTACACCTGCAGCCGGTTCTCGGCCGCCTACCTGAACCACCTCTTCAGGAGCAAAGAGCTCCTGGCCTACCGGCTGGCCACCATCCACAACCTGCGCTTCATCATGGGGCTGATGGCCAGGATTCGGGCGGCGATCGCGGAGGGACGCTACCCGCAGTTCCGCGGGGAGTTCCTGGAGGGGTATCGGACCACGGATGAGGATGTGCGCCTGGCGCAGAAGCAGCGCTGGCTAGAGCGCTCGGTCGGAGTCCGTGACGAAGGCGACGGCCCCGAAGACCCCGGAGTTGTCACCTAGCTCGCTGGAAACGATCCGCACCAGGCTCGCCGGGTACTGGAAGGCCCGTTCAGCCACCACCTTGCGGGCCGGTTGGAGCAGCATCTCTCCCATTTTGCCCATGCCTCCCCCGACGATGATCATCTCGGGGTTGAAGATGTTGACCAGGTTCACCAGGCCTATCCCCAGATAGGTGGCGGCCTTGCTGATGATGGAGACAGCCACCGCGTCCCCCCGGTTGGCGGCGGCGGCCACTGTCTGGGCGGTAACGAACTCGGCGTGGCCTTCGGCGATCTCCCGGATGACGGTCTTGGTGCCCTGGGCGATGAGACGTTGTGCTTCCCGGGCCACGGCCTTGCCGGAGGCCAGCATCTCCAGGCAGCCGATGTTGCCGCAGGGGCAGCGCGGTCCGTTGACGTCGATGGTCATGTGGCCCAGCTCCCCCGCGCTGCCGGAGGCGCCGGAGTAGAGCCTGTCGTCGATAATGATGCCCCCGCCGATGCCCGTGCTGACCGTGAGATAGATGAGGTTGCGCACCCCCCGGCCAGCCCCGAAGCGGTGCTCCCCCAGCGCGGCCGCGGTGGCGTCGTTGATGATGAAGGTCCTGACGCCCATGGCCTTCTCGATTTCGTCCTTCAACGGTATGTTGTGCCATCCGGGGAGGTTGGGCGAGTCCGTGACGATGCCCTTCTCGGGATCGATGGCTCCCGCGGCGGCGACGGCCATGCCGGAAACGGAGGAGGAGGCGAGGTCCGCGTTCTTGATGAGGTTGGCGGCCGAGGACACTATGCGTCCAATGACGGCCGGCGCGCCTTCCTCCGCGAGGGTGGGGATGTATTCGCGGGAGAGTATCTCGCCGCCGGGGGAGATGAGGGCGGTGACGATCTTGCTCCCTCCGAGGTCCACGGCCAGAACCGGTTTGACGGCAGATTGAGACATGATGAGGCTATTATAGCCCCGAAGAGCGCTTCTCCGCCACCACCATGATCTCCCACTCGTCGAGCTCTTCTCTTAATCAGGAGAGGTCAGCGGTAGACGTCTTTGCGGTGGCCGACCTTGACCACCCAGACCGTCAGCTCATCGTCTTGAACTGAGTACACTATGCGGTAGGACCCCTGCCGGAGGCGGTACCTGTCCTGGCCGGCCAGCCTCTCGCAGCCGGGAGGACGTGGGTTCTCACGGAGCGCGGCGACACGCGCCATGATCCGCTTCAGATCCTTCCGCGGCATCGATCGAAGGTCCTTCTCGACGGACGCCTTGAAGAAGACCCTATAGAAGGCCATCTCTCTTCAGCCTCTTGACCATCGCCTCATAGCTGACCAGAGGCTCTGCGACCCTCTCGGCGAAGGCCTCCAGGTCCTCAGCATCCTCGGCCAGCGACTCCCGGATGGCGTCGTTGACCAGATCGGATACCGATCTGGAGGTCTCCACGGCCTTCAGTTTAAGCGCCTTGTGCAGGTCCGGATCCAGATAGATGGTGGCCCTCTTGGATTGAGTTGACATCCTGACGCCTCCCTGTAACGTTATGACATCATAGCGCTATAACGTCACAACGTCAAGGAGGGCCAGGCGGCGGGAGGCGTGGATGGGCGCACGTCTTCCGTCCTTCGCTACTGGAGTGTGTTCATGACTTGCGCTCGCCGGGACCTACTTCTTGTGCTCGTATTCGAGAACCATGCTGTCCGCCTTCTCGCGGTCGCTCCCCTGGAACCCAGTCTCTGTCATGTCGTTCAGCCGCTCCATGACAAGGTAGTACTCTTCATCGTTTCTGATTCTGCCGCGCCGCAGGATCTTGGGGATGGTCTGGCGTACCTGCTGGCGCATCGAGGTCAGGGTCCTGCACCCCCTCTTCGAAAGGAACTCGTCAGCCTGGCGCAGTGTATCCTGGTCGAAGTCGATGGTCATTTCGAGAGTATCATTGACGGCCATGCGGGCGCCTCGGAGTGCTGAGGAGAAGCCATGGGCCTCGACGGCTGCGATGCCCTGCGTCAGCAGGGGCAGCGACCGCAGTACGACTTGGCCGTTGATCCGACAGACCTCCTGTCCTTCAGGCCCGGCGGACCATGTTCGGCCCGGCGCCTGCGTGAGCCACCGGCCGTCCAGGAACTCGGCTAGTGTGAGAAGGAAGCTCTTGAGCTCTTCGTACTCTGCCTGACGTTCGGGAGTGGGCTTCCTTGTCATTGGGGAGCCTCCGCCACCACCATGATCTCCCACTCGTCGAGCTTGATCTTGCGGCGGCCCCAGTCGCCCGCCGTGCCGCCCCACATATGGACCACGGTCAGGCCGGCGGTGCGGAAGAGCAGCCGGAGCTCGGTGGGCACAAAGGCCCGCTCCCTCATGGTCGGCGAACTGCGGGGGTCGTTCACCTCGGAGAGCTCAGTGAGCGTGAGCGGGTCGAAAGCGTTGCTCTCGACGTCTTCCTGGGAGTGACGGCGGACGGCGGCATACCCGTTGAGCACGGTGAAAAGGGACCTGGCCCCCGGCTTCAGGGCGCGGGCCACCCGTCTCAGGATGGCCAGAGGCTGCTCCAGGGCGTCGTCCCCCCGCCCCACGGCGTGCCGCCCGGTGCCGCAGCCGACATCCAGGATGGCGGCGCCGCGCTTCAGCCGCAGCTCCTTGACCAGGAAATCAACCTCGTTCATCGTGTTCTGGGTGAAGGAGTTGTCCATGTATGCCGGCGCATGGCCGTCGAAGAACTTCTCCCAACCGGCTTCCTTCGTCATCAGTGGCTCCTTTCGGGAGGATTTCGCTGCGCGAAGTCTACGGCAAAGGGGATCCCACGGTCAAAGTGACTCCGGTTGTCTTCCGGGCCTGGGAGCCGTGATATAATTAACCTGGCTTAACTTAAGCGACCTTAAGCGAGGACAGGAGGCGGAGCATGGGGAGCGAGAGAGTCGAGGAGTACCTGGAGGCCATCTTCAAGAGGCAGCTGGCCGGGGGGCCTGTGGGCACTTCGGCGCTGGCGGAGGACCTGAAGGTGTCCCTGCCGGCGGTCACGGACATGATGCGGCGACTCCAGGATGGTGGCCTTGTTGACTATGAGCCCAACAAGGGGGTCCGGCTCACGGCGGACGGCCGCCAGAAAGCGGTGTCGATCGTCAGGCGGCATCGCCTCTGGGAGCGTTTCCTGACCGACATCCTGGGCCTGAAATGGGACCAGGCTCATGAAGAGGCGTGCCGGCTGGAGCATGCCACGTCTTCTGAGACCGAGGACAGGCTGGCTTCGCTGATGGGGGATACCGACACCTGCCCTCACGGCCACCCTATACCCGACAGGGATGGAAACATGAGGGATCAGGATGTGAAGCCGCTGTCAGGCTACAGGGCGCGGCAGAGAGTGCGCATCTCGGCGGTGGCCAGGGAGGATGGGGCGGTGCTGCGGAGGGTGGAGAGACTGGGGTTGAAGCCGGGGACGGTGGTGTTTATTGAGAGGAAGGACCGGAGTGGGTCCATCACGTTGAAGGCGGATGGGCGCAGCATGGTGTTGGACGAGGACGCTGCCGCGGACCTCCTGGCGGCGCCTGCCGCCGGGGGCGAAGGCGTTCCTGTCGAAGAGGAAGTGCCCATCACTGCCCTGGCCGGGGGGGAGTCGGGCGTGGTGAAATCGTACACCGGAGGGCGGGGGATGCTGGGACGGTGTCTCTCGATGGGGTTTACTCCGGGGAGCGTGGTGAGGGTAATCAAGAACTACGGGAAGGGCCCGGTCCTGGTTAGCGTTTGCGGCACTGAGGTGGCGCTGGGCCGCGAGGTGGCGGGCAGGATCACGGTGAGGAGGACGGCATCCTGATGGTCCCGGATTTCGGCGACCGGGCGCCGGTGGTGGCGCTGGCCGGTCTGCCCAACGTGGGCAAGAGCACGGTCTTCAACCTGTTGACCGGGCTGTCTCAGCATGTGGGCAACTGGCCGGGAAAGACCATCGAACAGAAAACGGGCACGCTGCGCCTTGACGGCCTGACGGTGGAGCTCGTTGATCTGCCCGGCACATACAGCCTGACCGCCAACTCCATGGAGGAGCAGGTGGCCAGGGACTACCTGGTGATGGAGAGGCCGGACCTGGTGGTGGCGGTGCTGAATGCGGCCAGCATGGAGCGCAGCCTCTATCTGGTGGCGGAGCTCATCGAATTGGCGCCCCGGCTGGTGATCGCCCTCAACATGACCGATGTGGCGAGGCAGGAGGGAACGAAGGTTGATGCCGGATCGCTGGAGGCCGCCCTGAATATACCGGTCATCCCCATGGCGGCGAGCAAGAACCAGGGGGTGAAGGACCTGGTGAAGGTGATGGATCAGGAACTGCGGCAGCCGCGGGCGGCGGGAGCAGTGAAGCACATAGAGTCCGGCAGCGACACGGAAGACGACATAACGCGTGTCGCGGACCTTCTCACCGATGAGGACGCTGCCCCGTATCCCCGGCACTGGGCGGCGACGAAGCTGCTGGAAGGCGACGAGCAGATCAACCGGCTGCTGGCAGAGCGCGTATCAGGGGCCCGCTGGGCGGCGATCGACGGGTTCCTGGAGAAGAAGGAGTCGGCCGCGATCGCCATAGCCGGCCTGCGGTACGACTGGGTCCGGAAGGTGCTGTCCACCGTCCAGGAGAAACGGCCGGTGGGGCAGGTCTCTTTTACCGAGAGGCTGGATCGGGTGGCCACCCACCCCTTCTGGGGCCTGATCGCGCTGCTGGTGATACTGGGGTTGGGGTTCACGGTCGTCTATGGGGTCGGGGTGCCGCTGCAGCAGTTCCTCCAGGTGAGCGTGGCGGAGAGGATACAGAGCCTGGTGTTCGACGACATGGCCTTCATGCCTGGCTGGACGCAGGGGCTGCTCGGCGACGGCATCGTCGGCGGCGTGGGCATGGTTCTGACCTTCGTGCCCATACTGTTCCTGTTCTTCGTTGCCTGGGGCTTCCTGGAGGACGTAGGGTACACGGCCCGCGTGGCCTTCATCACCGACAGGTACATGCATGCCATCGGGCTGCACGGCAAGTCGTCTCTGCCGCTGCTGTTGGGGTTCGGATGCAACGTGCCCGCCATCATGGGGGCGCGCATCATCGAATCCAGGCGCGCCCGGCTGCTGACGATACTCGTGGCTCCCCTGATTCCCTGCACAGGCAGGATGGCGGTGATCGCCGTGGTTGCCGGGGCGATCTTCGGCGAGTGGTCGATCCTGGTCATAGTGGGAGTCATTGCCTTCAGCCTGGTTGTCCTCTCGATCCTGGGCCTCTGCGTGAACCGCTTTGTCCTGGGCGGCCGGAGGGCGGCCCTGATGATGGAGCTGCCGCTGTACCACTCTCCGAACCCGCGGACCATAGTCCTGGGTTCGTGGCAGCGGACGGCGGCCTTCGTCAGGCGGGCTGGGACCATCATTCTGATTGTCTCCGTGGTGGTCTGGGCGCTCTCGTACTTCCCCGGGGGGAGCATCGAAGAGAGCTTCCTGGCCGATGTTGGGAGGTGGCTGGAGCCGCTCGGCAGGCTGATGGGGCTGGACTGGCGCATCATGGTGGCCCTGCTGACCAGCTTCGTCGCCAAGGAGAACACCATAGCGACACTGGGCGTGCTTCTGGGGCCGGAGAGCGCCGGACTGAGCGAGGTGCTGAGGGACATGCTGACGCCGGCGGCGGGGCTGGCGTTCCTGGTAGCCCAGGTGCTCTTCATTCCATGCGCGGCCACGGCGGCCTGCATTCGCCAGGAGACAGGCGGCTGGCGGTGGATGGCATTCTCGATCGGTCTGCAGTTGGCGCTCTCGATGGGTCTGGCCATCGTGGTGTTCCAGATAGCCAAAATGATTGGGGCGGGAGTCTGAGTCCCCGGGACAGCGCCGCGGGCATTGGATGCGGTGGGCTCGTGAAACCGGAATCTGTTTACCGCAGATGGGCCAGCCGGAGCCGGATGGCGTCATAGCGGCTGGTGATCCCGAGCTTGGAGTAGAGCCGGGTGATGTGGTTCTTGACCGTCTTCTCCTCCAGGATGAGGGCGTCGGCGATCTCGGCATTGCTGCGGCCGTCGGCGATCAGGTCCAGGATCTGGGTCTCGCGCTCGGTGAGCGGCTCCACGACCGGGAGGTCCGGCAGAGGCCTGGTACCAGGGTCCCCGGCGGGCAGCTCGCCCAGGGCCATGGCCACGGCCGGAGACGGGGGGATCTCCTCACCCGAGGCCACGGTGTACACGGCCTTGAGCAGCTCGTCGGGGTCGAAACGGCTGTAGACCAGGTATCCCCTGGCCCCGGCGTGCAGCGTGCGGGCCAGGGTCTTGGCATCCTCGGTGACCGTGAGGATGAGTATCCTGGCCTCGGGCTGCGTACGCAGGATCTCGGTGGTGGCATCGATGCCGTCGATGATGGGCATGCGGATGTCCATCAGGATGACGTCGGCCGTGTTCCTTTTGATCCACTGGATGGCCTCGGCGCCGGTGGAGGCCTCGCCGCACACCTGGAGCTGCTCCTCCGCCTCCACCAGGCTGCGCAGTCCCTGGCGGATCACCGGGTTGTCGTCGACAATCAGGAGCCTGATCTTGCCCATGGAACCTCCTTCGTTCGAGCTACCTGTCCCTGGTTACCGGGACCGAGATCAGCAGCCGGGTGCCGCGGCTGGTGTCGATGGAGAACTCGCCGTTGAGCTGCTCCACCCGCTCCTTCATACCGCGCACCCCGAAGCTCCCTTTGGCAGCCAGTGAATAGACTTCGCCCGGCGCGTAGGGGATTCCCTTCCCGTCGTCGGCAATCTCCAGGTGTACCTCGCCGGGCAGCAGCTCCAGGGTAACATCGGCCCGGGAGGCCTGTGCATGCTTGCGGATGTTCTCCAGGGCCTCGGACAGGACGCTCCGCAGGTGGTGGCTGGCCAGCAGGGGCAGGATGCGGTCGTCCCCCGACGCCGCGAACCCGGCCTTGATGCCGGTGGCCTGGCTCCACTCCGTGACCATGCGGGACATCTCGGTGGCGATCCCGGTTTCCGGGGTCTCGGTGCGCAGCTCCTGGATCATCTCCCGGATCTCCTGGGTCGACTGCTGGCACACGGTCTGCATGTACTGGGCTTTCTCCTTGACCGCCGGCGTGGTGGCCTGGCGTCCCAGGACATGGGCCTCCAGGGCCAGCCCATGCAGGGTCTTCAGCACCGTGTCGTGCAGGTCGCGGGCGATCCGGCCGCGCTCCTCGAGCAGGGTCCGCTCGCGGATGAGGCTGGCGCTGCGGCGGCGTTCCCGCTTGGTCTCTTCGGCCACCAGGCCGACCGACAGGGCTATGAAGAAGAGGAACAGGGCCCAGAAGGTGAAGCCGGTGCCGCTCCACTCCATCCCGAAGTGCGATACCCGGTACTGCATGGCGGCGGCCAGGCCGGCCACGAAGATGACCTCCATGATAAGGCTGGCCAGGAGGCCGAAGCGGACAGCTGCCTCGACGATGACGAAGGCAAAGCCCCCGTAGGCGGCGGTTTGCCCCTCAAGGAACTGGAAGATCATGGCCCAGGCGAAAGCGGCGACGAGCACCTGGCTCACCATTCCCAGCAGCAGCTGCCGTTCCAGGGTGACTATGCGCCGGTTCAGGAATGCGGCCACGGCGCTCCACACGGCCAGTAGGATGGTGAGCACGATGGCCATGCGCCGCGACTCCGGGTGGTAGGTGATGGCGATGCCGACCAGGGCCGGCACTCCCAGCCAGTGTATGACGATGAATATCCACTCGAGGTTCTTCATGTCCTTCAGGCTGCGCCCTCCGGACAGGGAGACCAGGGTGGCGATCACGCTCGATCTCATGTCTGGCTTCGGCCTCGCTGCATCATCCGTATCCCGCCAAATTGACCATATTCTACACGATCGAGGCCAGTGTGTCCGGACCCACGCGAAATAGGGACCATGGTCTCAAGACGGCGGGGCAGGTGGGGTGGAATACTGGACAGCGTTGACCCGGTAACGCCGTTTAGGAGGCAGAAGCCATGAGATGTCCACAATGCCACAAGGAGAGCCTGATGGGGGCGGAGTACTGCGTTGGGTGCGGCGCATCCCTGTTCGGCAGCGGTGAGCCCGGCGGCCGGATCAAGGTCGCCGAGGACGGTTTGCCGGAGATACGGCGACAGATGAATGAGATGGGCCTGCGCCTGTCGGTCGTCGAGGGCCGGGTCATGGTCATTAGCGAACAGATGGGTCTTGGGGCCCCGGAGGCGGCGCCGGACGGCCGGATCGCTCCCGCAGCACCTTCTGCCACCGAACATCCGGCACCCGTGGTGCCCGGGCCGGCGTCTCCATGGGAAGGTTCGACGGTGAAGATGGACCGCGTCACCCCGCCGCCGACTGAAGCGAAGGCGGAGAAGGTGGCACCGGAGAAGGAAGTGGTTTCTCGGCCTGCCAGCGTTGGGCCGTCAACGCCGCCTGCCGCGCCAAGGGCCGCGGCGCCCTCGGTCGGTGTCCTGCTTCCGACTCGAGGACCCGATACCACTACGATGAGGGCGTCGCCAGCGACCGCCCGGCCGCCCCAGGGTCCACCTAAACCACGACAGCCGTCCCGGCTCGCCGCCAAGATGCGCGAGTGGGAGCGGGCGCTGCCGGGCAACTGGCTTTCGCGCATCGGCATGCTGGCCCTGTTCATCGGACTGGGCTTCCTGGCCAAGCTGGCCTATGACAGGGGTTGGGTAGGGCCGGTGCCGCAGCTGCTGGCCGGTTTGGGTTGTGGGGCACTGTTTCTCCTGGCGGGACACCACTGGAGGCAGGCATACGGGGGATGGGCGCAGGCCATCACCGGGGGGGGAATCGGCATCCTCTATCTCTCTGTCTTTGGCTCCTACGGCCTTCACCACCTGATGCCGTTCTGGGCCACCTTCCTGCTGATGTTCCTGGTAACTCTGTTGGCCGTCGGTATCGCCCTGCGGCGGGACTCCATGTCCATAGCCATTCTGGGTATCGTCGGCGCGTTTCTCGTCCCCATTACCCTGGGCGCCGTGGACCAGTCCTCCGAAGGGACCACGGGCGGCGGCGGCAACAACACCGCGCTCATGGCAGCCTATATCCTCACCCTGGACGTGGGCGTCGTCGGGCTGGCCTCCCTGCGCAACTGGCGCTGGTTCACGCTGCTGGGATTCGGTGGCTCGATGGCCGTCTTCGGCCTGTGGTATGGCACGTCCGACCGGGCCAGTGTGGTGGGAGCGGCCGAGGGGCTGATCACCGGGATATTCCTCTGCTTCGCGGCGGCGACGACGCTCTTCCACGGGCTCAAGAAGCACCGGCCGCAGCTGACCGACCTGGCCCTGATGACGCTGAACGCAGTGGTCTATTTCGGGGTCACCCACTACCTGCTGTGGGATAGCTACCGGGGCTGGCTGGGGATACTGGGGTTCGGCCTGGCAGCCTTCCATGGGTCCATGGGCTACCTCTTCCTGCGCCGGAGCAAGGAGAACGGGCTGCTGGCCGCCTTCGCCTTCGGCATCGCCATAGTGTTCCTGACCGTGGCCATACCGGTCCAGTTGGAGAAGTCATGGATTACCGCGGCCTGGGCTGCTGAAGGGGCGGTGCTGATCTGGCTGGCCGCCCGGTACGGCACGCCGCGCTGGCAGCTGTGGGGGCTGGGGGCTTTTGCCCTGGCCGTGGTCAGGCTGTTTGCCTTCGACCAGTTTGTGGATAGAGCAGACTTCACCCCGGTGGTGAACGACATGTTCTGGGCCTTCGCGCCGACCGCGGCGGCTTTCCTGGCGGCAGCCTGGTGCCTGAGGCACAGGGAAAAGGCGCTCCAGCCCTGGCTCTTTCCCGTGATGATGTTGTCTGCCAGCTTCCTGACGATCTGGCTTCTTAGCTTCGAGGTGATCAACTTCGCCGCGAGCCGGATCATGGCCGGCCAGGCAGCGGCAGGAGCGGGGTATGATGTTCAGAGCGTGAAGAACGCCAGGAACCTGTGCCTGGTGGCTCTCTGGGGTATATACGGACTGGGCCTGGTACGCTCGGGAGCCCGGAAGGGTTGGGGCTGGCTGCGGCCCGGCGGGTACATTCTGGTGTCTCTGGCCGTTGGGACCACCCTGGTCCTCCTGAACCATCACCTGGCAATGGTCAGGGGCGAGAACTCCATGCCGATCGTGAACTACAGCTTCGGTGCTCTGGCGGTCTGCGTCTCGGCGGTTGGCGGTGTCGCCTGGCTGCTGCGTAGATACGGCGCGAGGATCACGGATAGCGA
>CAYPDY010000013.1:0-6886 GCA_964409515.1 uncultured Dehalococcoidia bacterium
CCGGGCTACACCCCCCGCCGGTTGTCCCAGAGCAGGACCTGGAGCCTGGTGGAGAAAAGGAAGCCTTCGCTCCGGCAGGTGTCCGCCAGCCAGCGGCTCTTCTCCAAGAGCGCCGCGCCTCCCGTGGCCTGGGGCATCAGGGCTATCCTGCCGCGGGGGATATCGTACCTGGCCGACAGCCGGCCGACCTCCGCCACGTCGTCCGGCGTGTCCACCACGTACTTGAAATGGGCCGAAGCCAGGCGGGAGAAGAGCCGGTAGGCCTCCGGCTTCTCCCTCAGAGAAGGGGGGTTCCCGGAGCTCTCCAGCTTCGGGGACACGCTCCAGTGGTCGATCATGCCCGGCAGCCTCTCCTCCGGCAGGATCGTGCCGTTGGTCTCGACCTCGATCCAGAAGCCGACGCTCTTCAGCCGTTCCAGCAGTCCCACCATCTCCGCCTGCTGCAGCATAGGCTCTCCCCCGGTAACCACCAGGCTGCGGCAGCCGAGCCGGCGGATGGTCTGCTCCGCCCCGGCCGGGGACAGCAGCACCGTCTCCTTCTCCCGATCATGGTGCACCCAGTCCCAGGTGTAGCTGGTGTCGCACCAGACACACGCCAGGTTGCACAGGGCCAGGCGGAGAAACACGGCCGGACGGCCGGCGTATATGCCCTCCCCCTGGATCGAATGGAATATTTCGGGCCGGCCATCCGGCTGCCGGCTGACCCTAAGCAATCTGGCCCTCCCGCCGGAGGCGCGCCAGAAGCGGGTCCTCGATGCCGGCCTCCGCAAACCCCCTGGCCCGCAGAATGCAGCTGTCGCAGTTCCCGCAGGGTACCGGCCCGCCCTCGTAGCAGCTCCACGTGTGCTCCAGCGGCGCACCCAGATCCACGCCCAGCCGGACTATCTGGGCCTTGCTCAGGTGAAGTACCGGGGTCTCGATGCCCAGCGGAACCCCGTACTGCTTCCCCAGCTTGCTCCCCTCAAAGAGGGCCTGCCGCATGGCGGCGAAGTACTCCGGCCGGCAGTCCGGGTAGCCGCTGTAGTCCACGGCGTTGGCCGCGATGAAGACGGAGGCCGAGGTGTCCTTCGCCTCAACCTCATGCCCCTCAATGAGCTCCAGGACCCGGCTCTCAAGGAGGGCCGCGGCCAGGGTCAGGAACACGGTGTTGCGCAGGGGAACATACGTTGCCGGTATGTCGGCGCCGAGGTCTTCGGCGGGCCGTCCCCGGGGAACATCGAGCGCCGCGGTGGTCAGCGCGGAATACCAGGACAGCCTCTTCACCGCCGGCAGGCTGACCACCTCGTGCGGCATCCCCAGCAGCGCCGCGACCCGCGCGGCTGAGTCGAGCTCCCGGCGGTGCCTCTGACCATAGTCGAAGGTCAAAGCCACGACCTCGAACCCCAGAGCCTTGGCCCGGGCCGCCACCGTCGTGGAGTCCAGCCCGCCGGAAAGCAGAACCACCCCCATCCTTTTCATCTCCTTCATTATCCACGCCCCCAACCCCAACAGGCAACTGGTCCGGCGGGCCGGTCCGCCGCTGCCGGCCCAACCGAACAATGCACGGGATATCCGGACATCACCGTCGCTGCCAATAGACGTATAGAGAATCGCTTGACCCCGTCCGTGCGTCAACGACGCACCGGCCGGCGGCGCAAACCGCCACTTGCAAACGTTTCCTTTTTGCGGTATAGTGCCAGCCGGGACGAGAGTGTCGGCACACGGCACAAGCGAACATGTCAGAGGAGAGGAGACTTAACTAGATGGCCTACGCAGACAAGCAGATCCAATGCGCTGATTGCGGCACAACCTTCGCCTTCACTGCTTCCGAGCAGGAGTTCTACGCGTCGAAGGGTTACACCAATGACCCGAAGCGCTGCCCCTCCTGCCGGCAAAACCGGAAATCGGAGCGCTTTGGATCTGATCCCGGCAGGCCTAAGCGCCAGATGTTCTCCGCAGTGTGCGCTCAGTGCGGCAAGGAGGCCCAGGTGCCCTTCGAGCCCAGGTCCGACAGGCCTGTATACTGCAGCGACTGCTACAACAAGGTGCGCCCGGCTGATCGCGCAATGTAAGCCTGGCACATTGAACCCGGAATAGCAGACCACAGGGGGGGAGCCTCAAGGCCACTTCGGGCCTTCTATCCCTTCACGACGCCGATGGGATAGGTCTTGACCACCTTCCGGCACAGCCCGGCCTGATGGCAGACGTCCACGACTTCCGCCACGTCCTTGTAGGCCTCGGAAGACTCCTCCGCCAGTCCACCCCGGCTGGCCGCCATCGCTATTATGCCGCGGGCGGCCAGGTCCCGGGCGACATCCTCGTCCCGCACTCCCCGCTTCGCGGCATGCCGGCTCATCCTTCTCCCGGCGCCGTGGCAGACCGACCCGAAGGACTCCTGCAGCGCCCGGTCGGTGCCCACCGCCACGAATGAGTACCGCCCCATGTCGCCGGGGATCAGCACCGGCTGGCCCACCTTCAAGTACCGGGAGGGGAGGCCGGGGTGCCCGGCGGGGAAAGCCCGGGTGGCCCCTTTGCGGTGGACACAGAGGGTCAGCTTCCGGCCGTCGACCTCATAGCTCTCGATCTTTGCGATGTTGTGGGCCACGTCATACACCATCTGCAGCCCGATCTCCGGGAGGCTCCGGCCCAGGACCTGGACAAAGCACTGCCGGGACCAGTGCGTAATGCACTGCCGGTTGGCCCAGGCGTAGTTGGCGGCGCAGGCCATGGCCGCCAGGTAGTCACGCCCCTCCGCGGATTTGACCGGCGCACAGGCCAGCTCGCGGTCAGGCACCTCAATGCCATACCGCCGCATCGCCTCCCGGAGGGTCCTGATGTAGTCATCGCAGACCTGGTGCCCCAGGCCGCGGCTGCCCGTGTGGATGAGCAGCAGCACCTGCCCCGCCTCATCGATACCCATGGCCCGGGCCGCGGCTGCGTCGTATATCTCGCCCACCACCTCCACTTCCAGGAAGTGATTCCCGGACCCGAGCGTCCCCGATTGAGCCGAACCGCGCTCCTTGGCTTTGGTGCTCACCCGCCCGGGATCGGCGCCGGCGAGAGCACCGCGTTCCTCCGTGACCTCCAGGTCGTCCTCCGTGCCGAACCCCTTCTTCACCGCCCAGCGGGACCCCCCGGTGAGCACATCGTCCATCTCCTTCTGGCCCACCTTGATCTTGCCGGTCGAGCCCAGGCCGGAGGGGACGTTGAGGAAGAGGGCAGAGAGCAGCTCCTCAATCCTCGGCCTTACCTCATCCTCCCGCAGATTGGTGCGCAGAAGCCGCACGCCGCAGTTGATGTCATAGCCCACGCCGCCCGGGGAGATGACGCCATCATCCACGCGGGTGGCCGCCACCCCCCCGATGGGGAAACCGTACCCCCAGTGGATGTCGGGCATGGCCAGTGAATTGCCCACGATGCCCGGCAGGAAGGCCACGTTGACCACCTGCTCCGCCGCCTGCTCCTGGCGGATGCTCTCCAGCATGTCCTCGCTGGCGTAGATGAGCCCGGGGACCCTCATTCCCGGCCGGTACTCCCGGGGGATCTCCCAGCGATAGTCGTCGATCTTCTTGAGCGGTCCGTCCCAGCGTGCCATGCCCCCACCTCCTCTACACGTCGAAGATCACGCGAACGCTGCAGCGGCCCCCGCCTTCCGACACCCTGAGCATGTGGTAGGTCGCGGCCTTGACTCCGCTCTTCAGCCTGTGGCGCGAGGCGTCCGCCTCCTCGCCATGAGCCTCGGCCCTCAGCCGGGTGTTCGTCAGCTCCAGTATGTCGAACCTCCGGAAGACGATCCGCTCCACGTCGAACAGGTAGAGCAGCTCGTTCAGCCAGGCCACCACCAGGCTCTCCCTGTCTCCCGCCTCCACCTCCACGCGACGGCTGGTCTCTTCCGCGACCTGCTCCAGGTCAGCCATCAGGGAGAACATGCCGCAGGCCGCGTTGGCGAAGGCCTCCCCCATGTCCGCGCCGTAGGCCACAATGCCGGCATCCGCGGTATGCTCCAGGATGTCGAACCGCTTCATCACCTCACCCGTCTAGGCCCTGATATCCTGGGACGAACGGCCGTGGAGCATGGTGGTAATGTCGACGCAGGGTTCAATGGCCCGGAGGAGGTCCGCGGCCACCCGCCGGTGAAGGTGCGGCTGATAGAGACCAATGACCTCGACATAGCGTGAGCCGATGACCGCCGGCGCCCTGAAGGCGTAGGCCAGGTACGCGTTGAGCACCTGGACCATGGAGTCGAAGGCCCCCCGCGACACCTGCGACTGGTGGGCCCGGACGGCCGCCATCTTGCCCGGCATTTCCCGATCGATACCCACCATGACCGTCTGGTCCGCCGGATCCGGCGGCTTGCGGTAGAAGTCAGGCAGGAGCCACACAGAGTACTTAGCCACCAGGGGACGCGGCCGCACCTTCTCGGCCGCTGTCACCGCCAGGTCATGCGTCCCGCGGTGATCCGGGTGCATCTCGGCGCGGCTCGGCAGCAGAATCAGGTCGGCCCTGGTGTCGGCCAGAACGGACTCCAGGTGCTCGTTGGCCCACTTGCGCTGAACATTGCTCAACCGCTCAACCGTGCCGTCCTCCAGCCCCAGCTCAAAGTAACGTTCGACGCCCAGCAGGGCGCGCTCCCGCGCGGCCTCCCCTCTCCTGATCTCTATCAGCCTGTCCGGAGGAATGGCGTCGCTCCCGTGGCGGCCGTCGGTCACATACACATAGGTGATATCCCATCCCCGGCCGGCCATCTTCTGCATCACGCCGCCGACGGCAATGGCGCAATCGTCGTTGTGCGGTTGGAAACACAGCACCCTCATAATGACACCCTGCACCTCATCATAGCACTATGTCACAGCCCGGCCCGGCCTACTCCACGCTGGCGGGACCGTGTGAACGCCTGAGGGGCAGCTCTTTCAGGAACAGCGTCACGATCAGGGCGATCACGATAACCGCCGTGCCGATGACAAACACGTCAGTGATGGCAGACGCGAGAGAGGCCTTGAGCACGGTGACGAACTGCTGCCGCAGCGCGTCCCCCTGCTCTCCGAACTGGCCGAAGATGACCTCGAGCTGCGCCATGGAGCGCTGGTCGACCAGCGCTTCGGGGTTCTTGGCCAGCGTGGACAGCGTCTCCGGCGGGAGATGGAGACCGACGACAAACTCGTCACCGGTAAGGTTCGAGGCGAAGCGGTTGGACATGATGGAGCCGAAGACCGCCAGGCCGACAACCTGGCCGATGGATTGGAAGAACTGCACCGAAGAGGTGGCCACGCCCATGATGCCGTAGGGAACGGCGTTCTGCACCGCGATGACGAACAGCGGCATGGCGATGCCCATCCCGACACCGGTCACGGCCGTGTTGACTACAGCCGTGGAGTAGGTGGTGCCGGGCGTCATGCGGGACATCAGGTACAGCCCCACCGCCAGGATGGCCAGCCCGATCAGGGCCTGGATGCGGTAGTGCCCCCCGAGGCGTGAAACGGCCTGTCCCGAAAGGGTGCTGCCTATCACCATGCCCACCATCGTGGGCATCATGACGATGCCGCTGTTGGTGGCCGACTGCCCCAGGACAAACTGGAAGAAGAGAGGGATGAAGATGATCACCCCGAACATCCCCATGCCGATGCCGAACCGGGCCGTCACTGAGACAGCTACCACCCGGTCGCGAAAAATGTGCAGAGGCATGATCGGTTCCCTGGCGCGCGATTCCGCCACCAGGAAGACCACGAGCATCACGGCCGACGCGGCCAGCGATCCGATGACATGCGGAGAACCCCAGTCGTAGATCCCGCCCCAGGAAAGCCCCAGGACGAGTGAGACCACGGAGAGCACCAGCGCCGCTATGCCCGCATAGTCGATCTGGTGTCCGAGCCGCACGGGTTGAACATCGGGGAAGTACCGGATGAAGGCGATGATCACCGGGATGCCCAGGGGGATGTTGACGTAGAAGATCCAGTGCCAGGAAATGTGATCCGTTATGAATCCGCCTATGAGCGGGCCAATGATCGAGGAGAGGCCGAAAACGGCCATGATCAACCCTACGTACTTGCCTCGCTCACTCGGGGGGAACAGATCACCAATGACGATGAAGGCATTGGCCATCATGACACCGGCGCCGATGCCCTGCAGGCCGCGGAACAGGATGAGCTGGGTCATGCTGTGGCTGAGGCCGCAGAGAGCCGATCCGACCAGGAAGATGACGATCCCGACAATGTAGAACCACTTGCGGCCGTACATGTCTGTCAGCCGGCCGACGATGGGCACCATGGCCGTGGAGGTCAGGAGATAAGCCGTGGCGACCCAGGTATAGTGCTCGAAGCCCTTGAGGTCGGCAATGATCCGGGGCAGGGCGGTGCCCACAATGGTCTGGTCCAGGGAGCTGAGGAACATGGCCAGCATCACGCCGCCCAGCGTGATGAACACCTGGCGCCGGCTCATCTGGCGAGACCCGCCCGGGCCGAGAACGGGGGGTGCCTTGCCGGGACTGACCGCATCGGGATGGCCCTCCACTGCCGGGAGGTCTTTGTCGCTCATACACTCCAAATAGCCGCGCGCTTCGCCCGGCTTGACCGTTCAGTATACGCTCTGGGAAGAGAACGCGGCAAACGTCGCCGGCATGCCGCGGCAGCACGAGCCGCGGCAGCACGAGCCTTGTGATGGCGATGGGCTATCGGTATAATCTAGGGGCATGACGGCACCGGAGTCAGCCAAGGGCCCGCTGGACACCCCCAAAGTCACGGAAACGGCCGCCACCGATCACCGGGTAGCCACCAGCGATGACGTCGAGCTGTCCACCTACCTTGAGATCGCCAGGGAGAAACGCGGTGACTATCCCGTCCCGGAAAAGGGGGCGGCGCCCGGGGCGGAGCGTGACGCCGTCATTATCTTCGACTTCGGCTCCCAGTACAGC
>CAYPDY010000013.1:6896-25777 GCA_964409515.1 uncultured Dehalococcoidia bacterium
CCGGCCTGAAGCCCAAGGGCTTCATCCTCTCCGGCGGCCCGGCCAGCGTATACGATGCCGGGGCGCCCGCGGCTCCCGCCTACATCTTCGAAAGCGGTGTGCCCGTGCTGGGCATCTGCTACGGGATGCACGCCATGGCCCAGCAGCTGGGAGGGAAGGTGGTCCGGCAGTCCCGCCGCGAGTACGGACACGCCACCCTGCACCTCTCCGCGGACTCGCCGCTCCTGGCCTACCTGCCCTTCTCGATGCCGGTCTGGATGAGCCATGGTGACCAGGTGGTGGAGCTGCCTCCCGGTTTCACGTCGCTGGCGTACACCGACATCTGTCCCACGGCCGTCATGGGCAACGACCAGGGCTTCTTCGGCCTGCAGTTCCATCCGGAGGTGGTGCACACTCCCGACGGCAAGACGATACTGAAGAACTTCCTCTACAACGTCTGCGGCTGCCAGGGCAACTGGACGGCCAAGAACTTCATCGAGGAGAGCATCGAGAAGATCAGCGACCAGGTCGGCCGAGGCCGCGTCATATGCGCCCTCTCGGGAGGAGTCGACTCGGCGGTGGCCGCCACGCTGATCCACCAGGCGGTGGGAGACCAGCTGACCTGCATCTTCGTCAACAACGGCCTGCTGCGCCGCGAGGAACCGGAGCGCACCATCAATGCCTTCCAGAGGAACCTGAAGATGAACGTGGTCGATGTCGATGCCACGGACCGGTTCCTGGGCAAGCTCTCCGGCGTTACCGACCCCGAAAAGAAGCGCCACGTGGTGGGCGAGGAGTTCATCCGAGTCTTCGAAGAGGAGGCGGCCAGGATCGGCAAGGTCGACTTCCTGGCCCAGGGCACTCTCTACCCCGACGTGATCGAGAGCACCACACCGGACCTCAAGGCCTCCGCCAGGATCAAGTCCCACCACAATGTCGGCGGACTGCCGGCCAGGATGGCGCTCAAGCTGCTGGAGCCGCTGCGGTTCCTGTTCAAGGACGAGGTGAGGCGGGTGGGAATAGCGCTGGGCCTGCCCGAGGACGTCATATACCGGCAGCCCTTCCCCGGCCCCGGCCTGTCCGTGCGGGTGATCGGGGAGGTAACCAGGGAGCGCCTGGAGATACTGCGGGCAGCCGATTGGATTGTCATGAGCGAGATCAAGAAGGCCAACCTCTACCGCCAGCTCTGGCAGAGCTTCGCCGTGCTGACCAACGTCCAGAGCGTGGGCGTCATGGGCGACTACCGCACCTACGGCTATCTGGTGGCGGTAAGGGCGGTGACCAGCGAGGATGCCATGACCGCTGACTGGGCCCGCATTCCCTACGATGTGCTGGCGCAGATCTCCAATCGTGTTGTCAACGAGGTGCCGGCCGTGAACCGGGTGGTCTACGATATCTCGTCGAAGCCGCCCGCCACCATCGAGTGGGAGTGAAAGGAGAAGACATTATGTCTTACGGAAACGGTGAATTGAGCCAGGCAGAGGAAAGGGAACTGGACCTGGAGATGCTGCGGGAGGACCTGGTAGGGGAGCTGAATGCCATCAACCAGTACCAGGACCACATCGACTCGCTGGAGAACGAAGAGGCGGTGCAGGTCCTGCGGCACATCCGGGACGACGAGAAGGAGCACGTTGCCGAGCTGACCAAGCTCATCCAGAAGATGGATGCCACCCAGGCGGCCAAGTTCAAGAAGGAAGGCCTGTAGACTAAGTCCTTGAGACGTCCAGCGCGAGAGGCCGTCGACAGGCTGCTCCACCCCGGAAGCATAGCCGTGGTCGGGTCTCTCAGAGAGGCCCGCTTCGGCGGCCACGTCACCGCCAGCAACCTCCTGCGCTTTGGCTTCAAGGGCCGCATCTACCCGGTCCACCCCCAGTACCGGGAGGTCCTGAACCTCCCGGTCTTCCCCAGCGTCAAGGACATTCCGGAGCCAGTGGACCTGGTGATCACCATGGCCGGGGCGGCGGCGGTCCCCGGGATCATCGCCGACTCGGTGCAGAACGGGGCCCGGACGGCCATCATCATCTCGGACGGCTTTAGCGAGAGAAGCGAGGACGGCAATAGGCTCCAGCAGGAAGTCAATCGTATCGCCCGGTCCGGCGGGCTGCGCCTTCTCGGCCCCAACACCATCGGCGTGGCCAACCCGGCCATCGGGCTGATAACCACGCCCTACCGGGTGACCTACGACCGGATGATCACCGGCGCCATCGCGCTCTGCGCCCAGACCGGCTTGATCGGCCCGCAGAACATGCCGCTCGCGGAAACGCACTATGGCCTGAGCAAGATGTGCGACTTCGGCAACAAGTGCGACCTCGACGAGATCGACCTTCTCGACTACCTGGCTGACGACCCGGACACGAAGGTGATCGCCATGCACCTGGAGGTGATACGTGAGGGCCGGCTCTTCCTGCAAAAGGCAAAGGAGACGGCAGCCCGGAAGCCGATAGTCGTCCTGAAGCCCGGCCGAACCCGGGAAAGCCGGAGGGCCGTGGCCTCTCACACCGGCTCTCTGGCGGGCGAGGACCACGTGTATGACGGCGCCTTCAAGCAGGCCGGGGTCATCAGGGTAGACAGCTTCCGGGAGCTCATCGATATCCCCAAGGTTTTCGCCACCCAGCCGCTGCCGGGCGGCCGCCGCCTCGCCATCGTGACCATATCCGGGGGAGCGGGAGTGATGGGCATCGACGTCGCCTCGGCACACGGCCTGGCCCTGGCCAGGCTCTCCCCGAGCACCCTGGAGAAGCTGGCCGGGATCTCCCCGGTGCTGGCCAGCAACCCCGTCGACCTGGGGCCGGGGCTGCCCGCCTACCAGGTGCCGGGAGGCATCGCCTCCCGTTTCCCGGCCATGATCGAGGCCATCTTGAACGACGATAACGTAGACTGCCTGGCCATGGCCTGCCCCTGGGGCGTGCGCGGGAAGATAGCCGAGGTGTTCGGGCCGATGGTCAGGCGGCAGACCAAGACCATGGCCGTCTGGGTCGCCGGCCCCAGTCTGGCCATAGCCGAGGAGATGAACCGCGAGTTCGAGTCCATCGGCCTGCCGACGTATCCCGACGGGGACGCGGCCATTAAGGCCCTGTCGGTGGCCGTCAGGTACGCCCGCATCAGGGCCGGACTCCGAGGACAACGGGCCGCGGCAGCACTGAGGGAGGTATGAATATGAAGGTGATGGTCATCGGCAACGGCGCGCGCGAGCACACACTGGTCTGGAAGATCAGGCAGAGTCCCAGGGTGAAAGAGCTGTTCGCCGCCCCGGGGAACGCGGGCACGGCGGGCATCGCCCGCAATCTCGACATAGCGGCCACCGACCTCGAGGCGCTGGCCAGGGCCGCCGTGGAGCACAAGATAGACCTGACCGTGGTCGGCCCGGAGGCGCCCCTGGCCGCCGGCATCGTTGACCTGTTCCAGAAACGCCGGCTGCGCGTGTTCGGCCCCAGCCAGTCGGCCGCTCAGATCGAGGCCAGCAAGGTCTTCTCCAAGAACATCATGCAGAAGTACGGGATCCCCTGCGCCCGCGGTGAGGTCTTCTCCTCCTACGCCGAAGCCAGAGATTATGTCAATTCTCAGCCGGCCCCCATGGTGATCAAGGCCGATGGACTGGCGGCCGGCAAGGGGGTGACCGTGGCCTCCACAAAGGAACAGGCCCTGGAAGCCCTGGCGGACGCCATGGAGAAGAAGACCCTGGGCGAGGCCGGGAACCAGGTCATCGTGGAGGAATGCCTGGCAGGCAGGGAGGTCAGCCTGCTGGCCTTCACCGACGGCCGGAGCGTCAGCCCCATGGTGCCCGCCTGCGACTACAAGCGGGTCTTCGACAACGACCAGGGCCCGAACACCGGCGGCATGGGCGGCTACAGCCCGCCCGGGTTCTTCAACCAGGAGATGGTCGACGAAGCCGTGCGCACCGTTCTCGAGCCGACCGTGCGCGCCATGGCCGAGGAGGGTATGCCGTACCGGGGTGTCCTCTACGCCGGGCTGATGATCACCGCCGCCGGCATCAAGGTGCTGGAGTTCAACGCCAGGTTCGGTGACCCGGAGACCCAGGTCATGCTGCCGCGGCTGGCGACCGACCTGGTGGACATCATGCAGGCCGTGATCGACGGCCAGCTGGGCAAGACCAGGATCGAGTGGAGCCGCGACCCCTGCGTCGGTGTGGTGATGGCCTCGGGAGGGTATCCCGGCCGGTACCAGACCGGCCTCCCCATCACCGGGCTGGACCGGGTGGACGAGGACGTCATGGTCTTCCACGCCGGCACCGCCCTGAAGGGAGGCATCGTGACCAGCGGCGGCCGGGTGCTCACCGTGGCCGCCAACGGCAGGAGCATCGCCGAAGCCCGCTCGAAGATCTACGCCAACATGGCGCGCATAGAGTTCGAGGGCTGCCACTACCGGAAGGACATCGCGGCCAGGGAACTCACGTAGGGGGCATGCACGCGTTCCGCGGATCGAAGCCGCCCGGCATTGCACTCCGGTCAGCCGTTGAGCTAGGCTTTGATATGTATGGATAGAACCCTGATAACCCGTGGCCCCGGGGCCACGCGGGAGCTGGGCCGGAGGATCGGCGAGCAGCTCAGGGCGGGCAGTGTGATTGCGCTCATCGGAGAGCTCGGCTGCGGCAAGACCTGCTTCACCAAGGGGCTTTGCGCCGGGCTGGGCATCCCCCGGAAGCAGGTCAACAGCCCGACCTTCGCCTTTGTGAACGAATACCGGGGCCGGTTCCTGGTTCTCCACCTGGACCTGTACCGCATCGATGGTGTATCCGCCGGCCTGGACGTGGGGATCATGGACTACCTCTCCAGGGCGGAAAAGGGAGCGGCCATCATAGAATGGGCGGACAAGGTCCTGCCGCTGCTGCCCGATGACCGGCTGGTGGTGGAGTTCGATGTCCTGTCGCCCCGAAAGCGCCAGCTGCGCCTCTCGGCCCATGGCCGCCGGTTCGCCCGGGTGCTTCGAGACGTGGAAGTCAAATGAGGATACTGGGATTCGACACAGCCGCCCCCAGCAACACCATCGGGCTGGTCGACGATGACCGGCTGCTGGCCGAGTATGCCTGGGAGGCCAGGGACAACTCCCTGCAGAGGGTCGTGCTCAATATCGACCTGGTGCTGAAGCGCGCCGGCGTCGCCCTGCGGGACATCGACGGCCTGGCCGTCGGCGTCGGACCCGGCTCGTGGACCGGGGCCAAGGTCGGCGTGACGGTGGCCAAGACCTTGGCCTACGTCATCAACAAGCCCATCTGCGGCGTGACCTCCCTCGAGGCCCTGGCCTATCAGAGCCGCGGCAGATCGCTGCAGCTCTGTCCTCTGGTGCCGGCCGGCAGGGACACCGTCTATGCCGCCTTCTACCGGCCGCGCGCGAGGGCCCTGGTGAAGAAAGGCGACTACTACGTGGGCGGTATAGAGGGCCTGGCCGCGGCGGTGAAAGAGCCGACGCTCTTTCTGGGGAAACCGGCCCACGTCCACCGCCAGGCCCTGGCCGGGGCGCTGGGTCCTCTGGCCAGCTTCGGCAGCCCATCGGATTCCCCCGCCGGCAGTACCTTCGCCTGGATAGCCCTTCCCCGCCTTCGGAGGGGCGACAGCGATGACGCCCTGTCGCTGGCGCCGCTGTACCTGAGGGAATACCTGGCGAAGGCGCTTCTGGTGAAGCGCCAACAGGAGGCCCCGGGGTGCTGATCCTGGGGATCGAAACCTCGTGCGACGAGACGGCCGCGGCGCTGGTCCAGGACGGCACCATCCTGTCCAACGTCATCTCATCACAGATTGACCTCCACGCCAGCTTCGGCGGAGTGGTCCCCGAGATCGCCTCCCGCCAGCATGTGGAGGCCATCGGCTACGTCATCAAGGAAGCCTTCGACACTGCCCGCCGGACGCCCTCGCAGATTGACGGCATAGCGGTCTCCGCCAGGTACGGCCTGATCGGCTCTCTGATAGTCGGGGTGTCCGCGGCCAAGGCGCTGGCCTATGCCCTCAAGGTGCCGCTGGTGGGCACGCATCACATCGAGGGGCACATCTTCGCCCCCATACTCAGCCATCCGGGCATCCCGCTGCCCCACGTCTGCCTGACCGTCTCGGGCGGGCATACCATGCTGGTCCATGTCAAAGGCCTGTGCCGCTATGAGGTCATGGGCAACACCCTGGACGACGCCGCCGGGGAAGCCTTCGACAAGATCGCCAAGTTCCTGAACATCGGTTTCCCGGGCGGGCCGGCCATCGACCGGCTCTCCCTCCAAGGCAGCCGGACCGCCTTCGACCTGCCCCGGCCTCTGGTGCGCGGCCGGTCCCTCGATTTCAGCTTCAGCGGCCTCAAGACCTGCGTCGTCAACATGTTCCGGGGGAAGCCGCCGGAGACCATCCCGCTCGCGGACGTGGCCGCCAGCTTCCAGGAAGCGGTGGTCGATGTCCTTGTCTCCAAGGCGGTGCAGGCGGCGGACCGGAAGGGCGTGGCCGCCATCAGTGTCACCGGAGGCGTCTCCTCCAACCGGCGCCTGAGAGAGGCCTTCCAGGAAACCTGCGGACGGCTGGGCCTGGCGGTCTTCTTCCCGCTCCCCGACCTGCGCACGGACAATGCCGCCATGGTGGCGGCGGCCGGAGCCGCCCGGCTGGCACAAGGGGAGGTGTCGGGGCTGGACCTGAACGCCGTGGCCAGCGCCCCGCTGGAGAGCGTCCGATGAGCCCCCAGACCTTTGTCATCAAGGTCAACCCCAGGGCCCCGCAGAAGAGGCTCATCCTGACAGCCGCCGAGGTGCTCCGCAGGGGAGGCCTGGTGGCCTTCCCCACCGAGACCGTCTACGGCCTGGGGGCCGATGCCTCAAACGCCGATGCCGTGAAGCAGATATTCGTGGCCAAGGGCCGGCCGCCGGACAACCCCATCATCGTGCACGTCGCCTCCGCTGCCGACCTGGAGCGCCTGACGGAGCAGGTGCCGGAGGAAGCCAGGCTCCTCATGGACCGGTTCTGGCCCGGGCCCCTGACCCTGATACTCCCCAAGTCCGCCGAGGTGCCGGAGGACGTCACCGGCGGGCTGGACACCGTGGCCGTGAGGATGCCCCGGAACAAGATAGCGCTGGCCCTCATCACAGCGCTGGGCCGCCCGGTGGCCGCGCCCAGCGCCAATCTCTCCGGCCGCCCCAGCGGCACCACGGCCGGTCACGTGCTGGCGGACTTCGCCGGCAAGATCGACATGATCCTCGACGGCGGGCCGGTGACGGTCGGCGTGGAGTCAACAGTGCTCGATCTCTCCCGGAAGCCCCCGGCCATACTGAGGCCGGGGGCGGTGACGCCGGAGGACCTGGCGCCCCTCCTGGGCCGGGTGGTGATAGGCCGGGGGGTCGCCGGCAGGCAGCGCTCCCCCGGCACCCGCTACCGCCACTACAGCCCGAAGGCCCGGGTAACGCTGGCGGAAACGAACGACGAGAAGGGCATCGCCAGGCTGGTGGACGAATACACCGAAAGGCAGAAGAAGGTGGCCGTGGTGGCGCGTCGTTTCAGATACGGCGGGAGCGCCGTGCCCATCGTCAGGCTGATGCCGCAGGACCTCGAGGAGTACGCCAGGCGGATATTCGCGGTGCTTCGCGAGCTGGACGAGCTGACCGTCGACGAGATAATCATCGAAAAGACAGAGGAGAAGGGCATCGGGGTGGCCATAATGGACCGCCTGAAGAGGGCGGCGGCCCGGTGAGCACCGGGCCGGGCCGCACGTTGACGGGCGATGCCGCCAGCCGTTCCCACGACGTGATCATTGTAGGCGCGGGGCCGGCCGGATCCACGCTGGCCGGCGAGCTGGCGCGCCAGGGCCTGGACGTCCTCATCCTGGAGAAGGAGAGGCTCCCCCGCTACAAGGCCTGCGCCGGGGGCATCACGGTGAAGACGGCCGGTCTGCTCGGCCTGGACCTCGGTCCGGTGACCAGGGACACCGTGCTCGGCGCCAGGGTCGCCTGCGGCGGGAGGCGACCCTTCACCAGGTCATACCCGAAGCCGATGATCCACATGGTGATGCGCGACGAGTTCGATCACATGCTCACACAGAGGGCCCGCGAGGCCGGGGCGGCGCTCCTGGAAAACGAGAGGGTGCGCCAGGTCCGCATGGCCGAGGACCTTGTAGCCGTTGAGACGGGAGACCACACCTTCACCGGGCGGATCGTGGTCGGCGCGGACGGGGCCCGGAGCGTAGTGGCCGCCGGCGCGGGCCTGGCACGGGACATGGACCTCGGGATCGGCCTGGAGGCCGAGATTTCAGTTCCTGGACAAAGGTTGGTACAATGGGAAAACCTGATGGGTCTGGACCTGGGACACATGCGCGGGGGATATGGCTGGGTCTTTCCCAAGAGGGACCACCTCTCCGTGGGTGCGGGAAGCCCCTTGCGCCAGGCTGGACGGCTCAAGTCCGGCTATCAGGCGGTGCTCAAGGCTCACGGTCTCCAGGACTGCCCGGCGACGAGGATCAGAAGCCACTGGCTGCCGGTGCGCCGCCAAGGGATGGCGATCCAGTCCGGGAGATGCCTGCTCCTTGGGGATGCGGCCGGGCTGGTCGATCCGGTCACCGGGGAGGGCATATACAATGCCGTGAGGAGCGCCCGGATGGCGGCGCCGGTCATCGGGCAGTACCTGCAGGGCCGGAGCGCCGGTCTGGCGGAATACGAGTCATTGGTGGACAGAGAGATAATGCCGGAGCTCCGGGCGGCCAGGGCGCTGGCCAGGGCCTTTGCCTGGTTCCCGGGGCTGGTCTTCGATGCGGTACGGGGAAGCGACCGGCTGTGGAATGCCTGCTGCCGGCTGTTGCGCGGCGAAGACACATACATCACGCTGAAGAGGAGACTGGGGCCGGCCCGGGTCGTCTTTGACCTGCTGACCTTTTGATCAAGTGAGGTAGAGAATGACAGACGCCAGAAACGCCATGCCTTTGGTCGCGGTGGTGATGGGCAGCCAGTCCGACGAGCCGCTGATGCAGCCGGCCCTGGACATGCTGCAGGAGCTGGGGATTCCATTCGAGGTGCGGGCCATGTCGGCCCACCGCACGCCGGATAAGACCCGCGAATATGCGCTCAAGGCGCAGGAACGGGGCATCGAGGTCGTCATCGCCGGGGCCGGGGCCGCCGCCCACCTGCCCGGCGTCCTCGCCAGCTGGACCATGCTGCCGGTGATCGGCGTCCCGCTGCCCACCAGCGACCTGAGGGGCGTGGACAGCCTGCTGGCCATGGTGCAGATGCCCGGCGGTGTGCCCGTGGCGGTGGTGGCCATCGGCTCGGCCGGGGCCCGGAACGCGGCCCTGCTGGCGGCCCAGATGCTGGGCATCAAGCATCCCGAGATACGAGAAGCCTACGCAGCCTACCGGCGGAAACTGGCGCAGGGATAGGCTGACAGGCGCGGGGGTAAGAGATGATTGAGCGATACTCCAGGCCGGAGATGAAGAGGGTCTGGTCGGACGAGGGGAAGTTTGAGAAGTGGCTGAAGGTCGAGCTGGCCGTCTGCGAAGCCTGGGCCGAGCTGGGGGCCATACCCGGGGAAGACCTGGCCAGGCTTAGAAACGCCAAGTTCGACCTCCGGCGCTATGAAGAGATACTGAAGGTGACCCACCACGACGTGACGGCCTTCGTCAACACCGTGGCCGAGAGCCTGGGGCCGGAGAGCCGCTTCATCCATCTGGGGCTGACTTCCTCCGACATCATGGATACGGCCACCAGCCTCCAGCTGCTGGAGGCCTCGGACATCCTGGGCCATGGCATCGCCGGGCTGCTCTCGGTCCTGCGGAAGAGGGCCGTCGAGCACAAGCACACCATCATGATAGGACGGACCCATGGCGTTCATGCCGAGCCCATCACCTTCGGCCTCAAGCTGTCCATCTGGGTCAAAGAGATGGAACGGAATGCCCGGCGCCTGGCCGACGCCCGGAAGGCGATCGGCGTCGGCAAGATATCCGGCGCAGTGGGCACCTATGCCACCGTCCGGCCGGAGGTGGAGGAGATAGCCTGCGCCAAACTGGGGCTGGAAGCGGCCCCCGTATCCAGCCAGATCATCCAGCGTGACCGCCACGCGCAGTTTGTCACCACCCTGGCCATCATCGCCAGCTCCCTGGAGAAGTTCGCCACCGAGATACGCGGGCTGCAGAAGACCGAGGTCCTGGAGGCTGAAGAGCCCTTTGAGGCCGGCCAGACCGGCAGCTCGGCCATGCCGCACAAGCGCAACCCCGAGCTGTGCGAGCGCGTCTGCGGGCTGGCCCGTCTCGTTCGCGGCCACGCGCTGACGTCCATGGAGAACATGGCCCTCTGGCACGAGCGGGACATCAGCCACTCATCCGCCGAACGCATCATCCTGCCCGATTCGTGCCTGGCGCTGGACTATACCCTGGGCATCTTCACCTACGTGATGACCGGCCTGCAGGTCTACCCGGAGCACATGAAGGAGAACCTGGAGGTCACGAAGGGACTGGTGTTTTCCCAGCGGGTGCTCCTGTCCTTGATCGACAAGGGGCTCACCCGCCAGCAGGCCTACCAGCTGGTGCAGCGCAACGCCATGAAGGCCTGGAAGGAACGCGTGGACTTCCTGCAGCTGCTCCTGGCTGACGCAGAGGTCGTCGCCATGCTGCCGCCGGCTGAACTCGCGGCCCTCTTCGACTACCAGTTCTACGTGCGCCACGTGGATCGCGTCTACCAGCGGCTGGGACTCTAGGTGGGGCCGGGAAGGAGCAGGACGCCATGCCGGAACTGCCGGAAGTAGAGACCATCAAGAACGGACTCATCCCCGGGGTCGTCGGGCGACGCATTCTGAAGGCCAACCTGCTCTGGCCGGGCCAGGTGCGCCGGCCGTCTCCCGACGAGTTCCGCCGGGACATCGTGGGCCAGACGGTGGAAGGGATCCGGCGCCGCGGCAAGTACCTGATCCTGGACCTTTCCGGAACGCTGAAGCTGATCCTGCACCTGAAGATGACCGGGTGCCTGCTCATCAGGCCGTGGGAGGCCGACCCGCTGCCGCACACCAGGGCCATCCTTTTCCTGGACAGCCCCACCGCCATCCACTTCCTGGACCAGCGCAAGTTCGGGGGCATGTGGCTGGTGGAGAACGAGAACGATGTCGTCGGCCGCCTCGGCATCGAGCCCCTCGACCACGCCTTCGGCGTCGCGGCCCTGCGGGAGCTGCTGCGGAAGCACGACGTCCCGGTGAAACCCCTGCTGTGCGACCAGATGATCATTGCCGGCATAGGCAACATGTATGCCGACGAAGCCCTCTTCGAGGCCCGCATCCATCCCGAGAAGAAGTCGCGCCAGCTCAAACCCAGGGAATCCGAGCGCCTGTACGATGCGATATGCCATGTGCTGGTGGAGGGTATCGCCCGGTGCGGCGCCAGTGTCAGCACGTACCAGCAGCCCGACGGCGAGCCCGGGTTTGCGCACCTCTTTTTCCAGGTGGCCCACCGCCGCGGCGAGCGGTGCTACCGCTGCGAAACGCCCATTAAGCGCATCGCCCTGCGGGGACGGGGGACCTACTTCTGTCCGAAGTGCCAGAGGGCCTGAGGCCTCAAGGCTCGGGGGGCCTGAGACCTCAGCCGTCTCGGGGCCTGAGACCTCAGCCGTCTCGGGGCCTGAGACCTAGTCAGCCAGCTCCACGATGGTCACGCCGTCGCCGCCCTCCCACGACATGCCTGTCCGGAAGGACTTCACCGAGTCCTGCTTGTGCAGCCAGGCGCGGACGCTGGCCCTCAGGGTGCCGGTGCCCTTCCCGTGGTTGATCCGGACCGCCTTGAAGCCGGCGCAGTAGGACTCGTAGATGAACTGCTCCAGCCTGGGAAGGGCCTCGTCAACCGTCAGCCGGTGGAGGTCCAGCTCCGGGCAGGGAGGCGACGCTGGGCTCATGGTGTCTCCGATCTCCTCGGGCAGTGATGTTCGAGGACCCACCCATTCTAAGGGCCGGGACCGGACCCGTCAAAGGGGAGAGCGGCTGTTGAGCCGGCCCGGCCGGCGTAATATAATCAGTGACCACGATGGACAAGACTGACAGAGCGAAAACGAAGGCCCCCTCCGCCAGGAAAGGCGGCCGGTACCAGCGCCTGGTCATCAAGCTGGGCACGAACCTGCTCACCGCCGGCAGCGGACGGCTCGACCTGGCCGCCATGGCCGGGCTGGTGGACCAGGTGGCCCGGCTCCACGGGCAGGGGCGGGAGGTGGTGCTGGTGTCCTCCGGCGCCATAGCCGCCGGGCGGGACAAGCTGGCGGCCGACCGCAACCGGAAGGACATCCCCTTCCGGCAGGTCCTGGCCGCGGTGGGCCAGGGTCGCCTGATGCACGCCTACGAGCAGCTCTTCGAAAGGCACGGCATCGTGGTGGCCCAGGCGCTGCTCACCAAGCGGGAGCTGTCCCACCGCGGGGGGTACCTGAACGCCCGCAATACCCTCCTGTCGCTTCTCTCGCTGAAGGTGGTGCCCATCATCAACGAGAACGATGTGCTGGCCACCGACGAGATCAAGGAAGCGAAGTTCGGCGACAACGACAACCTGTCGGCCATGGTGGCCAACCTGGTGGACGCCGACATCCTCATTCTGCTCAGCGACGTCCAGGGGCTGTACACGTCCGACCCCCGTCAGGACCGCAAGGCCCGGCTGGTCCCCGTGGTGGAGAAGATTGACGCCCAGATCGAGGGCATGGCCGGGGGCGCCGGCACCAGCCGCGGCACGGGCGGCATGGCCACCAAGATCGAGGCCGCCCGGCTGGCCATGCGGTCGGCCATCGCCGTGGTCATCACCGAAGGCAGCATCCCCAACGTCATCACCCGGCTCGCGGAGGGCGAGTCCATCGGCACCCTGTTCCTGCCCACAGCCACCAGGGTGGAAAGCCGCCAGCGCTGGATGATCAGCCGGCTGGCCTCACGGGGGAAGATAGTCGTCGACGACGGGGCGGCGGCGGCGCTGCGGAAGAAGAAGGGGAGCCTGCTGCCCGCCGGTGTCAGGGACACGGAGAGGGAGTTCCGCCGCGGCGACATGGTGGACATCGTCGACGAGCAGGGCCACCGCATCGCCTGCGGCATGTCAAACTACAGCGCCGCGGAGATCCAGGCCATCAAGGGCGCCCATTCCAGGGAGATCATGCCCCTGCTGGGCTACGAATACGGCGCCGAGGTGGTCCACCGCAACAACCTCGTGGTGTTGTGAGCGCAAATGATACAGCCGGGGCCGGACCACCCTCAATAGGCCACCCTGTTTGGCGCCACTCCTGGGCATGCAGTGACTGTCGAATATCATTGACCTATGACTTGACCCGCCACCTGGTTTTGGCGAATCTCTTGAATATCTCAATCTCTCTCTTTGTTGTCGGTGAGCGTTTGTGTCTGGGAACCGTTCCTGTGGGTCTTTCTGCCTCTTTTCGCTTTGGGATTGTGGTGGTCTGATCCATCAAGGCACCCCAGATTCCTGATACTCCCGGGATCTTGGCAGCACTGTCAGGAGTTGTCCCACCCATAGCTCCTCTCGATGGCTGTCCCCATAATTGGGACCAAGGTCTCAAGACTGCGTATGGACGGCGTGGCATACTCTGTCATAAACGAGGGAGTGAGCTATGGAGAGCGTATTAGGAATCAGCCCCGAAGGAGTCATCCTCGCAATCATAGCTATTGTGGCCATCGTTGTTGCACTTGGGTTTCTGGAAACACGTCTATGGAGGTGATGTCTGGCTGGCCAGGAATGCTCTGTTTGGTCCCGTACTCCCCCTGAGCTATAATCTATCGCCAAGGAGGGGGAGTATGGCTCCGTTTGATCCACCCTTGTCTAAGAAGGGGAACAAGAGGTGCCCCAAGTGCGGAAGTGGTCAGTCACTCTATCTATTCATGAACAGCAGAAATCCCTGGGCCACGTGGGAGTGCCCTAATTGTGGGTATAGATTGGGCATAAATGCCCGGCGTTATTGGCTAGGTTCCCTTCTGATATTGGCTTCTGCCCTTGTCACAGTCCCTTCTTTTTTGCTTTTGCCCAAATGGGGTATCCCTATCGGTTTTCTCGTTTTTGGCAGCGCAGCCATCATCATCAACTGGTGGTTGCTGTCAATTGAGGTCAAAGGCAAAGGCCTCAACAAGAGCTGAACCCGAAAGGCTAGGTTGAAGGCAGGAGCAGTATGCCATTCTGTCCCAAATGCCGTGATGAGTTCCAAGAGGGGGTTGAGGCCTGCCCAGACTGTCATGTTGAACTGGTACCAGAGTTGCCAATTGCACCCAGACCAACTGGCAGGCGGAAACCCGCCGGGGAGTCCGCCAGGGCAAATGACCCCCTGGTGCTTGTTGCCACTGCTCCCAACGAGCCAGTAGCGAGAATGTGGGCCGAAACACTGGAGAACAACGGGGTTGCCTGCCAGGTGAAAGGCATTTACCTCGAATGGGGGGTGTTCACCGACGCCAAACGGTGCGAGCTATACGTCCTCGCGCCGGATGCGGGCAAAGCGAGGCGGATCCTGGAAGAGGTATCCGACTCCACAACCTGGTAGAACCCTCATACCCCCTTTTTCTCCGTGGTACCTGTGGTCCTGCCTACGCAATTGCCCTGCTTAGCTGGCTGGAAGTCAGATTCCAGCTCTGCCTTCCGCTTGCACCCTTGCCACGCCGTGGTATGATAGTCACGTCCCGTATCAGAACCGACCCGTTTTGACGTCTGTGCACCGGGACCGATTGCTCTCCAAAGGTTGACCCCCGTGATGCACTTTGCCATGTTGCGCCAATCCGGCAGCACCTGTCGCGGCGCGCGGAGGTGCTTCGCCCCCGCGAGTGAATAGATGGAAGGAGGGAGTCATGAACATGAAGATCGAGTGCCTGGTCTGCCTCAAGGAAACGGCCATACCCAGGAACCTCAACACCCAGAAGTATGACGGACAGATCACCTGCCGCGAATGCGGCTCGCTCCTCCAGGTCAAGCTGGTCAAGTCGAAGGTGGAGCAGTGCAAGGTCGTCGTGGAGGGTAGCGCCAGGCTCTCCCCGGCCAAGGCCATGGCAGGGGCCACCCAGGCCAGGCGGGAAGGGCGTTTCTACCTGGACGAGAAGGCCTGAGACGCCGCGCAGGTGCCGCCAGCCGCGGGGGCCGCATCCGCGGTCCCCAAAACCCCCTCTTCCCTCGCTTTTTCGGCACTGGCGCGCGTGACGAAAATCCTTGACACTACTGGATCGAAAGCGTTAAATATACGCGTTACTGTAGTCTACCCCCAGCCTGGATAACTCAGAGAGAAAGGTAGGTGAGATTGGACCCTTTATGGCTGGTAATTGGCCTGGCAGCCGGTCTGGTCATCGGTGTCGGCATAGCCTTTATAGTCCGACAATGGATCGCCAGTCGCCAGGTCCAGATGGCCTCCGAGGAGGCCAAGAGGCTGGTAAGCGAGGCCCAGGAGAAACAGAAGGCCCTGCTCCTGGAGTCAAAAGAAGCAGCCGTCAACATGAAGGCCGAAGCAGAAGCCAGCTATCGAGAGACGCGGGGCGAGCTGCAGCGGCTGGAGAGGCGCCTGTCCCAGAAGGAAGAGAACCTGGAACGCCGGGACGAAGCCTTCCAGCGCCGCGATCAGCTCCTTGCCGGGAAGGAAAGGGAGATTGAGAAAGCCCGGAATCGCGTGGAGGAGCTGCGGCAGAAACAGCAGCAGCAGCTGGAGCAGATAGCCGGATTGTCCACCGCGGAGGCCAAGGAGATCCTCCTTCAGAAAGTCGACACTGAAGTTCGAGACGAGGCAGCGCGGAGAGTGAGAGCCATGGAGGCCGCGGTGAAAGAGGAAGCCGACAAGAAATCGCGGGACATCCTGGCCCAGTCCATCCAGCGTTTGGCCGGAGACGTGGTGGCGGAGAGCACCGTCTCCGTGGTCTCCCTGCCGGGAGACGAGATGAAGGGACGCCTCATCGGGCGCGAGGGAAGAAATATCAGGGCACTGGAACATGCCACCGGAGTGGACCTCATAATTGACGACACTCCGGGGACTGTCACCCTGTCCTGTTTCGACCCGGTGCGTCGTGAGATCGCCCGCATCGCCCTGGAGAGGCTCATCCTTGATGGCCGCATCCACCCCGCCCGCATCGAGGAGATGGTGAACCGGGCGCGGGACGAAGTAGAAAGCACCATTCGAACTGAAGGAGAGCAAGCCGCCAACAGGGCCGGGGTGCATGGTTTGCCCCCGGAGCTGATCAGAACGCTCGGCAGGCTGAAGTACCGCTTCAGCTACGGACAGAACGTTCTGATGCACAGCGTCGAGGTGTCGCTTCTGTCCGGCCTGATGGCCGCCGAGATAGGGGCCAATGTAGAGCAGTCCAAGAGGGCCGGGTTGCTCCACGACCTCGGCAAAGCAGTAGACTTCGAAACTGAGGGGCCGCATGCCCAGATAGGCGCCGACATCATCAAGCAGTGGGAGAAATCACCGGACGTGGTGAGGGCGGTAGCCGCACACCACGGAGAAGTGGAGATGAACACTGCTCTGGCCTTCCTGGTAGCTGCTTCCGATGCTATCAGCGCGTCAAGGCCGGGCGCCAGACGTGAATCACTGGAACAGTACCTGAAACACCTGGAGGCCCTGGAAGGGATCGCCAACAGTTTCAGCGGGGTTGAGAAATCCTACGCCATCCAAGCCGGAAGAGAAATCCGCATACTGGTTAAACCGGAAGAAATCGATGACCTGGGGGCCATGAGGCTGGCCCGGGACATCGTCAAGAAGGTAGAGGACACTCTGAACTATCCAGGTCAGATAAAAGTGACCGTGGTGAGGGAAACTCGGGCGGTAGACTACGCCAAGTAGAGGTGACGAAGAGGGCCATTGCGGATACTCGCAGTCGGTGACGTGATAGGCAGGCCTGGCAGAAAAGCGTTGCGCAACCTGGTGCCAGGCCTGCGTCACGATTTGCACCTGGACCTGGTCATTGCCAACGGCGAGAACGCCGCCGGGGGAAAAGGGCTCACACCGGAAACGGCTGATGAGCTCCTCGGCAGCGGCGTGGACGTTATCACCTCCGGGAACCACATCTGGGCCCAGAAAGAAGTACTCCCGCTGCTCGACGATGACACACCCATCATCCGCCCCTTGAACTTCGCGCCGGGAGTGCCCGGCCGGGGGTACGTCTGGCGGAGGAATGTCCTGGTGGTCAACCTGATCGGCCGCACGTTCATGGGCGACGCCGATTGCCCTTTCCGGGCCATGAATCAGCTGCTGGACGGGCTGACCGCGAAACCCGAGGCCATTGTGGTCGATTTCCACGCCGAGGCCACCTCCGAGAAGCAGGCCATGGGCCGCTACCTGGACGGCCGGGTTTCGGCGGTCGTTGGCACCCACACGCACGTGGGAACCATCGATGCCCGCGTCCTGACAAAGGGTACGGCCTTTGTCACCGACATAGGCATGGTGGGGCCTTCCGACTCCGTCATCGGAGACAGCGTGGAAGAAGTGCTCCATCGCTTTCTCACCCACATGCCGCAGCGGCTGTCGGTGGGGAAGGGTCCCGTCGTATTCAACTCCGTCCTGGTGGAGACCGACCCGGACACCGGGCGGGCCGCCAGCATCACCCGGATCGACCGGGAAATGGGATAGAACGTGAAACTCGACCTCCATGTGCACAGCACCGCCTCAGACGGGCGCCACAGCCCCGAGGAGGTAGTGCAGATGGCGGCGCAGCTGGGCCTGGCAGCCATCTCCATCACCGATCACGACTCGGTTGACGGGGTGGCGCCGGCGCTGCGGGCCGCCCGGAACCACCCGGGCCTGCAGGTGATCCCGGGGGTCGAGTGCAGCACTGACGTCCCTCATGGCGAGATCCACGTTCTGGGCTACTTCATCGACGCCGCCAACCCCGAACTGGTCATCAGGCTGGCCGCCTTCCGCAACTCGCGGAAGGTACGGGCCCAGAAGATGATAGCCAAGCTGGCCACCATGGGCGTCGACATAGAATGGAAACGAGTGGAAGAGATCGCCGGCACCGGCTCCGTGGGACGGCCTCATATCGCCCAGGCCATGTATGAGAAAGGCTGCGTCCCCTCGGTGAAGGAGGCCTTCAACCGGTACATCGGCCGCGAGGCCCCGGCCTACGTGGAACGGGATAAAATGACACCGGATGAGGTCGTGGAGCTGATCAGCCGCGTCGGCGGCCTGGCCGTGCTGGCCCATCCCGCCGACATAGAGGACCTGGATCATATCCTCCCCCGCCTCCAGAGGTTGGGGCTGGCGGGCATCGAGGCCTACTACAAAGACTACCCGCCGCATACCACCGCCTACCTGGCCTCACTGGCGCACAAGCACGGTCTCATCGCCACCGGCGGCTCCGACTACCACGGGATAGACAACCTTAACGAGACACCCTTGGGCGGGGTAGCCATCCCCCCGGAGTGCGTTGACCGGCTTCGGGCCCTGCACCGGAAGAGGAACCCCCGGGCATAGGAAGTCAGCCGCATGAAATGCGCCGCATGAAAGACACGCTATGAAATGCGCCGCATGAGAGACACGCTATGAAATGCGCTATGCACCCCGACACCGAGACCGGGCTGTCTTGCGGCCGGTGCGGCACCCCCATCTGCCCCAAATGCCTGGTGGAAACCCCGGTGGGCGCCCGCTGCCGCAAGTGCGCCAACGTTAGAAAGCTGCCCACGTACAGTATCACCCCCGGCCAGTACGTCAAAGCCGTGGCGGCAGCCCTGGCGATAGCCGTACCCGTGGGAATCGCATGGGCGGTCCTGCGCGTGGCCATCCACATACCATTCTTCGGCCTCATGACCGCCCTCCTGCTGGCCGCCGGGGCCGCCTACGTGATAGCGGAGGTGGTGAGCCGGGTAATCAACCGGAAGAGGGGCACGCCGCTGCAGGTCATCGCCTGCGCCTGCTTCGTCCTGTCGTACGTGGTCAGCAACGTGTGGATTACGGGGGGCTCGCTGGCCTTCTTTGCGTACTTCGACCTGTTCGACGTGCTGATCGTGATCGTGGGCATCGT
>CAYPDY010000013.1:25787-32354 GCA_964409515.1 uncultured Dehalococcoidia bacterium
CATCGTGGTGGCCGCCGGGCGGCTGCGATAGGACCGGCCCTCATCCGAGATAGAAGACCCGGCGGCTCAGCAGGCCCTCTGCCTGCGCCAGTGCTGCCTCAACGGACTCCCCGGTGAACTGCGGAAAGAGCCGCTCGGACAGGCTCGGTCGATGCCTCATCGGAATCAGCCGGCGCCTCACCTTGCCGAGCTCTGAAGCGATCTCAACGGCGCGCTCGAAGTCGCCCAACTCATCGATCAGGCCCAGGCTCCTGGCCTTCTCTCCCAGGAAGACCTCCCCGGTGGCCAGCTCCCTGACCCTGGCCTCCTCCATCTTTCGCCCTTTGGCCACGGCCGCCACGAAGTAGTCGTAGAACCCGGCCACCAGCTCCTCTTCCTTCTTCTTCTCCTCTTCGGTGGGCTCCCGGAAGTAGCTGCCCATGTCCTTCAGCCGGCCGCTCTTGGTGACATCGACATGCACCCCGATCCTGCCCAGCAGGTCCTGCACTATGGGCCTGATGGAGATGACCCCGATGGACCCGATGACGGCCGTGGGCAGAGCCACTATCCTGGCCGCGGGGCAGCTGGCCAGATAGGAGCCCGAGGCACAGGCGCCGCTGACAAAGACCACCACCGGCTTCCTGGCGGCGAGCCTGGTTACAGCACAATAGAGGTAGTCCGAGGCCGTGGCCAGGCCTCCGGGCGAATCGACGTTGATTATGACCGATTTGACCCTCCGGCTGTTGTTCAGTGAGTCGAGGGCCTCGGAGTAGTGCCGCAGCCGGCGCGACCCGGAGATGGTGCCGAACAGCTCCCAGACGCCGATTCCGGATGACATCGGTCTCGATATGCCCATACTTGCGCGTGCCCTCCTAAAGCCACATTATCAGTTTTGCCGGCAGTTGCGCAAGGCGCAGGGTTGGGTCCTGCGCCGCCGGGCGCGGCGGGCCGTGGCTGCTAGAGAAATGCCGTCCTTGATTCCACCACCGAGGCCCGGTCGCGGAGCCTCTGCAGAAGCGCCTTGAGGCTGTGGCGCTCTTCCGCGGAAAGAGATGTCAGGATATCCGCCACCACCTGCTCCCGCTCCCAGGCCAGGTCCACCGCTTCCCGGCCTTTGTCGGTCATGACGACCTCCACCGGACCACCCTTGCGCGGTCCACGGTGAACAGCGACGTAGCCCTGCTTCTCCATGCGGCTGAGGAGCTGTAGAACGGTCTGATGGCGCCGGAGGAGCATGCGGCTGATCTCGGCGGGCGTCGCCGGACGATCCATCACCTTCAGCGCCCACAGCACGGCGGAGTGCATCATGGGGATGCCCAGCGGCCTGAGCTCGTTCTCCCTGGCCCGGTGCAGGCTGGAGCTCACCTGGCCGATCAGCATCGTCAGTGCCCTGGCTTCCTCCCTGCCCAGATGCACGCCCCTGCGGTCACCGCTGCCGGATGACTTCATTCCGCTCTCCTCTCGCCCGATCCTTGACATTGCCCGGCACCCACGGTACAGTCTATCATATCCTGTACAGTATGTGATACCGCGCCCGCCTGCGGGCCCGGAGGAGGAGCGGCCGGTGAGAGCTGCCTTGCTTCATGGAGCACGTGACATCAGGGTGGAATCCGTGGAGACGCCCGGAGTCCGCGATGACGAGATCCTGGTCCGGGTGAGGGCCTGCGGCATCTGCGGCACCGACGTCCATTCGTACAAGCTGGGAGAGGACACCAGCCACAGGAGGCCCGCCCTCCTGGGGCATGAGTTCGCCGGCGAGGTAGTCGAGGTGGGCAGCGGGGTCGAGGGCTTCACCAGGGGTGACCGTGTGGCCGGCACCGGCTACCGCACCTGCGGCCAATGCTGGTGGTGCCGGGAGGGGCGCGCGGAACGGTGCACCGGCCCCGTGGTGCCCGGGGCCGGCCTGGACGGCGCCTTCGCCGAATACGTCAGGGTGCCCAACCCGGTCCTCGGGGCCAGTGTCTTCTGCCTCCCCGAAGCCATGAGCTGGGAGGAGGCAGCCACCATCGAGCCCCTTTCCATCGCCTGCTACGACGTCAGGCGCGGCGAGATCCGGCCCAACGAGGCGGTGGTGGTCATGGGAGCCGGCATGATCGGCCAGTGCATCGTCCAGGTCTGCAAGGCCAAGGGCCCTGGCCGGGTCATTGTCAGCGAACCGAACCAGTTCCGGAGGACGGCGGCCCTGAAGCTGGGGGCCGACTGCGCCGCCGACCCTTCCCAGGTCGACCTGGTGGAGTTCGTCCGCCAGTCCACCGGGGGCGAGATGGCCGGCGTCGTCTTTGACTGCGCCGGATCGCCGTCAGTGCTCCCGCAGGCCATCGCGGTGCTGCGGCCAGCCGGCCGGCTGATGCAGGTGGCCACCTACGAGCGCAGCCTGGAGCTCACTCCCGAGATAATGTACCGCGCCTTTCAGATGGGGAACATCCGCTGGCAGGGATGCGGCGGGCAAAGGTGGGGTGAAGCCGTGGAGCTCCTGGGCAAAGGCCAGGTGCGGACCGCGGGCCTGATAACCCACCGCTTCGCCCTCGATCAGATCAGAGAGGCTTTCGAGACCCAGATCGCGGCGGCCGACGCCATCAAGGTGATGGTGGAGCCGTAGCCGCAAAGACATAGTAAGGAGGAAAGGCAATGCCAACTGACAAGCGGGACTACCGGTTCGTGGACGGTGAGGCACAGGTCTTCGAGATTTCGATCACGGTGGAGAGCCTGGAGAAGGGCATGGAGTATTTCCGCAAGTCCTTCGGCTGGGAGCCATACTGCATCCACGAGGATGAGTCGAGAAACTTCAACCTGCGCGGCAAGACGGTGGAGAAGGCCGTCATGAAGTACGCCTGCTACTGGGCGGGCCCCGTCAGGTTCGAGCTGGTGGAGGCGGTCAGCGGCGACAGCGTCTACGCCGAGTTTCTGAAGAAGAAGGGGCCCGGAGTTCAGCATATCGGCATACGGGTATCGGACCGGGACCGGGAGCTGGCCCTGTTGAAGGAGAGGGGGATCGGGGTGCAGCAGTCCATGGAGGTCCCGTTTATTCCGCTGAAGATGGCCTACATGGACACCATGGACCAGATCGGGGTCAACATCGAGCTGGTGGAGTGCCCGTACGTGCCGGCCACCCCCGAGTTCGATGAGTACGTGAAGACCAAGGTGGCCGCCGTCAAGCGCAAGAAGGAGGCATGATCAGATGTCGAGCAGTGACCCCACGGCCACAGACAGGCTGAAGAAGGCGGCAGCCGAGAAGGCGCGCCACTACGAACGGCATCACCATGGCTGCGGCCAGTGCACCCTGAAGGCGCTCCAGGAAACCCTGGGCCTGGAGGATGAGCGGGTGTTCAGGGCGGCCAGCTGTCTCCAGGGAGGCTTCCCGGTGGAGAACCGGACCTGCGGCGCTCTCATTGCCGGGGCCATGATCATCAGCCTGCGGCGGGGACGCGAGAGCCTGGATGAAGGGCAGCCCGGGACGTCGCGCGGCATGCGCGAGATAGTCAGGCTGACCGGCCGGTTCAAGGAGAAGTTCGGCAGCACCCTGTGCGCCGAGATAACGGGCGGACTCACCGGTACCGTCCTCACTGAGAAGACGCTGGACCTGATGACGAAGAGGCCGGAGCTGTTCGAGGGTCCGTCGCAGAAGGTGGTTGAGAAGTGCGTCGATACGGTCGCTATGGTGGCGGAGACCGTGGTGGATATACTGTCGGAGGAGCCTTCAGCGGAGCCACCGCCCGGCGGCGGCTGCAGCTAGACTGTGCTAACATACTCTCGTGGCGGACACACCGACGCCGCCGCACTGGAGAGGAGGCACCGCCATGGCTGCGAGCGCAGAAGCAAAACATCAGTCGGGCAAACCGCGGATCCTGGTGGTAGGAGGGGTGGCCGGAGGGGCCTCCTGCGCCGCCCGCGCCCGCCGTCTTTCGGAGGACGCCGAGATCGTGGTCTTCGAGCGCGGGCCGTATGTTTCCTTCGCCAACTGCGGACTGCCGTACTACGTGGGCGATGTCATCACCGATGAGAGGAGCCTGCTGGTGGCCACGCCGGAGCTGTTCAAGAGGCGCTTCAACATTGAAGTCCGCCTGCAGAGCGAAGTCCGCGCTGTCGACCGGGCCAAACAGGAGATCGAGGTCAGGAACGTCCTCACGGGAGAGGTCTCCAGAGAGAGATACGATGCCCTGGTGCTGGCCCCCGGGTCGGCGCCCATCCGCCCTCCCCTGCCCGGAATCGATCTCCCCGGCATATTCACGCTGCGCACGATCCCGGACAGCCACCAGATGAAACAGTGGATCACTGAGCGGAAGGTGGAGAGGGCCGTGGTGGTCGGAGGCGGTTTCATCGGCCTGGAGACCACCGAGAACCTGGTCAGGCGCGGCATCTCGGTCACCATTGTGGAAATGCTGCCGCAGGTGATGCCGCCCATCGACCCGGAGATGGCCGTGGCCATCCAGGACCACCTGGCCACCAACGGCGTCTCCCTGCACCTGGCCGACGGCGTGGCCGGGTTCGTCCAGAGCCCGGACGGACACACCATCGCCGTCAACACCAGGTCCGGGGCCAGCTTCAGCTGTGACATGGTGCTGCTGGCCATAGGCGTGCGCCCCGAGGCAACGCTGGCCAAAGAGGCCGGCCTGGAGACGGGTCAGCTCGGCGGCATCAGGGTGAATGACCAGATGCGCACCAGCGACGAGCACGTCTGGGCCGTGGGCGATGCGGTCGAGGTGCGCGATTTCGTGACGGGCGACTGGGCCCTCATCCCGCTGGCGGGGCCGGCCAACCGGCAGGGCCGCATCGCCGCCGACGCCATCCTGGGTCGCGATTCCCGGTTCCGCGGCGTTCAGGGTACCGCGGTCTGCCGGGTCTTTGACATCACCGTCGCCGCCACCGGCGCCAGCGAGAAGACCCTGCGCCGCCGGGGGGCCGGCGGACAGCCGGTACCCTATGAGAAGGTTTACCTCCACCCCGGCCACCATGCCAACTACTACCCCGGCGCCCGACCGATCACCCTGAAGCTGATCTTCTCCATGAAGGACGGCCGCGTTCTCGGCGCCCAGGCGGTGGGCGAGGAAGGCGTCGAGAAACGGATTGACGCCATCTCCGTGGCCATCCAGCGCGGGTCCACCGTCTTCGACCTGGAGCAAGCCGAGCTCTGCTATGCTCCGCAGTTCGGCACCGCCAAAGACCCGGTCAATGTGGCCGGCATGATCGCCGCCAACGTCGTGCGGGGCGATGCCCCGGTGGCCCACTGGAAGGATGTCTTCGCGTCGGACGCATTTCTTCTCGACGTCCGCGAGCCCGGTGAGTTCAAGCTGGGCCATCCGGAGGGGGCCGTCAACATCCCGCTCAACTCCCTGCGGCCCAGGATCAATGAGCTGCCGCACGACCGGGAGATCCTGGTCTACTGCGCCGTGGGCCAGAGGGCCTACTACGCCACCAGGGCCCTGCGCCTTCACGGCCTCAACGCCCGCAACATCTCCGGGGGGATGAGGAGCTACAACGCGCAGTGGCAGACGCGCGGCGCGCCCTGACGCGCAGGGGTAGGGAACGGGCGCCGCGGGCTCAGAAGTCCCACTTGCCCACCGGCTCAAAGCGCCCCTGGAAGAAGCGCAGGACCTTCGGCTCGTAAGCCAGCTTCAGCCCCGTGATGCGGTCGCGCTTCCGGTAAAGCCCGGCGATGCCTTCCACCGCGTAGTCGATGTGGGAGCTGGTGTACACCCGGCGGGGGATGGTGCACCGGACCAGCTCCAGCTTCGGCCGGTAGTTCTTCCCCGTCTTGGGATCGCGGCCCTTGGAGACGTTCCCGCGCTCCATGGTCCTCACGCCGCACTCGATGTACATGGCCGCCGTCAGGGCCTGCGCCGGGTACTGCTCCTGGTCGATGTGGGGCAGGAAGCGCCGGGCGTCGATGAACACCGCGTGGGACCCCGGGGGCACCACGATCGGCACCCCGGCCTCCTGAAGCTGGCGTCCGAACTCCTGGGTCTGGGCGATCCGCATCTTGATATAGTCGTCATCCAGGGAATCCATCAGGCCCCGGTGCAGGGCTTCGATGTCCTTGGAGTCCAGGCCGCCGTTGGTGACGTCGCCCTCCCAGATGCGCAGCATCCTGAGGAAGGCCCGGTTCAGGTCGGGGCTGTTGCAGGCGATGAGCCCGCCCATGTTGACCAGGAAGTCCTTCTTGGCGCTGATGGTGCAGCCGTCGCCGTAGCTCAGCAGCTCGCGGAGGATCTCCTTCACCGGCTTGTCGCTGTACTGCGGGTCCTTCCACTTGATCATGTAGGCGTTCTCGACGCAACGCGTGGCGTCGTACATGTTCGGGATGCCGTATTTGTGCAGCAGCCTGGACACGTCCTTGGCGTTCTGCATGGAGATCGGCTGCCCGCCGGCCATGTTCACGCAGGTCTCGAAGCTGACATAGGCCACGTTCTCCGGCCCGACCCGCTGGATCTCGCGCTCCAGCTTCCGCAGGTCGATGTTGCCCTTCCACGGGAACGGGTTGGTGGGGTCGTGCGCCTCGTCCACGATGACATCCACGAACACTCCGCCGGCCATCTCCTGGTGCAGCTTGGTAGTGGTGAAGTACATGTTGCCCGGCACGCTCTGCCCCCG
>CAYPDY010000014.1:0-13923 GCA_964409515.1 uncultured Dehalococcoidia bacterium
GCGGAAGTAGTTCAGCGGTTAGAATGCCTCCTTGCCAAGGAGGAGGTCGAGGGTTCGAATCCCTTCTTCCGCTCCAGCCGAAGTGGCGGAATAGGCAGACGCGACAGTCTCAAAAACTGTTGGGGGGCAACCTCCGTGCTGGTTCGAGCCCGGCCTTCGGCACTCCCGGTCCCATAGAGATCCCCGCTGCGAGCGGCGCCGCCTCCAGAGAGATGCCTCACTATCATCAGCCATCCCCACCACCGGGAACCCCCGTACCGGCCGCAGCCTGGAGCCGGAGCGGAAACGGATCCCATGGCTGAAACCGGCGCCCGGCCCTGGTTCCAGCTCACCGTAGAGGAAGCCTTCGCGGCGCTGGGCTCGAGGCGCTCCGGCCTCACCGCCGAGGAGGCCCGGGCGCAAAGGCAGCGCTGCGGTCCGAATGAGCTGCTGCGGAAGAAGAAAACCTCGCCCGTCGTCGCCTTCCTCAAGCAGTTCATGAACCCCCTGATCTACGTCCTGCTGGCCGCCGGCATTGTCACGCTGGTGGTGCGCGAGTACCTGGATGCCGCCGTCATCTTCGTGGTCCTGCTGCTCAACGCCATCATCGGCTACATACAGGAATCCCGGGCCGAGGCGGCCATGGAGGCCCTGCTGCAGATGGCCGCGCCCCAGGCCAAGGTGAGACGGGACGGCGCGGTCGGGCTGATACCGGCCCGGGACATCGTGCCCGGCGACATCATCATCCTGGAGAGCGGGGACAGGGTGCCCGCCGATGCCCTGCTGATGGAGGTCAGCGAGTTCAAGGTCAACGAATCGGTACTCACCGGTGAGTCCATGGCTGCCACCAAGCACACCGGCCCCATTCGAGGGGACGTCCCGCTGGCCGAGAGAAGGAACATGGCGTTCATGGGAACCATCGCCAGTTTCGGGAGGGCCACGGCCGTGGTCACCGCCACGGGAATGTCCACCGAGATGGGCCGGATCGCGCAGGCCATCAAGGAAGTGGAGGTACAGAAGACTCCTCTCCAGAAGAGCATCGACCGGCTGAGCCAGTTCCTGGTCATCACCCTGCTCGCCGTCTGCGCCCTGCTGGTGGTGGTGGGCCTGCTGCAGGACCTGAAGGTGCTGGATATCTTCCTCCTGGCCGTGGCGGCGGCGGTCGCGGCCATACCCGAGGGCCTGCCGGCCGTGGTCACCGTGGTGCTGGCCATCGGCATGCGCACCATGGCCCGCCGCAACGCCATCATCCGCAGGCTCATGGCAGTGGAGGCCCTGGGCTCGGCCACCGTCATCTGCACCGACAAGACGGGCACCCTGACCGAGAACCGGATGACGGTGAGGCGGATCGTGATCAACGGCCAGCCCATCGAGGTGACCGGGGAGTCCGGCGAGCTGGCCGGGGAGTTCCGCATGGATGGACGGGAGGTCAAGCCGGAAGACGTCCCCGGGCTTCTCCTGCACTTGAAGATCGGGGCCCTCTGCAACGATGCCATGGTTTCAGTCAGCGGTGAAAAGGGGATCAGCATCCTGGGCGATCCCACCGAAGGCGCCCTCGTCGCCGTGGCCGCCAGGGCCAGCCTGGACAAGGAGAAGCTGCAGGCGGCCCAGCCCCGCGTGGACGAGATACCCTTCCAGAGCGAGAAGCTCTACATGGTTACCCTGCACCCGCACGACGGGAGGCGCGTGGCTTATGTCAAGGGCGCCACCGAGCGGCTGCTCTCGCTGAGCCGGCGTTGCCTCTACAACGGGCAGGTCGTGCCTCTCACGGAAGCTTACGCCCGGACCATCCAGGAGGCCAACCATGCCATGGCCTCCGAGGCCATCCGGGTGATCGCCACGGCCTATGTGGAGCTGCCGGCCGACACCGTCGAGCTGGACAACGTCGACCTGGCGGGGAACCTGGTCTTCGTGGGACTCGCCGGCATGGACGACCCGCCCCGGCAGGAGGCCGCCAGGGCCATCGCCCAGTGCCGGGAAGCCGGCATCAAGGTGATCATGATCACCGGCGACAACAAGGTCACCGCCGAGTCCGTGGCCCGCCGGCTGGGGCTGCCGCCGGGAAGGGCCATACTCGGCGCGGAGCTGACGCAGATGACCGACCAGGAGCTGGAGAACGTGGTGGAGGAGGTGGCCATCTTTGCCAGGGTGGAGCCCCTGCACAAGCTGAGGATCGTCAACGCCCTGAAGAAGAGGGGGCACGTGGTGGCCATGACCGGGGACGGCGTCAACGATGCCCCGGCGCTCCGGACCGCCAACATCGGGGTGGCCATGGGCATCACCGGGACCGACGTGGCCAAGGAGGCCTCGGACATGGTGCTGGCCGACGACAACTTCGCCTCCATCGTGGCCGCGGTGGATGAAGGGCGGTCCATCTTCACCGGCCTGCGCAATGTCATATTCTTCCTCATAAGCACCAACATCGGGGAGCTCCTGGTCCTGCTCCTGGCCCTGATCTTCATCGGAGAGGCCCCGCTCCTGGCGGTGCAGATCATCTGGGCCAACCTGATGACGGACACGGCCGTCGCCCTGCCGCTGGGCTTCGAGCCCAAGGTCGGGGACGAGCTGAAGCAGCCGCCGCGGCATCCGAAGGTGGGACTGATATACCGCGGCCTGGTGAGGCGGATCGGCTTCCTGGCCACCCTGATGAGCCTGGGCGTCTTCGGCATCTTCGCCTGGTCCTACCACGTCCACGATGCCGAGCACCTGGCGAAGGCCCAGACCCTGGCGTTCTGCGCCCTGGTGGCTTTCCAGTGGTTCACCGCCTTCAATGCCCGGTCCGAGGAGCACACGGTCTGGAAACTGGGCCTGCTCCGCAACCGCTACCTGCTCATCTGCATCGGCCTGGCGGTCGCGCTGCAGATGGCCGTGGTCTACGTCCCGTTTCTGCAGGATGCCTTCGGGACAGTGGCCCTCGGCGGCTGGGACTGGCTGGTGATCTTCGGGTCCGGCGCGGCCCTCTTCCTCATCGAGGAGACGAGGAAGGTGGTCGCGCCGAAGCTGTTCAGCAGGGGCAAGTGGACCCCGGGCTAGCCCGTGCGGCGAGCTAGACGCCGGGGATCAACAGCGCCAGGACCACGCGAAGCACCATGTAGATTATCCAGCCCACTATGCAGGTGCCAAGGGCCCGCATGGTGCTGAAGTCCAGGGCCTGTCTGACCGCGATTACGCCCGCGACCAGGGACCAGACCAGGCCTGCCAGGGCTATCAGCCATCCCACCAGGGGCACAAAGGCGAAGAAGCCGAGCAACGCCGGGGTGTTGGCGAAGCCCAGGGTGCGCATCAGCTGGCCCACGGTCGCCTCCGTCTGCGGCCCCTTGAATATGGTGGTGCCCAGGAAGTAGGCAATTACGGACCAGGCCAGCCAGCCCACTATGGCTGACCCGAGGCCCAGCAGCAGGCCCCACAGGAATGCCAGCGATCCGGCATCCTCCAGCAGCAGCGCCGCGATCCCACCCCCGATTCCGGAGACGATCGCCACCATGACCACTACGGCAAAGGCCTGCCCGGTGGCGGACTCATCGGCCTCCACCTCCTCGTAGAGGTTGACATCCAGCTTGGCGGCCCGCATCATCCGGCTCCAGATGGAGCGTGATCCCGCCGCCGCGGGCGGCGTAGGCGTCTCTGTAGTCATATCCTGTCCCGTCCTTTCCGGCGCCCCCCGGGGGGGCGCCCGGTTTTCATAGAGCCCATTATCTCATCGGCGTCAATACCGTCCGGGCGCGCGTTTGCCTGAAGCTGCCGGGAAATGGCGGCGCCGGATCGCTAGCTGACCGCATTCCGGATCAGGGTGGTGCGGGCCACCTGCCCGTCGCGGTCCGCCTCTATGGCCACCACATCGATGCGCCAGTCCGGGGGCAGGCCGTGGTGGGACTGGAGATAGGACAGGGCCACCGCCACCAGCCGGTGCTGTTTAGCGGCGGTCACCGACTCCTCGGGAGTCCCGAACCCGGGGCCGCTCCGGGTGCGGACCTCCACGAAGACCAGGCAGTCTCCCTCCTGGGCCACGATATCCACTTCGCCCTTGCGGCAGCGGAAGTTGGTCTCCCGGATGCGGTAGCCGTGGTCCTGGAGGTACTCCCTCGCCCACCGCTCCCCCATGTCGCCGAGGGCCTTGCGGTTCACGTTGGGCAGAGTCCCCCGACAGGAGCGAACGACCGGCGGTGGATGGCGCAGGGGCCCAGCCTCACCAGGCACTCCAGGTGCTGCCGGGTGCCATAGCCCTTGTGCCGCGCCATGCCGTAGCCCGGATAGACAGTGTCCAAACCCCTCATCTCCCGGTCCCGGCTGACCTTGGCCACGATGGAGGCGCAGGCAATGGAGAGGGACAGCCGGTCACCCCGGATGATACCCTTCTGCGGCAGGCCCACTTCAGGCAGGGACAGTGCATCGATCAGCACGTAGTCCGGCCGCCGGGGCAGCGCCTCTATGGCCCGGGCCATCGCCATCCGGGTGGCCCGGACGATGCCCACTTCGTCGATAGTAGTATGGGGCGCCGCTCCCAGTCCGAAGGGTATGCCGGCCCGCTGCACCAGGTCGAAGACCCGTTCCCTCTGCGCGGGCGAGAGCTGCTTGCTGTCCCGCACGTGCCGCAGCCAGGGGAACTCGGCGCCAGGCGGCATTATCACCGCCGCCGCCATCACCGGCCCGGCCAGGGCTCCCCGCCCCACCTCGTCCACCCCGGCGATCAGCCGGTAGCCCCGGGCCTGGAGGGCGGCTTCCTGGTCAAAGTTGGGCGGCTTCAGCATGACGTTTCCGTCTTGATGATACCACCGCCCAGGACTTCCTCACCATGGTAGAAGACGACGGCCTGGCCGGGGGCGATCGCCCGCTGCGGCTGGTCAAAGAGGACCTCAGCCTCCTCTGTGAAGATCCTCAACCGGGCACCCACCTCCGGTGTCCGGAAGCGGACCTTGGCCGTCACCTCCAGGGTGCGCCGGGGCTTGACGCACACGAAGCTCAGGTCCCCGGCCACCAGCCCGGAGGCCAGGAGGTCCTCCTGGGCGCCGACCACCACCGTGTGACTGACGGGGTCCAGCCTCAGCACGAACAGGCGCCGGCCGGCGGTGCCCAGGCCGGCTCTCTGCCCCACGGTGTAGAAGGCGATGCCCCGGTGCCGGCCCAGCACCTTCCCCTCCAGGTCAACTATGTCTCCGGGCACGGGGGCAAGGCGCGCCTCCAGGAAATCCCCGTGATGCCCGTCGGGGACGAAGCACAGGTCCTGGCTCTTCGGCTTCCCGGCCACCGGCAGGCCGCGCGCCGCGGCCAGCTGGCGCACCTGGGCCTTGCTGAAGGCCCCCAGCGGGAACAGCAGGCGGGGCAGGGCGCTCTCTTTCAGGGTGTACAGGAAATACGATTGATCGACGGAGGGCCGGGCGGCCTTCAGAAGATGATAGTTCCCATAAGAAGCCCCGATCCGGGCATAGTGCCCCGTGGCCAGGCACTCGGCCCCCAGCTCCTCGACCGCCGCCAGCAGCAGGTCGAACTTGATGAGACGATTGCAGGCGACGCAGGGGTTGGGAGTCCGCCCCCGGGCATACTCCTGGCAGAAGTAGTCCACCACCTGCCCCTGGAACTGCGAGGAGAAATCCAGCGAATGGAACGGTATGTTCAGCGCCCGGCAGACCGCCCGGGCGTCTTCCCGTGCACCATCACGGGCGTCACCGGCTCGCCACAGCTCCATGTGGACGCCGATGACCTCGTGTCCCTCTTCCTGGAGCACGGCGGCCGCCACCGCCGAGTCCACGCCGCCGCTCAGGGCCACGGCCACCTTGCGCCGCCGCGCGCTCTCGGCCCTCATGCCCGCGGCCCCGGGCCGGGAAGAGCGCTGACCCTCTCCCAGATCGCGGCCTGTATAGCCTTCCGCGGCAGGCGGCCATCCACCACCAGCCACCTTTCCTGATCGGCCCTGGCCATCTCCAGGTAGCCCCGGCGCACCCTGGCATGGAAGGCGAGGCTCTCGCTCTCAAAACGGTCCCTCTCCCTGGCCTTTTTCCGTCCCAGGCCGGCCTCAACGGGGACGTCCAGCAGCACGATCAGGTCAGGAGAGAGGCCGCCGGTGGCCGCGCCGTTGACCTCCCGCAGGGTGTCCAGGTCGATCCCCCGCCCGTATCCCTGATAGGCCAGCGTCGAAGGAGTATATCGGTCGCAGACGACCGTCCTCCCCGCCCTGAGCGCCGGGGAGACGACTTCATTCACCAGCTGCGCCCGCGCCGCCGCGATAAGAAAAAGCTCTGCCAGCGGTGAGATCGGTGTCCGGCCAGGCTGTTTCAGGTGGCGCCGCACGCGCTCGCCCAGGCTGGTGCCGCCGGGCTCGCGCGTCAGGACGGCCCCTCGGCCGTCTCCCAGGAGGTGCCGATAGAGGGCCCTGGACTGGGTGCTCTTCCCGCAGCCCTCCCCGCCTTCAAGAACGATGAACAAAGCCAAGAGCCCGCCTCAGATGACCCTGAATATCTCCACCCCCCGCACCGGGTCTCTCCCCGTGCTCCGGGAGGCCAGGTTCGATCGCTCCGCCATCAGGTGCTGCAGCCGGCGCACGTAGGAGCTGCGCGGGCTGAGCTGGACCGACTCCCTGCCGTTCATCACCTCCGATATGGCCTGCTCGGCCTCCTTCAGGGCCAGCCCCACATCGTCGGTTCGGCGGCGGTTCGAGGACAGGGACTCCAGGAACTGCCTCATCTCACCGATGGTGTTGTTCTTCAGAACGTACACCGGTATTCCGGCCAGCTCCGCATCCCTCACGCTCTGCGGCTTCCGCCGGTAGAAGGCCTTGCACGTGACAAAGACCGTCGCCTCCTTCAGCCCGGAGACGATCCTGATCTCGGCCTGTCTTTCCCTGGCGGCCTGCTCCAGCTTGGTCCGGTTTATCCCGAACAGGTATATGCGAGGCACGACCCCGTTGTCCCGGGCTTCCTTCTTCCTGGGGGCCGCCTCCTCGGCGCGGGACGGCACCACCTTCTCCGTCTTCTTCTGCAGGGTCCAGTTCTCGTCCAGCCAGCGGGCCTCCCTGGAAACCGGCTGGCCTCTCAAGAACACATCGACGGCTTCAGAGACGTCGGCATGGACCGCCACCCGGTGAAAATCCTGGATCTCCACCACCACGTCGAACGTGGGGGGCGCCTTCCTCTCCAGGATCGATTTCTGAGTTCCCCGGTGCCTGGCCTCTTCGTCCCCCAGGGTGACCGACTGCACCCCACCCACCAGGTCCGACAGTGTGGGGTTCAGCACCAGGTTCTCCAGGGTATTGCCGTGGGCGGTGCCTACCAGCTGGACGCCGCGCTCGGCGATGGTGCGCGCGGCCGCCGCCTCCAGCTCCGTGCCGATCTCATCGATGATGATGGCCTGGGGCATGTGGTTCTCCACCGCCTCGATCATCACGGCATGCTGCAGGGAGGGCGTCGGCACCTGCATCCGCCGGGCATGGCCGATGGCCGGGTGAGGGATATCGCCATCTCCGGCGATCTCGTTCGATGTGTCGACCACCACCACCCGCTTCTTCAGCTCGTCCGCCAGGACCCGCGCCACCTCCCTCAGCATGGTGGTCTTGCCGATACCGGGACGGCCCAGGAGGAGGATGCTCTTCCCGGACTGGACCAGGTCCTCTATGAAGTGCACGGTGCCGTACACGGCCCGGCCAACGCGGCAGGTCAGACCCACTATGCGGCCCCGGCGATTGCGGATGGCCGATATGCGGTGCAGCGTGCGTTCGATGCCGGCCCGGTTGTCATCGCCAAAGGCGCTTATGCGTGAAGCAACGTAGTCCAGGTCCTCCTGGATCACGTCCTTCTCGGAGAGCACGACTTCGTGGGTCACAAACCTCGCCTCGGGGTGGCGGCCAAGGTCCATCACCACCTCGAGCAGGTCGCCCAGGTCCTCCCTCCGCCGCAAAGGGTCCGAAACGGACGGCGGCAGGATATCCAGAAGGGCATCCAGGTCATCAACAATTCTTCTTTGCATAGTCTTTCGCTTCCTCAGGCAGGCACTACCGGCATAGCATATGGTTCGACCACCCGCACCAGCAGCTCCTTCACCAGCGCCGAGTACGTCGTCACCCGGGCGAATCCGCGGTCCTCCAGCAGCCGCTGCAGAGCCGCATCAGAATCGGTTACCAGGCAGAAGGCCTGCCGGCAACCGCCCAGGGCGGACAGGCCATATTCCACCACTCCCTGCATGTCTTCCCTGGTCACCGCCGGGATGTCCAGCAGCCCGCTGTGGCGGCCCGCGCTGATCGCGGCCCAGCCCACCATTTCGCCATCTCTCTCAAACACCCACTCCTGTCCCAGGCTCCGGCGGCGGTTGGCCTGCCACTCCTTGTAGGTCGTCCCCTCGGCCCGGCGGATCTGGTGTGAGGCGCACTTGAGATACAGCTCGAAGAGCCGATAGTCGTCGTCAGACTTCTTGCGGCGGGGCGACAGCCCGGGTGGGGCACCGCTGTTGGCCTGGGCGCCGTCGGCCGGCGCGCCGCCGTCGCTCTCCCGGCAGTAAAGAAGCTCGGAGTAGTACGGGAGAAAGCCCGTCTCCTGGGCAGGCTTCTGAAGAGTGCTCTCCGCGGGCAGGCTGAGGAAGATCCGGCCGATTCGCTGCTGTCCGGCAGCGGAGCTCACGTGTTCCAGCAGATTGAGGCAGCACCCGTGGTCCTGGTCAGCCACCATGAGCCGGTTCACATCCCAGGACCGCGAGCTGCAGCGGTGGGTAACTGAAGCCAGCCCCTTCAGGGCCAGTCCCTCCGTGCACACCCAGGCACTGGACCTCTGCCGCGGATTGAACCACCCGAAGACCATGTTGGTCAGGTCACCGAATCTCGCATCCTTCCCGCTGAAGCTCTCCCTGGTCCTGGCCTTGTTGGACAGCGCCTTGCCAGCCACCAGCAGGTCGAACACGTCCAAAGGCATGAAGGAGCGAATCATCGGTTGCCCTACCAACCTCTCGTCGCCAGCAGATCCTCCTTGGCGATGGCCTTCATGTCCAGCCCGGGCATGGCCTCGCCCAGTCCTCTTGAGACTTCAGCGATGATTTGGGCATCCTGGTAGTGAGTGGTGGCCTTTACTATGGCCACGGCCCTGACGGCCGGGTTGTCGGACTTGAAGATGCCCGAGCCGACAAAGACGCCTTCCGCTCCCAGCTGCATCATCAGCGCCGCGTCGGCCGGAGTAGCCACGCCTCCGGCGGCGAAGTTGACCACCGGGAGCTTGCCTGTCCTCTGGACCTCGAGCAGCAGTTCCAGCGGCGCGCCCATCGCCTTGGCCTCAGGCACCAGCTCCTCCTTCGGCATGTTGGCCAGCCTGCGGATGCTGTCCATTACCGCCCGCATGTGCCGCACCGCTTCCACGATGTTGCCCGTGCCCGCCTCACCCTTGGTGCGGATCATGGCCGCACCCTCGGATATGCGCCGCAGGGCTTCGCCCAGGTCACGGCAGCCGCAGACAAACGGCACGGTGAAATCGTGCTTCCAGACATGAAAGGCCTCGTCGGCCGGAGTCAGCACCTCGGACTCGTCGATGAAGTCGACCCCCAGGGCTTCCAGGACCTGCGCCTCGACGAAATGCCCGATGCGGCACTTGGCCATGACGGGAATGGTCACCGCCTTCTTGATGGCCACGATGACGTCCGGGTCCGCCATGCGCGCCACCCCGCCGGCCGCCCTGATGTCGGCGGGTACCCTCTCCAGCGCCATCACCGCGCAGGCTCCGGCCTCCTCCGCGATCCTGGCATGCTCCGCCGTGACCACGTCCATGATGACGCCGCCCTTCAGCATCTGCGCCAGGCCGGATTTTACTGTCCAGGTCCCCTTCTCCATCCAGTCCTCCTAGGTCTCATCGCCGGGAGTGGGCCCAGAGGCACACCTCTCGGCGCCGCGGGCTCGCGAGAAACCAGCCGGAGATCGCCGCTTTGGCACGCGTCGATCCGGCAGTCTTATTCTATATTCGCCATACCCGATTATCAAGAGGACGGACCCCTGGCGGCGCATCCGCCTCTTGACCATGGGATCGGCGGACACTATACTCCGCTCCACCGGGAGGGAAGGAGGAGCCGTGAAGAAGAGCGACAGAGTCCAGCGGCTGACGCACAAAGGGCAGGTCATCGTGGTGCTGGACCTGTCGGGGATGCAGGACGAGCAGGAAATCATCGAGGCGCTGCAGATGCGGAGCAACATCAAGGAGCCGCATGGGCTCCTCGTTGATCTCACCAACACCCACTTCAGCCGGAAAACCGTCAGCCACGCGAAGGAGGGCGCGAAGGGCCTCAAGGGCGTTCTGAAGGTGATCGCCGTGATTGGGAGCAAGGGCATGATGAGCATGGTCCTCACGGCGGTGAGCAAGTTCTCCGGAATCAATATCGCGACGTTCGGCAGCAAGCAAGAGGCGCTGGACTGGCTGGCCGCGCAGATGGCCAAGCCCTAGACCGGCCGCCGTCTAGGGCAGCCGGAGCGTCATGCCCACCGGGCAGTGGTCGGAGCCGGTCACCTCCGGCATGATGAAGGCCCCGGCGACCGACGGCGCCAGACCCTTGCTGACGAAGAAGTAGTCGATCCTCCAGCCCACGTTCCTCTCCCGGGCCCGGGTCTTCATGTCCCACCAGGAGTACTGGCCGGGCTCCGGGTGGAACTGCCGGAAGGTATCGACGTAGCCGCGGGCCACGAACCTGTCCATCCAGGCCCTCTCCATGGGCAGGAACCCCGAGACCTTCCCGTTCTCCTTCGGGCGGGCCAGGTCGATCTCCTTGTGGGCGGTGTTGAAGTCGCCGCAGACGACCATCCCCGGGCACTTCTTCCGCAGCGACTCCGCGAAGCGCAGGAACGCCTCGTAGAAATCCATCTTGTACTGCAGCCGGGTCTCGTCCTTCTTGCCGTTGGGGAAGTAGATGTTCATGAGGGTGAAGCCGGGATACTCCGTAAGGATGAGACGGCCTTCGACATCAAACGCGACGCCCTGGCCGGAGAAGTCGGTCTCCACCCGCAGCGGCTTCTCCCGGGTGTACGTGGCCACCCCGCCGTACCCCTTCTTCTCGGGGTGGCTCCAGTACCCGTAATAGCCCTCGGGCTCGCGCAGGGCCTGTTCCAGCTGCCCCGGCTGGGCCTTCGTCTCCTGGAGACAGAGGACATCGGGCTTCTCCTTCCGCAGCCACTCCAGGAAGCCCTTGTTGGCCACGGCCCGCACGCCGTTGACGTTCCAGCACAGCAGCTTCAGCTCTTTCATGGTGAAGTACCTCCGTCGGGGCCAGAAACACGGCCAGTATATGGCGGCCTCGATTCGTTCCGCAACCCGCCTCCGGGCGGGAGTGCACCCCCGGGACGGGGGCAGGTCCGGCCGCTCATGTGTGCTACCATTGATGCAGCGAAGCCTGAGGAGAGAAGGTTGTACGACGCTATCGTGGTCGGCGCCGGCCCGGCCGGCAGCCATGCTGCCGGGGAGCTGGCCCGCCGCGGACACAGAGTGGCCCTCCTGGAGCAGCATGCCGCCATCGGCAAGAAGGGCTGCTGCACCGGCATCGTGGGCCGGGAGTGCGTGGAGGCCTTCCCCGTCGCCCGGCAGGCGGTGGCCCGGGAGGCCAGGGGCGCCAGGTTCTACTCCCCCGCCGGCGCGTCCTTCACTCTCGAGAAAGAGGCGGCGCCGGCCTACATCCTGGACCGCCAGGCCTTCGACGAGGCCATGGCGGCCAACGCCGTGAGGCACGGGGCGGAGTGCATAATGGGCACCCGGGTCAGGGCGGTCTCTCCCGGCCTTGATGCGGCCCGCATCGAGGCGGAAGCCGGCGCACAGGCGCCCGTCTTCGAAGCTAGGGCGGTGGTCCTGGCCTGCGGCTTCGGCTCCGGGCTGCCCGCCGGCCTGGGCTTCGGCAAAACCGGCGACTGGGTGGTGGGGGCCCAGGCGGAGGTGGAGACCGGCGCGGACCAGGTGGAGGTCTACGTGGGCCGCCGCCGTGCCCCGGGCTTCTTCGCCTGGCTGGTGCCCACCCGCGAGGGGAAGGCGCTGGCTGGACTGCTGGCCCGAAGGGACACCAGGGGGCACCTGGAGGCCTTCCTGGCGCATCTCACGGACCAGGGCCGGATTGCCACGGACAAGGTGCCGGTCAGGTTCGGGGGCGTCCCCCTCAAGCCCCTGGGCCGCACCTGCGGCAACAGGGTGATCGTGGTGGGGGACGCCGCGGGGCAGGTCAAGCCGATCACCGGCGGGGGCATATACTACGGGCTGCTCTGCGCTGACATGGCGGCGGACGTCCTGGACCGGGCCATGGCCGCTAACGACTTCTCGGCACGGGCCCTCTCCGAGTACGAGAGACGATGGCAGCATCTGCTGGCCAGGGAATTGCGCATCGGGCGCATGGCCCGCCGGGCCTTCGAGACCTTGAGCGACCGGCGGATCGAACGCCTGTTTCGCGTGGTGCAGGACGGCCGGGCCACCCAGTCGCTCCTCTCTGACCCGGACTTCTCCTTCGACTGGCACGGCCGGCTGATCCTGAGGGCGCTGCAGCGCTTCGGGCCGCGGGCGGCGCTGGCCATGGTGCGGTGACGGTGCTGCGACGCTTCATCCCGCGCGCCAACCCCTCGAGGAGGCGGAGCGACCCGCCTAGGTCATCCTAAGCCGGTATATTCTGCCGCCTGTCCCCGACGATTCCCAGCCCCATACGGCCAGGGCCGTTCCGTCCGGCGACCAGCAGAGGCTCATCTCCATGATGGAGTTGTCAGTCAACCTCACCATGCCGGTTCCATCGCTGGCCATCACGTATATCTCCGCCTGGTCATCCTGATTCGATACAAAGGCGATCCGGTCTCCATCGGGGGACCAGGCCACGCTGTCCCCGGAGTGAACGTTGCTGGTAAGCTTGACGGCATTGCCGCCATCGGCATCCATGGCGTAGATCGCCCCCTGGCTGGAGAACGCGATCATGCCGCCATCCGGGGACCAGGAGGGGCTCCAGTGATCAGCGTTATCGTTGGTGAGCTGGGTCAATCCCGTCCCGTCCGCGTTGACGACATAGATCTGGTAGTACTGATGGCCGCCTGACTGCTCGTAATCGTAATCCTCCCATCCCTGAGCCGCGAGGACGATCCTTGTCCCGTCCGGAGAATACGATGGGCTGCAGAGTATGACCGGAAGAACATTGCCCAGTTCCGGCACCACGTATCTGCCGTCCCTGCCCTCGGAGTCCATGACGGCTACCCCACCATTAAGAGTGACGAAGACGATCTCCTCCCCGTCGGGGGACCATGACAGGCCCCTGGTCGAGAGCCGGGCTATCCTCATGCGATCGCTCCCGTTCGCGTCCATCACATAGATGCCGTAATCGAGGTCCGGCTCCGTCCACGCCACGGCGTCCTCGGGGATCACCGGGGGGTTTTCGGAGGAGAAGAAGGCGATCCGGCTGCCATCTGGTGACCAGGCCGGATGGGCATCATTCCATCCCTTCACCCGGCTGATCTTGACGAGGCGCCCTTCGCCGTCAGAGCAGGCGGAACCCAGCCCCAGGGCCACCAGGCACAGGATGCAGCAGGCGGCGATGACCATGGCCTTCATTCGTCCAGCCTCCGACATACGGGACAACCTCCTTCACTGCAGGGAACCGGCGATGCGCGCCCGCCGGCTATGCGATCTTGAGCAAGTAGATGTCGCTTCTGGGAAAGCCTTCATCCAGGTGGTAGCCACCGATGGCCAGAGTTGTGCCGTCCGGTGACCAGCTGAGGCTTGTCTCCCCGATCGAGTTGTCTGTCAGCCTGGCCACGTCACCGCCATCGCTGTTCATCATGAAGACCTCGGCCTGGCCATCGACGTCGGAAATGAAGGCGATCCTGTGCCCGTCAGGCGACCACTCCGCACAGCCGTCGCTTTCCGGCCGATCGGTCAGCCTGACCACATTGCTGCCATCGGCATTCATGACGTAGATGTCCCAGCCCAGCGGGTTGATGTTGCCGCAGGAGAAGAGAATCTGGCGGCCGTCCGGAGACCA
>CAYPDY010000014.1:14023-32169 GCA_964409515.1 uncultured Dehalococcoidia bacterium
ATCTGGCGGCCGTCCGGAGACCATGACGGGTCGGTATCAGTCGTTTCCTCTCCCGGGGTGATGTTGACCAGCCCCTCCTCACCCCCCGAGCAGCCTATGCCACACAGGACCAGGAGGAGCAGGCACCCCAGTATGGCCGCTGCTTTCTTCACTTGACCACGCTCCTTGACGACTGATACGACGGTGAGTAGTCAAGGGTATAGTAGTATCAGTGAGGCCGTCCGGTCAAGACAGACCGGGGATGCATCGAGGGGCATCTTGCTGTATCCTATGTTGGCAGCTTATGGGTAGGCATTCAAGAACCGCGCCCTTCTTCCGCCGCTTGGCTCTATGGTGGCTCCCGGAGACAACGCCCCCGCGCTTTCTGCTGTATTTCGTGGGCATGGGCGTGTTCGTCCTGGCGGGTGCCCTGTGGGCCATCTTTGCCGGCATCCCGGCGACGCGTAACGCCGGACTGGCGATCTGCATCGTGGCGCTGTCCGCCGCGGCGCTGGGCATCACCTTTGCCGTCGCCCTGCCCGACACGGATCGCAGGCTGCGACACCTCCGGGGGCTGCGGGCCGCGGCGAAGGCCATGGCAGCGTTCCTCGTGGTCTGTTCCTTGATCCTGTCCGCGGTCACGATTCCCGTGATATACATCGGCGGGGGCCTGACCCTGCTGGGCCGTGTCGAAATCCAGCCCTTCACCAGCGATGCCCAGGCCATGACGCACCAGGCCAACGAGATGGTCCTCGACGGCCAGAACCCCTACGGGCAGACGAACGTCATCAAGGCCATGCAGAGCTTCACCAAGGTATCCCCCACCCTGTTGCGGCGGGGGGCCTTCGCCGACGCCTACCCCGGGCCCACCCAGGAGCAGATAGATGAGGCGCTGGCGGCAGCGCAGGCCAACCCGGATGCCGTCGCCCCGGAGTTCGAGTCCACCCTGTCCTATCCCGCGGGTGCGTTTCTCCTCCGGCTCCCCACGGACGCGATGGGCCTGCCGCCGCAGTGGTTCTACCTGCTGTGCCTGTTCCTGATATGGGTCGTCATCGCCTGGAGGGCGCCAGCGCACCTGCGCCCCGCGGCCATCATCGGCGGGGCCGCCACTCTGCTGGCCTGGAACTCTCACATCGGCGGCAGCACGGATGCCCTCTACCTCCTGTTCATACTGCTGGGCTGGACACTGCGGAAGCGGCCCTGGCTGGCCGCCGGCCTCATAGGCGTCGCCTGCACCTGCAAGCAGACGGCCTGGTTCTTCCTGCCTTTCTACCTGGTACTCCTGCTGCGCGAGGCAGGCTGGCGCCGGGCCGCACAGTCCCTGGCCGTGATCGGCCTGGTCTTCTTCTCAGTCAACGCGCCGTTCATCGCCGCCGACCCCGGCGAATGGCTCACCGGCATGCTGGCGCCGATGACCCACCCTCTCTTCCCCTATGGCATCGGCCCGGTGTCGTTCGCCATGCTGAGCCACACTCCGGTCCCGTCGGTGGTCTTCGCCGTGCTGGAGGCCGCGGCGATGGCCGCCACCCTGGCCTGGTACTACCGGAACTGCCGCCGGGCACCAAGCGCCGGGCTTCTCCTGGCCGTGGTGCCGCTCTTCTTCGCCTGGCGCAGCCTGATCGCCTACTTCGTCACCGTGTCCCTGGTTGTCTTCGGCGCGGCCCTGATCGAGGAGAAGGACCGGCAGCAGGTATCGCCGCCGGGGGTGGAGGCCGCAGGGGCGCCGGCGGGCACCTAGGGTCGCCGGCGGGCAGCCAGGCGCGTCCCGCACCCCACAGGTCCCCCCACTCTCTTGACTTTACGCGGCAACGCGTTCAATATGTAGCCACATATGCGACAGTCAGGTAGCCGTGACCAGGGCCAGGCGGGCCCCGTGGCCAGGGTGAGCCTGGTCAAGATGGGGAACTCCCGGGGCGTGCGCCTGCCGCGCGTCTTCCTGGAGCAGGCGGAGCTCGACGAGGAAGTCGAGATGGAGGTCGGAGAAGGCCAGGTGATCATCCGCCTGGTGCCGCGCCCGCGCCGCAACTGGGAGAAGGAGTTCGACGGGATGACCGCCCGCGGCGACGATCGACTGCTGGACCCGAAGGCCTTCAGCCTCACGGCCTGGGACGAGGAGAGGTGGGAATGGTAGTCAAACGCTTCGAGGTGTACGCGGTCAACGTGGACCCGGTGCCGGGACCTGAGCCCAGGAAGACCCGCCCCTGTGCCATCCTCTCGCCCGACGAGACGAACCGCTTCATCGACACCGTCATCGTGGCGCCCATCTCCAGCAAGGGGCACCGCTACCCCACCCGGATCCCCTGCGAGGTGGACGGCAAGAAGGCCCAGGTGATCCTGGACCAGATCCGCACGGTGGACAGGGCGCGGCTGGTCAACCGGATGGGGCGGCTGGACAGGCCGACGCAGAAGGCCATCCTGGATGTGCTGGCCGAGATGTTCGCGGAGTGATCGCGCCCCGGCTACAGCTTCACGGACGGCGCCTGGCGCTCGACGGCTGACCCGATCTCGAAGTACTCCCGCTCCTTGAAGCCGCAGGGCCGGGCGATCAGGGCCGATGGGATGACCTGCACCCGGTTGTTGTAGTCCCGCACGTTGGCGTTATAGAAGCGGCGGGCCCTCTGGATGCGGTCCTCGGTCTCCACCAGCTCCTTCTGCAGCTTGAGGAAATGGTCGCTGGCCTTGAGATCCGGGTAGCTCTCCACCACCGCCAGCAGGCCCTTGAGGCTGTCCACCAGCACGTTTTCGTCTTTGGCCTGCGAAGCCGGCGAGCCCTGGCTGGCCGCGGCCGCATTCCGGGCCAGGGTCACCCGTTCCAGGGTCTCCCTCTCATGTGTCGCATATCCCTGGACCGTGCTCACCAGGTTGGGGATGAGGTCGTAGCGCCGTTTCAGCTCGGTATCGATGCCCGACCACGCCTCGTTGCAGTGGTTGCGGCCCCGCACCAGCGCGTTGTAGATGAAGGCCACCCACAGGATGAGCAGCAGTAGAACGCCGGCCACCACAATGACGGCTATGGACCACGAATTCATGCCCTTCCACCTCCCGAATCAGTCGCCTTCAGCTCCTCCACCACTCCCGGCGGCAGGAGGTCCAGGATCCCCGTCACCACCTTCAGCGCCGAGCTGAACTCCCCCAGAGAGAAGGTCTTGCTGTTGTAGTAGGCTACTACCTGTGTGCCCTGGAACTCGACGTGGAACCGCGGGTACGCCAGCATCAGCTCCATAGTCTTCTGGTGCAGGACATCGAAGGCCCAGCGGCGGTCGGGCGCCTTTACGAAGAACTTCTGGCTGAACTCGGCGGACTCGAAGTCGATGTCCTCGAAGCCGACGAACTCGGTCACCTTGTCGAAGAAGCCCTCGGGCCGGATGAAGAGCGGCTTGAGGGGGAGGTTGGCATCCACCACCAGCGCCGAGAAGTAGTGGTGGTGTGTCTGGCGCTGGCCCTTGCTGTTGGTGGAGTGGGTCTCGTAGTGGTAGTCGAAGCCGCAGGTCACCCGCTCGCCGACCGTCCCCAGCATGATGTTGTAGGCATAGCGGTTTCCCCCCCGCTGGAGACACTTGAAGGCCTGGTAGCGCAGCCACACCGAGTGGTCTTTCGCGGGGAGGAACTTCAGCCCGTTGGCCTGGGCCCAGCCGGCCATCTCCTGGCGGCGCTTGTCCCGAATCCGGGCGCTCCACACCGCGGCAGCGATGGCGATCGCGATGATGGCGACGATGATCAGGATAAAATAGAGCATGGGCGACATCAGCTTCTCCAGACCGCTGCCATTCTCTCACAGGCGGGCCGGGGAGACAAGAAGCGGCGCCTGCGCGATCAGCGCGATTCCCGCAGCATCCCCGCGATCTTCCCGGGCAGACCCTCCAGCGGCAGAGTCTCGCTCCCGCCCTGGCTGCGCCACTTCAGCTCGGCGCTCTGCGACTTCAGCGTGCGCTGGCTGACCACCACCCGCAGCGGCATGCCCAGCAGGTCGGCATCATTGAACCTGACGCCCGCCGACTCGGTCCGGTCGTCGAAGAGGACTTCCACGCCCGCAACCCCCAGATCGAGGTACAGCTTCTCCGCGGCGGCCGCCACATCAGGCTTGTCCATGCCCAGCGCGCAGAGGTAGACCTGGTAGGGGGCCAGCGAGACCGGCCAGACGATTCCCTTGTCGTCGTGGTTCCTCTCTATCACGGTCGCCAGCAGGCGGCCGATGCCGATGCCGTAGCTGCCCATGACGATGGGCTTCTGCCCGCCGTTCTGGTCCAGGTAGGAGGCGCCCATCTTCTCGCTGAACAGCGTGCCCAGCTTGAAGATATGCCCTACCTCGATGCCCCTGGTGATGGCCAGGGCCTGCCCGCACTTCGGGCAACCCTGGCCGGCCTGGGCCGAGGCGATGTCGAGCACCAGGTCGACGGCAAAGTCCCGCGGGTAGCTGACGTTCTTGACGTGGAAGTCGGGGCGGTTGGCCCCGGCCACGAAATTAATGCCCTCCGTTACCGAGTCATCGGCCACCGTCTTGATGCCCGAGAGCCCCAGCGGGGACGCCGACCCGGCCACCAGCCCGGCGCCGGCCACCTCGCCATCGGTCGCCAGGCGCAGGTCGGTGCACTTCAGGGCGTTCTTCAGCTTGATCTCGTTGACCTCCAGGTCGCCCCGGATGGCCACGAAGACGATCCGGCCGTCGGCGGAGTAGAAGACCGCCTTCAGGGTGCGGCTCTTCGGCACCTTCAGGAAGCCGGAGACCTCCTCGATGGACTTCATGCCCGGCGTGGACACCTCCTCCAGGGGCAGCGGCGACTCGTGCGGCACTGCCGGCTTGACGCTCTGGGCCTTCTCCAGGTTGGCCGCATATTTGCAGGCGCCGCAGTAGATAATCTGGTCCTCGCCGGTATCGGTGACGGCCATGAACTCGTGGGAGTCCTTGCCGCCGATGGCCCCGCTGTCCGCCTCCACCATCATGGTCGGCAGGCCGCAGCGCTCGTAGATCCGCAGATAGGCCTGTTTCACTTTCTGGTAGCTCGTGTCCAAAGCCTCCCAGTCGGCGTCGAAGCTGTAGAGGTCCATCATGTCGAACTCCCGGACCCGGAGCAGGCCGCCGCGGGGTCGGGGCTCGTCGCGGAACTTCGTCTGGATCTGGTAGAGCAGCTGCGGCAGGTCGCGATAGCTCCGCACCTGGTAACGGGCCAGCTCGGTGATGACCTCTTCATGCGTCGGACCCAGGAAGAGCTTCCTGTCCCGCCGGTCGACGATGGAGAAGAGCATCTGGCCCATGGCGTGGTGCCTGCCCGTCTTCTCCCAGAGCTCGACGGGGTGCAGGGCCGGCATCATCAGCTCCTGGCAGCCCACCGCGTCCAGCTCCTCCCGGATGATCTGCGTGAGCTTGCGCAGGGACCGCCATCCCAGCGGGAGGTAGGCATAGACCCCGGCGGCGATCTGGTGGATCATGCCCGACCGGAGCAGGAGCTGGTGGCTGACGGTATCGGCCTCGGCCGGGGTCTCCCGCTGGGTCCTGGTCATCATTTGAGATACACGCATGGCTCTTACCTCAGACTCCTTCCACTTCACGCATGAGGCCCTCCAGGAAATCGGCCTCCTTCACCGTCCGCACCACCTCGCCCCTCCGGAATATGGCCCCCTTCCCCTTGCCGCAGGCAATCCCCACGTCGGCGTCACGGGCCTCGCCGGGGCCGTTGACCACGCAGCCCATGACCGCCACCTTGACCGGCTTCTCGATGCCGGCCAGCCTCTCTTCCACCGACCGGGCCAGGCCGAAGAGGTCGACCTCGCACCGGCCGCAGGTGGGACAGCTGACCAGGGTGGGGCCGTGCTCCCGCAGGTCCAGGCTCTTCAGAATCTCATAGGCGGCAGCGACTTCTTCCCGCGGGTCGGCGGTGAGCGAAACGCGGATGGTGTCCCCGATGCCCTCATGCAGCAGGATCCCGATGCCCACCGCGCTGCGGATGGCCCCCTCACGGGGCAGCCCGGCCTCGGTGATGCCCAGGTGCAGCGGATAGACCGTCTTCCGGGCCATGAGCCGGTAGGCCTCCACCGAGGTGGGAACGTCGAAGGCCTTGAGTGAGATCTTGATCAGGCCGAAGTCCAGCCCCTCCAGGAGGTCGATCTGCCCCAGCGCCGCCGCGACCATGCGCCGGGCCAAAGGCCCGCCGGCCACCGGGCCGCGGGCCGGTTTCAGCGGCATCGGGCCGTGCCCCGGATGCCGCGGCCTCGGACTCTCGGCCGGAAGCCGCGGCAGGCTGCCGGCGTTCACCCCGATGCGGATGGGGACCTCCCGCGCCCTGGCCGACCTGACCACGGCCGCAACCTGGTCCGGGTCGCTGATGTTGCCCGGGTTGAGCCGCAGGCCGTCGACGCCGGCCTCCAGGGCCGCCAGCGCCAGGCGGTAGTCGAAATGGATGTCGGCGATCAGGGGTATCTTGACGCGGCGCTTGATGGAGCGCAGGGCCTTTGCGGCCTCCATGTCGGGCACGGCCAGCCGCACCAGCTCGCAGCCGCACTCCGCCAGCTCCGTGACCTGCCTGCTGGTGGCCGCCACGTCGCGGGTGTCGGTCTTGGTCATCGACTGCACCACCACCGGCGCTCCGCCCCCAACGGTCACCCCGCCGATGCTTATGGCTTTGGAGATCCGGCGTTTCTTCATAGGCCGGGGAAGCCCTCGCCGCTGATGATGCGGGCGATGTCGCTGTAGAAGACGCCCACGAAGAGCATGACCATCAGCACCGTCCCCACCAGGTAGACGAAGCGCACGGCCTTCTGCGGGAGGCGCTTGCCTCCGCGGACACCCTCGATCAGCGCGATGAGCATGCCTCCGCCGTCCAGCGGCGGGATCGGCAGGAAGTTGAACAGGGCCAGGCTGATGCTGATGAAGCCCCCCAGGAAGAGGACGCTGGCCATGCCTCCCACCTTCACCACCTCCACCGTGAGCTGGGCCGCGCCCACCGGGCCGACGAAAGCCGACCCCGGGTTGTCCCGGACCAGGGGCAGAGACTCCATGAAGAGGGACGGCAGGTGGATAACGAAGTCACCGGCCTCTGTCATCGCCCCCCACATCGAGCGCCTCTCCTCGGTCAGGCTGGCTCCCTCGACCCACTGCGCGGTCACCCCCACCAGTGCTCCATCGCTCACGGAGCCGGCCGGCACCAGGACCTCGACGTCCTCCGCGGTTCCATCCTCCTTGATGCGCTCCAGGAGCAGCGTGTAGTCCTCTCCGCCGGAGGACGCTTCGTCCAGGGCCTGCGAGAAGCTGGCCCGATCATAGACCCATTCCCCGTCCACCTGGAGGACGGTGTCCCCCGGCCGTATGACTTCGGCCAGCGGCGAGCCGGCATCCACGCTGGTGACCGTATCCAGCCAGGACGACACTGAAATCCCCAGGACGTAGCGGTCACGCTCCTGGTTGTACTGCGGCAGGACCGGGATCGGCCCCAGCTCCACCCCTTCCCTCTGGAGCACGATGGCCTTGGCCACCTCCGGGTCCACGTTCACGGCGTCCCCCACATCCCCCAGGTCCGTCATCAGAGCGCCGTCGACGGTCACGATGACATCCCCGGCCCGGATGCCCGCCTGCTCCGCCACCGAGCCGGCCGTAACGGAGTGCACCATGACCCCCTGGTTGCCGGCAATCTGCGTGGTGGTCACCCCCATGAAGAACGCGGTAATGAACACCAGGGCCAGCACTATGTTGACCAGGGGACCGGCGGCATAGACGGCCATCCTGATCCAGGGGCCCTTGCCGGCCAACCCGCCCTCGACCGTCGGGTCGTCCTCCCCCACCGGCCTCACGAAGGCGCCGACCGGGATAAGGTTGACAGAGTAGGTGGTGTCTCCCCTCTTGATGGCGAACAAACGCGGCGGGAAGCCGAAGCCGAACTCCTCGACCACAATGCCCGCCCTCCGGGACGCCAGGAAGTGCCCCAGCTCATGGCAGGTGACCAGGAAGAACAGCATGAGGACGAATACGATGACGGTCAGAAAAACACCCATTGTCTAGCGCTTTCTCCATTTCCCGGCGTGCTGCCTGGCCCAGGCATCCGCCTCCAGTACGTCGTCCAGCGAGGGGCGCGCCATTCCCTGATGGTGCTCCAGCGTGTCCCCTACCAGCCGGGCGATGTCCGCCAGCCCGATCCGGTGGGACAGGAAGAGGTCCACCGCCACCTCGTCCGCCGCGCACAGCACCGCCGGGTATGTCCCCCCCTTCGCTCCCGCTTCCCGCGCCAGCCTCAGGCAGGGGAACTTCGCCAGGTCCGGCGGCTCGAAGCTCAGGGTCATGGCCGTGTCCCAGTCCATTATAGGCAGATCGGGATTGAAATGTCTGTCCGGGTAGACCAGGGCGTACTGAATGGGCAGCCGCATATCGGGCCGGCTCAGCTGGGCCTTGATCGAACCGTCGGCGAACTGGACCATGGAGTGCACCACGCTCTGGGTGTGGACTACCACGCTGATGCGGCTGTACGGCAGGCCGAAGAGCCAGTGGGCCTCGATGACCTCCATCCCCTTGTTCATCAGGGTGGCCGAGTCGATGGTCACCTTGCGCCCCATCTTCCAGGTGGGGTGGTTGAGGGCCTGCTCCGGGGTGATGGTTTCCATCTTCTTCGCCGGGTACCGCAGGAAAGGCCCCCCGGAGGCCGTCAGCAGCAGCCGGGCCACCTTCCTCTTCTGCTCCCCCTTAAGGCACTGCCAGATGGCGCTGTGCTCGCTGTCCACCGGCCTGATCTTCACCCCATGCTCCCGGGCCTGGGCCATGACCATCCCCCCGGCCATCACCAGGACCTCCTTGTTGGCCAGGGCCACCTCTTTGCCCGCCCGTATCGCGGCCAGCGTCGGGGCCAGCCCGGCCTTGCCGGCCGTGGCGATCACCACCAGGTCCACCTCGGGATGCGCCGCCATTTCCTCCAGCGGCACCGTTTCCGGCGCGGGCTCGCGGTCCGGAGGGAGGCTTTCCCGGAGATCGGTCCCCGGCCCGGCAAAAGACACCATCCGGGGCCGGAACTCGCGGATCTGGCCGGCGAGGAGCCTGGCGTTGCTGCCGGCCGCCAGGCCAACGACCGATAGCTTGTCAGAGAGGACCCGGGCTACTTCGAGTGTCTGCTGGCCAATGGACCCCGTGGAACCGAGGATGGCAATCCTCTTCAGTCCACCACCCATAGCACGAAATAGTATACGATAACCCCCGTGAAGACAAGGCTGTCGATGCGGTCCAGCAGGCCGCCGTGGCCGGGCAGCAGGTGCCCCGAGTCCTTCACTCCGGCCCGGCGCTTGACCAGCGACTCCGCCAGGTCCCCGATCTGCGCCCCCACGCCGACCAGGCAGCCCACGCCCACCGCCTCCAGGTAGGAGAGCGGCAGCGACCAGTTCCCCAGGTTGAGGAGGTAGCACAGCGCCGCCGCCGCGGCCACCGCGCCGGCAAACCCCCCGGCCGCCCCCTCCCAGGTCTTGTTCGGGCTCACCGTCGGTGTCATGCGGTGCCGGCCCCAGGCCCGGCCGACGAAGTAGGCCGCGGTGTCACAGGCGAAGGTGGTGAACACGGCCATGATGACCAGCTCCCGCCCGTCATCGAGCTGCCGCAGCATGACGTAGTGGCTGAGCATCCAGCCCGCGTAAAGGATCCCCGCCAGGGTCCAGGACCAGCTCTCCAGGGCGGCCTCCCGGCGGAAGATGGTGAGCCAGACCAGGGGCAGGACCGCTGCCGCTGCCAGCAAGGCAGCAGTGGCCCAGTCCACGTATTCAGCCGCCTCGGGGCTGGAGGTCCGCTCCCCATTGAAGAGGGCCGCCGCCACAAAGAGCAGCGCCCAGATGATCCCGAACACGATGAGCGGCCGCGCCCCGGCCTGCTCCCCCAGCCGGAAGAACTCCCAGGCGCCGACGGCGGCCGCGGCGCCGATCGCCAGGATCAGCAGCGGGACCCGGTCAAACCAGGAGGTCTCCCAGCCGAAATCGAAGTAGATGAACGCCAGCAGGAGCGGGATGCCGACGACCGCGGTGAGGACTCTCAGCTTCATTGAAACCGTTCCATCCCTGCTGGTTACGTTACGTACCGAAGTTGCGGGCCCTCTGGCTGTACGCCAGGAGCGCCTTCCGGACCTCTTCCGCATCGAAGTCCGGCCAGTAGACAGGGGTGAAGTAGTACTCGCTGTAGGCCGACTGCCACAGGAGGAAGTTGGAGAGCCTCATCTCTCCGGCGGTCCGGATGATCAGGTCGGGGTCCGGGAGCCCCGCGGTGTAGAGATAGCGGCTGAAGACCTCTTCATCCACCGCATCCGGATCCGGCTTATCGCGGAGAAGGCGCCGGGCGGCCTCGATGATCTCGGCCCGGCCCCCGTAGTCGAAGGCCACGCTCAGGGTCATCCGGTCGTTGTCCCGGGTCAGCTCAATGGACTTGAGTACCTCTTCCTGCAGCCTTCCGGGCAGCCGGTCCAGCCTCCCCAGGTGGCGCAGCCTGATGCCCCTCTTGTGCATCTCCTTCGTCTCGCGGCCGATGACGCTGGCCAGGATCTGCATGAGCTCCTTCACTTCGCTCCTGGGGCGCTGCCAGTTCTCCGTGGAGAAGGCATACAGGGTGAGGTACTTGACGCCGCTCTTACCGAAGGCCTCGACGACCCGGCGGATGTTCTCCGTCCCGGCGCGATGCCCCTTGAGCCGGGAGAGGTGCCGGCCCTCCGCCCACCTGACGTTGCCGTCCATGATTATGGCCACATGGGCGGGTATGGGGCCGATCCCGGCCGCTTCGTCCTGAATCGCTAGACCTCCATTATCTCCGCCTCTTTGTCCGCGCCCACCCTGGAGACCTCGCCAATGAACCGGTCCGTCAGCTTCTGCAGCCTGTCCGTAGCGCGCGTGTTGTCGTCCCGCGAGACCTGCTTGTCCTTCTCCAGCTTCCTCAGCTCCTCCAGCGCGTCCCGCCTGACATTGCGCACGGCGATCTTAGCATCCTCCACCCTCTTGTGCACCACCTTGACCAGCTCCTTGCGGCGCTCCTCCGTGGGAGGCGGTATCACCAGGCGGAGGACCTCCCCGTCAGTCTGCGGGTTGAGACCCAGGTCGGACTTCTGGATGGCCTTCTGCACATTCCCCACGATGCTCCGGTCCCAGGGCTGGATCACGAGGAGCCTCGCCTCCGGCACCGATATGGATGCCAGCTGGCTCAGCGGGGTGCTGGTGCCATACGCCTCCACCGCTATCTGGTCCACCAGGGCGGAGGTGGCCCTGCCGGACCTGATCGTCTCCATCTCCCTCTTCAGTACCTGGACCGTTTTCTGCATCTTGCCGTCAGCGGCCTTCAGTGTCTCGTCAATCATCCTTTCACCCCCGAAGAAACCAGCGTCCCTATGTGCTCCCTGGCTACTGCTCGCCTGATGCTGCTGGCGGCATGAAGGTCGAACACCACGATGGGCAGGTTGTTCTCCATGCACAGGGAAAAGGCGGTGGCATCCATGACGTGGAGCCCCATTTTGAGGGCCTCGCGGTGATTAAGGTGTTCGAACTTCCTGGCCGTGGGATCCTTGTTGGGGTCAGCGGAGTAGACGCCATCCACCTTGTTCTTGGCCATCAGCACCACCTCGGCCTTGATCTCGATCGCCCGCAGTGCGGCCGCCGTGTCCGTGGTCATGTAGGGGTTCCCCGTCCCGGCCGCGAAGATCACCACCCGCCCTTTCTCCAGGTGGCGGATGGCCCTGAGGCGGATGTACGGTTCGGCGACGGACTGAATAGGGATGGCCGATTGCGTCCGGGCCACCAGCCCCTGCTTCTCCAGGGCATCGTGCAGGGCCAGCGCATTCACGACCGTGGCCAGCATGCCGGCGTAGTCGGCGGTGGCCCGGTCCATGCCCCTGGCGGCAGCGTCGGCTCCGCGCCAGATGTTGCCTCCGCCCACCACGATGGCCACCTCGACCCCGGTGTCCATGACATCCTTCACCTGCCTGGCCACCATCTTCAGGATCGAGTCGTCGATCCCGTATTCACGCTTGCCCATCAGCGCTTCGCCGCTCAGCTTCAGCAGGACCCGCCTGTAGCCCTTTGCCGGATCACTCATAGACCCGCAGTCCTCCTGTTCGCAGATTTGATGGCCCCGGTCAGCCCGGGAACGACAGTCCGCCGCTGATGCTGAATATCTGGCCTGTGATCTGGCTCGAATCCTCCGAGGCCAGGAACAGCGCCATCGCGGCGATATGCTCCGGGCGGTTGATGCCAAACGGCATCCGCTCCTCCGCCGCCTTGAAGATGCCCGCCAGGCGCGTGTCCGTCTGGGATGTTGCCTTGTCGTACCCCGGCGTGTCCCTGGTAACCGTGGTGCATATGGTGTTGATGCGTATTTTGGACCGGGCCATCTCCATGGCCAGGGCCTTGGTCATCAGCACCAGGGCCGCCGCTGCGCCGCCAATAAGGGACTCCCCCCTGGTGGGCGTTCTCCCGGCGTCCGTGGTCACGATGATGATTCTACCAGACTGCTGCGCCGCCATGTGGTCCAGGGCCGCCCTCACCACGTACAGCCGGGTGAAGAGGTGGCTGCTGATGCAGTCGACGTATGAAGCAGGGTCGATCTGGAGGAACGGCTGTGGCGGGGGTCCGGCCGCGGCGCCGCTGGCGACCACTATGTCGACATGGCCGAACCGCTGCACGGCGCTGTCGATCAGGCGTTTCACATCCTGGTATACGTAGAGGTCCGCCGGCTCGAAGTGGGCCTCACGGCCCATGGCCCGGATCTGCTCCACCAGCTCCAGTGCGGGGCCTGGCGTCCGGGCGTTGATGACCACGGAGGCGCCGTTTTCGGCCAATCTGACAGCTATGGCCCGACCGATCCCCTTGCTGGAACCGGTCACCACTGCTACCTTGCCGCTAAGGTCAGCCTCCACAACTCGTCGTGCTCATGAAGACTACGCGTGCGCGCGCCGGCGCTACTTGCCCAGCTCGAACCTGGCAAACCGGCGCACGGCTACCTTCTCGCCCATCTTGGCCGAGACCTCCGTCACGATGTCCGAGATCTTCCGGGACGGATCGCGGATGAAGGGCTGCGAAAGGAGACAGGCTTCCTCCGGGTTGACCTTGCCCTTCTCCGCCTCGGGGATATCCGAGGACGAGATGAAGCGCGGATCGGTGGCCGCTATCTGCAGCGCCAGGTCATGGACCACGGCCTTGAACTCATCGGTGTGGGCCACGAAGTCGGTCTCGCAGTTCAACTCCACCATGGAGCCTATACGGCCCCCGCCGTGGACGTAGACCTCGACCAGCCCCTGGGACGCCGTCCGGTCGGCCTTCTTCTCCGCCCGGGCCAGCCCCTGCTCCCTCAGTATGTCACAGGCCCGATCGATGCTGCCGTCGGCCTGCTGCAGTGCCCGCTTGCACTCCATTACTCCGGCACTGGTCTTGTCTCTAAGCTCCTTTATTAGCGTCGTTGAAATCTCCACTGCGCTTCTCCTCCTCAGGGCTGAACGACAGCGATTCCAGGCTGTCGATGGCCTCCTTGCCGGCTATCTCCGCACTCTCCCGCTCCGCCTTCTCCAGGATCCTCTTGCCCTCCAGCACCGCTTCGGCCATCTTGGTGCACATCAGCTTTACCGCTCTCACGGCGTCGTCGTTGCCTGGAATCGGGTAGTCTATCTCATCCGGGTTGCAGTTGGTGTCGACCACGGCCACTATGGGCACACCGAGGTGCCTGGCCTCGGCCACCGCCAGCCGCTCCTTGGACGGATCCACGATGAAGAGCGCGCTGGGGAACTTGGTCATTTCCTTGAAGCTGCCCATCTGGTGGTTCAGTCTCTGGATCTTCCGCTCCAGCCTCAGCACTTCCTTCTTGGGCAGACGATGGAAGAACCCCCGCGTCCGTTGGTCTTCGAGGTGGACCAGGTAGTCAACTCGCGACTGTATCACGTTGAAGTTGGTGAGCATGCCGCCAATCCACCGCTGGTTGACGTAGGGCATGCCGCACCTCTTGGATTCCTGCTCTATGGCCTCCTGCGCCTGCTTCTTGGTGCCGACGAAGAGTATGTCCCCTCCCTGGGCCACCAGCTCCGTCACGTACTTCGAGGCCTTGTCCAGCAGGTTTATGGTCTGCTCCAGGTTGATGATGTGGATGCCGTTGCGTTCGATGAAGATGTACCTCTTCATCTTCGGGTTCCATCGGCCAACCTGGTGCCCGAAGTGCGCTCCCGCTTCCAGGAGCAGCTTCACCGATACGACGCTGCTAGTAGTGGCCACCTGTTCCGTCATTTCACCTCACAATATATACCGGCTCAGATTCTCGTCCTTGACCAAGCTCCCCACCTGCTGCGAGACGTAATCGGCGTCGATCACGACCCGCTCTCCCTTCCGCTCCGATGCTGTGAAGCTTAAGTCCTCCACTAGTTTTTCTATTATGGTGAAAAGCCTCCGAGCGCCGATATTCTCCATCCGTTCGTTCATCAGGACCGCCAGCCGGGCTATCTCCTGTATCCCGTCCGCGGCAAACTCCAGCGTCACTCCCTCGGTGTCCAGAAGGGCCTTGTACTGATTGGTGAGGGAGTTGCGCGGCTCCGTCAGTATCCTCTCAAAATCCTGCTGAGTCAGCGGGTTCAGCTCCACCCTCAGCGGGAAACGCCCCTGGAGCTCGGGTATGAGATCCGAGGGCTTGTTCTGCGAGAAGGTGCCGGCGGCGATGAACAGTATGTGCTCAGTACTCAAAGGACCGTAGCGGGTCATCACCGTCGTGCCTTCCAGCAGGGGCAGCATGTCCCGCTGCACCCCCTCGCCGGAAACGTCCCGGCCCATGTCCATCTTCGGTCCGCAGAGCTTGTCGATCTCGTCAATGAATACCAGCCCGTTTTCTTCCGTATCCGTTACGGCCCGGTCCACCACCTGGTCGAAGTCCAGGAGCTTGTTGGCCTCTTCCCTGACCAGGATGCGCCGGGCCTCGCGGACGCGCACCTTCTTCTTGCGCTGCCCGCGGCCTCTGCCGCCCCGGCCCGGATCGTCAAGCCACAGAGAGTCCCCGTCCACATCCATGTCCAGGCGGGGGTCAAAGAAGATCCCACCCGCCTCCGACTCGGAAACCTCGATCTCCACAAAGTGGTCTTCCAGCTTGTTGCTCGCCAGGAGCTTGGCCAGCCGTTCCCGGGTCACCACCGAAAGAGGGCCTCCCCCGGCCCTGGCCGGCGGAGCCTTGGCGATCCTGGCGCCGGCCCCCGGCGCCTGCTGGCCTTTCTCCACCACCTTCCGGCCCCTCTGGGTCATCTGCTGGTAGAGGTAACCCACAATCCGGTCGCTGGCCAGCCGCTCCGCATTGCTCTCCACCTGTTTCAGCTGCTCGTGGTACACCTTGCGAGCACTCATCTCCACCAGGTCATGGACAATCGACTCGGCATCGCGCCCGACGTAGCCCACCTCGGTGAACTTGGTAGCCTCCACCTTGATGAAAGGCGCGTTGATCATGGCCGCCAGGCGGCGCGATATCTCGGTCTTGCCCACGCCCGTGGGCCCGATCATCAGGATGTTCTTGGGAATGACGTCCGACCTGATCTCCGGCGGAAGTTTGCGGCGCCGCTCGCGGTTGGACAGCGCGATGGCTACCGCTTTCTTGGCTTCTTTCTGGCCAACAATATACTTGTCTAGTTCTTCAACGATAGTTTTGGGTGTAAATTCGCCCATCCCGACCTCCCAGAGGCGGGGCTACGCCACGCTAGAGTCTAGCATAAAGGGGGGGGCCGAGGCAAGGAAAACAGCCCGCCGCCAAACGCGGCTGACGAGGCGCCGCGGACCGGCGGACGAGGGCGGCGCAGGACGAGGGCGGCGCATTGACTTGCCATAGGACCTGTGCTAGTATCGCTCAGGGTCAGGTCAGACGTGTCGGCACTGAGCGATCTTAACAGGGAAATAGCCAACTGCCGGCAATGCGAACTTGCCCGGCAGCGGACCAAAGTCGTGCCCGGCGAGGGGGCGGAGGATGCCGCCATTGCCTTCATCGGGGAGGCGCCGGGCTGGCACGAAGACCAGCAGGGGCGTCCTTTCGTGGGGCCGGCCGGGCAGTTCCTGGACGAGCTGCTCGCCTCCATCGGCCTGAAGAGGCCCCAGGTCTACATCTGCAACGTGCTGAAGTGCCGGCCCCCCGGCAACCGGGATCCCCAGCCCATGGAGATGAAGACCTGCCAGCAGTGGCTTGACCGCCAGCTGCAGCTGCTGCACCCCAGGATGATCGTCACCCTGGGGAGGTACTCGATGGCCAGGTTCTTCCCCGGGGAGACCATCAGCCGGGTGCACGGCAAGTCACGCCGGGAGGGCGGGCTGGTCTATTTCGCCATGTATCATCCGGCGGCGGCCCTGCACCAGCAGAAGCTCCGCGAGACGATCCAGGCCGACATGCTGAAGATACCCGCGCTGCTGGCTGAAGCGGCCGGGGTTTCGGAACCCGGGCCGGCCGGCGACAAGCCGCAGCAGCTCAGCTTGCTCTGAAGGCACGCGTCCCGGCAATGGACGCGCCCCGTGCCGCGGAGGCGTCGCCTCCGGCGGCCGGGCAGCAGGGACGACGGAGGTGAAGGAGCCAGGCCATGCCACGTAGAGCGGGATCCGGCGGTTCCGACGGAAACGGGATACTCACGACCGAGAGCTGGCTGCTTCGGGCCATCTGGCTGTTGTTCGTGGGCATCCTCCTGTTCGTGGCGTGGAATCCCCTGACGAAGGCCTTCGGACTGGGCACCCTCATGGTCCCGGTCCTGGTCGTGGGCCTGACCATGCTCTACTGGACCCAGCGGCTGGGGCTGCTCTTCGAGCGGTGGAACTTCTGGCTCGGCATGCTGGTCTTCGCCGCCGCCCTGATGGGCGCGCTGGCTTTCTTCCATCCCTCCGGCCGGTACCTGGGCGACACCTACATCGGCGTAGCGCCGGACCTGGGAACGGTGAGCCTGGGGGGGATATGCGGCCAGGCCATCATCGGGATCAAGGACCTCGGCAGCTCCGGGCAGACCGCCCTCGGCGTGCTCCGCGTCGCCGGGCTGGTCCTGCTGGGCACGGCCCTGGTAGCTCCGCACTGGGTCTGGGCCAGGCTGGGCAGCTGGCTGTCCGGGGTCGTTCCATTCCTGGGGCAGGTCGGGCAGAAGGCCAGGGAAACCGCCGGCGGGGCAGCCGGCCGGTTATTGGAGAACCCGCCCCACCGGAGGGCCTTCAGCTGGCTGCGGGAACGCCGCATCCCGCTGGTTTCGAAGAGCATCCCGGCCCCGCAGGAGACACAGAAGAAGAAGCGCGCACCGCGGCCGCCGGCCAGGGCGCCTCAAGTGGTGGCCGCGGACCTCCCGGCCATGGTCCCGGGCGAGTGGCGCCAGCCTGAGGTCACGCTGCTGGACGAGACCGCCAACGCGGAGCTCAGCAAGGCCGATGTGGACAGAAGGGCCAGGCTGATCGAGGAGTCGCTGGCCAGCTACGGCGTCGACGCCAAGGTCAAAGAGAAGAACGTCGGCCCCGCGGTCACCCAGTTCGAGGTCGAGCCCGGGTGGGACATAAGGTACCGGGAGGTCAAGGAGAAGGACCGCAACGGCAACCCCAGGGTCCGGAAGGAAGAGGTGTCCCGGACCCGCGTCAAGGTGGAGCGCATCACCGCCCTGCAGAATGATCTGGCCCTCGCCCTGTCCGCCTCCAGCATCCGGATGGAAGCCCCTGTGCCGGGGAAGGCCGTGGTGGGCATCGAGGTGCCCAACGCTTCCTCCGGGATGGTCTCTGTCCGCGAGGTGCTGGAAAGCCCCGCCTTCCGGCGGCTCGTCAGCAAGTCGCCGCTGGCGGTAGCGCTGGGCAAGGGCACCTCCGGCGATATGGCCGTGGCCGACCTGGCCAAGATGCCGCACGTGCTGATCGCGGGAGCCACCGGCAGCGGCAAGACCGTGTGCCTGGACTCCACCATCCTCTCCCTGCTCATGAACAATACGCCCCGCGAGCTGCGGTTCATCATGATCGACCCCAAGCGCGTGGAGCTGATCGCCTTCGATGGCATACCGCACCTGATGACCCCGGTCATCACCGAAAGCGAGAAGGCCGTGGAGATACTGCAGTGGCTGACCCATGAAATGGACGGCCGTTACCGCAGACTGGCCCAGGTCAAGGTGCACAATATCGACACCTACAACCGGAGCGGCAAGACGCCCAAGCCCATGCCTTTCATAGTCCTCATCGTGGACGAGCTGGCCGACCTGATGATGGCCCAGGCCGATGACATC
>CAYPDY010000015.1:0-19940 GCA_964409515.1 uncultured Dehalococcoidia bacterium
GGCAGCAGGCGCTCCAACTCCTCGATGTAGACCTCGCAGGTCCGGTGGTCGAAGAGGACGAAGACCACCTCTTCCAGGGACGTGTCCTCCTTCAGGAAGCCGACCACGGTCCCCAGGGCTTCCTCCGCCGCCGAGTCGACCGGGTAGCCGTAGGCCCCGGTGCTGATCGACGGAAAGGAGATGGTCTTCAGGCCTCGGGCCACCGCCAGCGCCAGGCTTTCCCTGTAGGCGCTGGCCAGGAGATCCGGCTCACCGCTCTTGCCGCCGTGCCAGATGGGGCCGACTGTGTGGATAACGTGAGCCGCGTTCAAGTTGCCTCCGGTGGTCATGACCGCCTTCCCGGTCGGCAGCCGTCCCTGCTTCTTCACGATCTTCTTGCATTCCTCGAGGATGGCCGGACCGCCGGCACGGTGTATGGCTCCATCCACGCCGCCGCCACCCATGAGGCTCGAGTTGGCGGCGTTGACTATGGCATCCGTCTCCTGCCTGGTGATGTCGCCCTGTATCAGAGAGAGCCTGGTCTTGTTGATGATCACTTGCATCTGCCGCCTCCGTCGCCCACCATTATAGTCAACCCCCTCCACGGATTCCACAGGCCGTTGCCGGGGGCACACTTCGCCTTGACAGGAGGGCCGATTTGGCTCACAATCTCAACTGCAGTAAACCACGCCGCTTTGGGGGGGCAGATGTCAAAACGCGTTCTCCTTATCAACACGCCCTATCCGTACTCGGAGTGTCCCGTACCCCCGCTGGGGTTGGCCTACCTGGCCGGGATCCTGCGCCGCGAGCAGGCCGAGGTACGCATCCTGGACTTGCTCATGGCCCGGTATTCGCCTGATCTGCTGAGGAGAGAGCTCGCGGACTTCCGGCCGCACGTTGTCGGCGCCACCTGCTCCACGGTGAACTTCAAGGCCGCTTCGCGCATCCTGCGCCTGTGCAAGGAGTTCGACCCGGGCCTGGTCACCCTCATCGGCGGGCCTCATGCCAGCTTTGTGGCTGCTGATCTGATCGAGAAAGCTCCCTGGATCGACGTGGTGGTCATCGGCGAAGGCGACCAGACGATCGTGGAGCTGGTGGAAACCCTTTCCGAGGGCGGCGACCTGGCCAACGTGGCCGGCATTGCCTTCAGAAGAAACGGCAGGGCCGTGGCCAGTGCTGCCCGGCCGCTCATCAAGGACCTGGACAGCCTGCCCCTTCCGGCGAGGGACCTGCTCCCCATATCGAAGTACCGCGCCCTGAAGGTGCCTTCCACCGTCATCACCAGCCGCGGTTGTCCCTTCGGCTGCATTTTCTGCTCCGCTCCCAAGATGTTCGGCCGGGGCGTCCGGTATCGCAACCCCAGGCTGGTGGTGGACGAGATCGAGATGTTGAACAGGGAGCTGGGATTCCAGGAGATCAACATCGTGGACGACACCTTCACGGTGAAGGAACCCCATGTCCAGGCCATCTGCCAGGGAATACGGGACCGCGGGTTGAAGATCACCTGGTCCGTCTACTCCCGGGTGGACACCATCAACCCGCGGGTGCTGAACACCATGAAGGAAGCCGGCTGCACCTGGGTCTGCTTCGGGCTGGAGTCCGGCTCCCAGAAGATACTGGACACCATCAAGAAGAGGATCACCACGGATAAGTCCAGGGAAGCCATCAAGATGGCCACCGAGTCGGGCCTGAATGTGCTGGCATCCTTCATACTGGGCCTGCCGGGCGAGAATCCGGAGACGGCCGGCCAGACGGTCGGCCTGGCCAGGGAGCTCTTCGACACCTACAAGGTGAGCTACGGCTTCCACCTCCTGGCGCCCATGCCCGGAACAGAGGTCCGGGAGCGGGCAGACGAATACGGCATCAGGATGCTGACGCAGAACTGGTCCAGGTACAACGCCAATCGTCCGGTGGCGGAAACGACCACCTTCAGCGCCGGCCAGATGATGGACATAGTCCATGCCTACGAACACGAAGTTAGCGAAGCCTGGGTCGAGATGCAGAAGCAGGCCAGATGCGGTGACCCTGTCCTCAAGGAGAGGGTGGCGAAGGCGGACACCCAGGGGTTTGTCTGGAAGCTCCTCTCCAGCGGCGGCATTGAGCAGATGGGCAACTCGGGGCGCTCACAGGACGAACTGGCCGTGGCGCTGTCCCGCAAGCTGGGCGTGAGTGCGGCCCTGGCCAGGCGGGAGGTCAGGCATCTTGTCTCCGACGGCAACCTGGTCTGCGCGCCGGTTTCCGGCAAGAAGCACCCCGTCTGGAAGTGGTCCTGAGGAGAGCACACCAACACCTGCGGCCGGCATGAAGCATCGGGCCGTCGCTGAACAGCCCGGGACTGCTCCCCTACTGCGGCTCTGCCACAGCGGCCGGGCCCTCAATCGCACCGGCGAAGAAATCGCCGGCCTCTGTCATCAGGCTGGCGGCCTTGCCCGCGATCGACCCAATTGCGTTAAGGTGCGCCATCAGGAGCAGCTCGCCGGAGCCGCCGTGTGACGCCACCATCTGCCGCAGCCCCCGGGCAGAGAGGTCAAACAGACTGTCCAGCTCCCTGGCCCCGGACACGTAGGCCCTGAGCGACCGCTTGAGGGTCCTGCCGGCCACACGCGCTGCCCTGGACCTCGGGTTGGGCAGCTTGCCCAGCTGGTCCGCCAGAGTGGGAAGCTCCTCGAGCACCTTGCCCACAGCGCCGTTCAGCTCTTCGCGACAGCCTCCGATAAAGGCATCGCTGAACGCCGTCATGATGGGCCTGGCGGATTCGTAGACAGGCAATGCGCCTTGCAGCCAATCCTGGTCATTGACTGTCTTCTTGAAGAGGCCCACAGTACCACCTCCTCCCTTGAAACCCATGCTCCCCCCGAACCATCTTCATCAGGAGTCGATGCTGTTGCGCCATTATACCACCGGCCGCCAGCCGGAATACAAGTCGATGCCGATTCAGGCGCTGGCATCCCTGGCAGACATTATCGGCGGAGGGCTAGCCGCGGCGCGGGCCCCTGGTACCCGGCCACTTTGGCCAGGGCCCTGGCCGCCCGGTCGAAGGTGGGGAAGCTGGGGACGCCTCTCTCCGTGAGCTTGCCCCTGACCACCAGAGCCTGCTCTTCCAGCTGTCCCGCGGAGAGCACCACCAGGAAGGCCTTGGAGCACCGGGCCTTGAAGTCGGCCAGCGCGGCGACCAGGTTATCCAGGTGGCCTGGATGGTAGTCCCATATCTGGGACAGGAAAGGCAGCGACAGCTCCGCCACCACCGAGTCAACGTTCTCGTCGGCGCCCACGATATCCAGGATCCTGATGGAGTCCTGGATGGACGGCGCGTGCCAGGAGGTGTCCAGCGGGTTCAGGTAGGTGCCGCCGATGGTGTTGAAGAAGGAGGCAAACTGCTCGTAGGAAGCCTGGGTGAGCAGAGGCGCGGACAGGCCGGCCCGGGTGAAGGCATCGGCGATGACCACGGACTGGCCACCGCTCTGGGCCACGAGGGCCACCCTGGTTCCGCGGGGAGGGCGGACACAGAGAACGGCTTTCATGCAGTCGACCATTTCGTCCAGGTTGTCGATCCGGATGCCGCCGCACTGTCTCACGAGGCTGTCCCAGAGCAGGGGGGCGGATGCCATGGACCCCGTGTGGGATGAAATCGCCCGGGCGCCCTCTTCCCCTCTCCCTCCCTTCCAGACGAGGACCGGCTTCCTGCGGGCAGCTCTCCGCAGCGATGCCACGAACCTGGGGCCGTCCTTCACGCCCTCAACATACAGGCCTATCACCTTCGTGTCGTCGTCATCCGCAAAGTAGTCCAGGTAGTCGGCGCTGTCCAGCACGGCGCCATTGCCGTAGCTGACGGACTTGCTGATGAGAAGCCCGTGGCGCGCGCCGACCTGGCTGAAGAAGATGGCATGGGTGCCGCTCTGAGAGATGAAGCCCACCGGCCCGCTCTGGCCGTGGTACTGGTTGACGTCCTGTCGAACCCCGAGCCCGGGGTTGAAGACCCCCATGCAGTTGGGCCCGATGAGGTTGAAGTCCGCTTCCCGGGCCGCCCTCACCAGGGCCTGCTCCAGACCGTCACCCTCGCGGCTGTGCGTCTCCGAGAAGCCGGAGGTGAACAGCGACGCCCCAGCCACCCCCTTCCGGATGCAGTCGCCGATGATGCGCCCGGCGACGGCGCGTGGCACCGCCACGACGACGTAGTCCACCGGTCCGGGGATGTCGAGCAGGCTGCCGTAGTTCTTTACGCCGAGCTGCTCGATGCCCCGCAGCTCATTGGGATCGATCTGTACGGAGTAGAGCCGCCCGGTAAAGGTGCTCATGTTCCGCAGCCAGACATAGCCATTGGCCGTCTTGTCGCCCACCACCGCCACGCAGCGGGGGTTGAAGGCTCTGTCCAGCGCTTTTTTGTCCAATTGTCAGACAGACCGGCTACCGCGGCAGTTCAAGTCCCCTGGTGGCGATGGTGTTCCGCATCACCTCCGAGGTGCCGCCCGCGATGGTGTTCAGCAGGGTCTCGCGGCTGAGGTGCTCAATCACCCCGTCCATGGGCGCGCCCTTGCTGCCGTGCTGCAGCTGGCCGGACAGCCCGAGTATCTCCATGCCCCAGCCGGCCATGCGCTGCGACAGCTCGCTGGTGAACAGCTTGGAGGCCGAGGCCTCGTAAGTGGTCGCAATGCGCCTGCTCTGCATGCAGGCCAGGCGGTAGCTGTAGAGCCGGGCTATCTCGATCTCGGCGGCGATCTCGCCTATCTTCTGGCGGACCAGGCTGTCCCGGCGCAGCGATGGCTGTGACTTGACATAATTTACGAGGTGCTGGAAATTTCTGGTGAGCGTCCCGACGGTCAGAACCCGCTCGAACTCCAGGGCGCTCATCGTGTAGCCGAAGCCCTTGTTCTGCTCGCCCACGAGGCACTCCCGGGGCACGACCACGTTGTCGTAGTAGACCTCGTTGGTCCGGATGCCATCCAGCCCGTAGAGGGGGCGAACGGTGATCCCCGGCGTCTTCATGTCCACGATGAAGAGCGAGATGCCCCTGTGCTTGGGCGCGGCGGGATCGGTCCGGGCGACTATCCAGTGGTACTGGGCGAAATGGCACCGGGTGTTGAACACCTTCTGGCCATTGAAGATGAAATGGTCTCCTTTGTCCTCGGCCCGCATCTGCAGGCTGCCCAGGTCGGACCCGGCCTGGGGCTCGGTGTAGCCTATGGCAAACTCGATTTCCCCCCTGGCGATCCGGGGCAGGAACTCCTTCTTCTGCTTATCCGATCCGTAGGCGATGATGGTGGGGCCGGCGATATTGGCCCCTACAATGAGGGCCTCGGGCTTGAGCGCGCCGGTGTAGTCTATTTCCTCATGAATGATGAAGCGGTACACGGGGGGAAGCGCCAGCCCGCCGTATTCCTTCGGCCACGTCGGGGTCAGCCATTGGCGGCTCCCCAGCGCCTGAACGAACTTCCACGTATGCGGGCCCCAGCCCTGGCCGGAATCCGCCTCCGCAATCACCTCGGGGGTAGCCACTCCCGCGAGGAAAGCCCTGACTTCCTGGCGGAATGCTTCCTCTTCTTTGGAAAAGCCAAACTCCATGGTGTCTCCTCTCAAGAAAAACGGGGCAAACCCGTATCGATTCTAACGAATTTGCCGAACGCGCGCAAACACCGTACAGGCGCGAGTTCCCGGCGTTTGGGCCGGACCGGCGGCCGCGTTGACAATACGCATCCCCCGATCCTAGAATCGGTTCACACCGCGAGCAGAGATCGACGAATGGAAATCGCTCTTAAGGACCTGCAGACCACCATTGTCGGCCGCAGGCTCCTGCACTACCCGTCCCTGCCTTCCACCATGGACCTGGCCAGGAAGCTGGCCGGAGAGGGGATCGAAGAAGGCGCCGTGGTTCTGTGCGACGAGCAGACGGAAGGACGCGGAAGGCAGGGGCGCAGGTGGTTCGCCTCGGCCTCGAGCAGCATACTGATGTCAGTCATCTTCCGGCCGACCGTCGAGCAGCTGCCTCAGATCAACATGCTGGCCTCACTGGCCATCGTGCTAACGGTAGAGAGGGCAGCGGGACTGAAGCCGGCCGTGAAGTGGCCCAACGACGTCCTCATCAACGGCAGGAAGGTGGCCGGCATCCTGGTGGAGAACGTCTTTCACGGCCAGGATCTCGAGGCCTCGATCGTCGGCGTGGGCCTGAACGTCAGCCTGGACGCGGGCGCACACCCGGAGATCGCCTCCATCGCCACCAGCCTGTCGGCTGAAGCCGGCCGCCCCTTCAGCCGGGACGACGTGCTGCGCACCCTGCTGCAGGAGATGGACGCCCTCTACCAGGCGGCCAGGCAGGACCAGGACGTCTACCAGCGCTGGCTGCCGCATGTGGAGACCCTGGGCAAGACGGTGCGCGTCAGGTCCGGCCGGTCCGTGGAAGAGGGCCTGGCCCAGTCTGTCAATGCCGATGGCAGCATCACCCTGCGCCGGGCCGATGGCAGCCTGGTCACCATAATCACCGGAGAATAGGAGAGGAGCATGAGCATGGACGTCATGCAAGCGATCAAGGACAGGAGAAGCGTCCGGCACTACAAGCCGGACCCGGTGAAACCGGAGGACCTCCAGGCCGTGCTCGAGGCCGCCCGCCTGGCACCGTCCTGGGCCAACACCCAGTGCTGGAAGTTCGTGGTGGTGCGCAACCCCGAGACCAGGGCCAGGCTGGCCGGCGCCCTGAATCCGGGCAACCCCGCCACCGCCGCCATCACGGAGGCCCCCGTGGTCATCGCGGCTTGCGCTGAGACAGGCAAGTCCGGGTACAAGCGCGGAGAGGTCACCACCGACAAGGGAGACTGGTTCATGTTCGATGTCGGCATCGCCATGCAGAACCTGGTGCTGGCCGCACACTCGCTCGGTCTGGGCACCGTGCACGTCGGCCTGGCGGATGCCCGGAAGGCCGCCGAGATACTGGAGCTTCCGCCGGGCATTGTCTTCGTGGAAATGACGCCGCTGGGCTACCCCAGCGAGACCCCGCGCGTCATACCCCGGAAGGACCTCTCCGAGATCGTCTTCAACGAGAAGTACGGCCAGAAGTAGAGGGGTTCCCGACCGGGCGCAGGAAGAATGACCCCAGGGCGCCGAGCAGCGCTACGCCGGCGGCCAGCAGCAGGGCCGAAGAGAATGACCCGCTGGCATCCGCCATGGCGCCGGCGATGCTGGGGGCCACGGCTTGCCCGACACCGAAGAGAAGGGTGATCAGCCCCAGAGCCGCCGGTGCCAGCCTGGGCCCCAGAACGTCCCCGCAGGCCGCCGCCATGATCGCCGGGATGCTCCAGGCGGAGAACCCGAACAGGACGGCCGACAGGGTGAAGCCGGCGGGCTCGGCCCACAACGCGAACAGGCCGAAGGCCGCCGCATGGATCAGATACACGATGATGAGGGCCCGCCGGCGGCCGATCACGTCGGAGACCGTGCCCCAGACCAGGCCGCACACCAGGCTCACCCAGCCCATGACCATGAAGAGGTCGCCCGCGGCATCCTTGGTGTAGCCACCCTGGTCGATGAGGTGCTTGGTGAAGAAGGTCATGTAGATGATGTAGGAGAACCCAAAAGCGACGTATACCGCCCCCAGGTGCCAGACGGCGCGTGAGCGATACACCTGGGCCCAGCGGATCCCGCCGGCAGGCTGAGGCGGTGCCGCATCCCCGGCGGCCCCCACCGGCTGGAGTCCGAGATCGGCCGGCCGATTGCGCAGGAAGAGGAGGCTGCCCGCTGCCAGCAGCAGGGTAATGCCGCCGAAGATGAACCAGCAAACGCGCCAGCCGCTGTCCCCCCAGGCGGACAGAACGCGGGGGACCACGGCCCCGGAGAACATGAGACCCAGCGCGGAACCGGCCACGGCGATCCCCGAAGCCAGTCCCCGGCGCCGGCTGGCGAACCAGGCCGGCAGCAGCGCCATCACCGGCACGTTGGAGGCCCCACTGCCGATACCGGTCAGCACCCGCCAGGCCACCGCATCGGGGAACCCGCCGGCCGCGCCGGTCAGCATCATGCCGGCAGCCGCCACGGACAGTCCCGCGGCCACAACCACCCGCGGCCCGTAGCGGGCGGCCAGGGCCCCGCCGATGAGGGCCAGGGCCAGGTAGCCGATCAGGTTGGCGGTGGCCAGGGCGCCCGTCTGCGAGTTGTCGATGCCCAGGCCCGCCTGCATGTCGGGCAGCACCATGGTGTAGCCAAACCGGGCCAGTCCCAGCGATCCGAAGACGACCAGGGTCGCTGTCGCCAGGACAGCCCAGCCATAGTGAACACGCGGTGAAGTCATGGTTGATGAAAGGGAGCGGCGCCGTCTCCGGCGCCGCTCGAAAGGTCCAATCCTCCGGCCGGCCCTACTTCTTGGGGGCCTCGGGCGGTGCGGCCGGAGCGGGGTTCACCCAGTTGACCAGCAGGAACTTGGGCACCAGATCCTCCAGCTCCTCGATGGTCCACTTCTCACCCTTGCGATGGTCCTTGTGGATGGTCTTGACCAGCTCGTTGGCTGAGTAGATGCCCACCGTGCCGCCGGCGGCTCTGAAGGACAGGAAGTTGATGTTGGCCGCGGCGTCGGTGCAGAGATAGACCACTATCGGGGCGCAGAACTCGGGACCGGGCATGGCCAGGCGGTCCTCCAGCACCTGCTTGGTGATCTTCCCCTCTTCAAACTGCCTCTTGAAGTTCGCCTTGACCGCATCGTTCATGGTCATCCTGGTGGCGGCCATCGGCACCAGGCAGTTGCAGGTTATTCCCATCCGGCCGTTCTCCATGGCGATGACGCGGGAAAGGCTGGTTATGGCGCCCTTGGCGGCGGCATAGTTGGCCTGCCCCGGGGCAAATCCCAGCCAGGCGGCCGAGCTCGGGTTGATGATGCGGCCCCAGCCCTGCTTTCTCATGTACGGGAGAGCATGACGGCAGGTGTTGAACGTCCCCTTGAGGTGCACGTTGATCACTTCATCCCAATCCTGCTCCGACATGTTGTGCAGCATCTTGTCCCGCAGGACTCCCTGCGAGTTGACCAGTATGTCGATCTTGCCAAAGTTGTCCACGCAGGCCTTGATAAGCCTCTCCGCGGCCGCGAAATCGCCGGCGTTCTCGAAGTTGGCGATGGCCGTTCCGCCGGCCTTCTTGATGTCCTCGGCGGTCTCTTCCGCCGGCGCGAACTGATGCCCCTCCTCAGGCTTCCTGGTGACCCCGTTGACCACGACCTTGGCGCCCTCTGCGGCCAGCGCCAGGGCCACCTCGCGGCCGATACCCCTGCCGCCACCGGTAACCACCGCACACCTACCTTGCAGTCTATTCCCCATGTTCTCTCAACTACCTCCTTAGTAATACTTGTGTATAGACAGGGCGCCGATCAAGGACACGAGAGCATCATGTCGAAGTCGACGCCCGTCAATTCATACCTCCCAGCGACTAGACGTCAGGAGCGCCGGTGATAGTGATACCGCAGATAAACTGCCCGGGGAAGCCGCCCTGGTTGTGCGCCAGGCCGAACTTCACATCCTTAAGCTGCCGGGACGGATCCTGGACCCTCTTCTGGAACTGCAGGTAGAACTCCATGACTTCGCGGCAGCCGCTGGCGCCGATGGGGTGCCCGAAGGACTTCAAGCCGCCGCTGATGCCGATTGGTATCTCGCCATCCTGCTCCCAGGCCCCGGACTCGACGTCATCCTTGCCCTTGCCGTAGGGGCAAATGCCCATGGACTCAACGCCCACCAGCTCGGCGATGGAGAAGCAGTCATGAACTTCAGCCAGGCTCAGCTCCTTGCGGGGGTTCGTGATACCCGCCTGGGCGAAGGCCTGCTTGGCCGCCGCCTCGGTGGCATCCCAGTAGGTGAAGTCGAAGCGGGGGTCTTCCTTGCCCCACCCCGGGCTGGCGGCGACGCCGAAGCCCTTGATGGTGATGTAGTCATGCTTGTGGTTGACGGCGAACTTGGGCACGTCCTCGGTGCGGCACATCACCGCTGCGCCCGCGCCATCGGTGACCCCGCAGCAGTCGAAGAGGCCCAGAGGCCAGGCGATTATGGGAGCGTTCATGGCCTGCTCCACGGTGATCTCCCGGCGCAGCATGGCCCGGGGATTGCGGGCGCCATTGTGATGGCTCTTCACCGATATCTTGGCCAGAGTCCGCTTGCCCTCCTCCTTGGAGAGGCCCCACTTGCGGAAGTACGCGGTGGCCGCCAGCGCATAGCGGCCCGGGGCGGCGCCGAACTCCTGGGCGTACATGGGATAGACCATGCCCGGAGCGCCGGCGGTCGCCATGCCGCCGAAGCCGACATCCTTCAGCTTCTCGAAGCCCACCGCCAGGACCAGGTCATACTGCTTGGAGGCCAGGCCGAGGGCCGCACCGCGGATGACCTCCGCCCCCGACGCGCAGCCATTCTCCACCCGGGTGATGGGGATCTGCTGCAGCTGCAGGGTCTGGGAAATCACCACGCCCGTGGTGGCCGTCTCGTTCTGATAGTACCCCGTCCAGCAGGCGTCGATCTGCTTCTTGTCTATGCCGGCGTCGGTAAACGCCTCGTTGCAGGCTTCGCTGATGAGGTCGAAGAGGCCATAGTTCCACAGCTCGCCCCACTTCGACAGCCCCATCCCGATGATCGCGACTTTGTCTCGAATACTCTCTGCCATCTTTTCTATACTCCTACATCAAACATCCGGCGATCTAGCACCTTACCGGGCGGGCCTTCCACATGTAGTTGCGGAATCCTGTCCCTTCCTTGGTGCCATCGAAGAACAGCCTGAAGGTCAGCTCTATGGGCATGCCCACCTCGACCTTGGCCGGGTCCCGGTCCGTCAGCTGAGAGTAGTACCGGCCGCCGCCATCCAGGTCGATCACGCCCCTGATCAGGGGCAGTATGATCTCGTTGGCGCGCTCGTCGATGCTATAGGTAAAGAGCTTCCCGGTCTTGTCGGACAGCCGGACCGGCTCGAACTGGTCCTCAACCAGGCAGTACATGCAGGTCCGCTGCCGGGGATACTGGATGCCGCCGCACTTCTTGCACTTCTGCCCGTAGGCGGAGTAGAAGGCCTTCCGCTCCCTCCAGACAAACGAAACGGCGGTGCGCCGCACGGGACGCACGCTGGGCGCCCAGTCCATCATGTCGCGCATCCGCAGGTAGACGCCGTAGTTGGTCAGGGCAGCCTTTGAGGCCAGGTGCTTCTTGATGCCCCGCCGGTTGCGCACCTTCTCAATCTGGGGCTGCACCTGCAGAACATAGGCATCGGCGCCGTCGCCGTAATTGGCGAAGAGGATCTTGTCGCCCGGCTTGGCATCCTCCAGGGCCCGCACCAGCGTCATGGGGGCCGTGGCGGAGCCGGTGTCGCCGACCGTGTCAAACAGCGGCGTCACCACCTGCGTCTTGGGGTCCAGCCCGACCTTGCCGGCTACCGCGGCATGGCTCCGAGCGTCCGCACCGTTGAAGACCGCCTTGGCGATGTCCTTCGGTCCGACGCCGCACTTCTTCATCACGCCCTTGATGGCCTCCGGCAGGATCCTCTCCCAGCCCTCGTCCTTCACGAAACGGTCCTCCCAGGTCCAGTGGAACTTGTCCTTGGCCTTGAGCCAGACATCGAGGAACTCGCTGGAGACGCTGTAGCTGCCTTCCACGCTCACCGCCACATCCGAGTCGCCGATGATGAACGCGGCCGCCCCGTCGCCGAAGTTGGGCTCCATGTCGGAGGCGGGCGCCGGTACGCGGGAATCAGAGGCCACCACCGCCACCCTCTTGGCCGCCCCGGCCTTGACCGCATTCAGCGCGGCATTGAGGGCGTTGGTCCCCGACCGGATCGAATTGCCGAAGTCGGCGCTGTCGATGTCGTCGCGAAGGTCCACGGCGGCCTTCACGATGCTGGCCGACTGCTTCTCCCTGTAGGGCGCGCTGACCGAGGCGAAGTAGATGGCATCGACCTTCTGGCGGTCCATGCCCGTAAGGGAATCGACGACGGCCTCCACCGCCATGGTGATGCTGTCTTCGTCGACATTGGCAATGGCCCTCTCGCCTTTGCCCGATGACTTGCCCCAGACCTGGCCGAGCACATCCCGGCTCATCCTGAACATGGGAATGTAGGCACCATAAGAGACAATTCCTACCATACTACTGCTCCTTTGCTCCTTTCCGGGGTTTCGTAATTCAGAATGCAGAAGAGGTTGCTGTTGGGACTTGAGACTGATGAGAAACTGCTGGGCTGCCGTTTCACTGGAAATCTGCTCGGCGCACGTACAAAGTCCAGTCTCATGCCAGTCTCCTTTATGATAAGGTAGCGCGTGATGGCGTGTCAATTTGAGCATGGTTCACCGCGGACGCGCGTGCTACAATATGTCCCATGGGGGACAACGCCGGAAAGAGGGCCGCGGCCCAGCACTACACCCCCGAGCAGGTCTGGGAAGCCGACGGAGGCATCCTGACCCTCGGTGAGAACGAGCTGCGGGAGCTCGTCTCGGTGGCGCTCTCCAGGGTACCCAGGAGAGTGGCGGACAGGGTGTTTGCCGGCTGCATATTCGTCATGGCCAAGTTCGAGTGGGGAGCCGGCACTTATATTCCCAAAGAGCTGCTTGAAGGCAAGTGCGTGATAGCCCTGTCCGAGAAGCTGATGGACGAGGACAGGGAGAGCGCCATACGCACCATTCTGCATGAGGTGGCCCACTTCTACCTCAGGCACGTGCCTCCCGGGCTGGCCTCAGACTCGGGGGAAACCTGTGACTGCCGGCAGGAGAGGGAAGCGGAAGCCCAGGTCGATCGGTGGCTGAAGAAGCCATCGGTCAGGGCCGGACGGGCGCGGCGGCGCCGCTGACCCCCGCTGCGGCGTTCTGACGGGCAGGCCACTTGCCACAAGGAGGTATACCACATGTACAGAGACGCATCGAGACCCATCACCCAGCGGGTTGATGACCTTGTTTCCCGCATGACCCTGGAGGAGAAGGTGGCCCAGCTCTGCGGCTGCTGGCACTTCGATCTTCTCGGTCCGTCGGGCTACGAACCGGAGCGGATGAAGTCGAAGCTGTCCCATGGCATCGGCCAGATCTCACGCCTGGCAGGGATGAGCCCTGAGCCCCCGGCCGAGACCGCCGGGGCGGTCAACACCATTCAGCGCTACCTGGTGGAGAGCACCCGCCTGGGTATCCCAGCCATATTCCACGAGGAGTGCCTCTGCGGATACCAGGCCCGGCAGGGCACCGTCTTCCCCCAGGCCATCGGCCTGGCGGCCACCTGGGACCCGGACCTGGTTCGAAAGATGGCCGACGCCATCCGGCGGGAGATGGTGGCGGCGGGCGCCCGCCAGGGGCTGGCGCCGGTCCTGGACATCACGCGCGACCCCCGGTGGGGGCGCACGGAGGAAACCTTTGGGGAAGACCCCTACCTGGCCTCCGTCATGGGAAAGGCCTACGTGCAGGGACTGCAGGGCGATCGCCTGTCCGAGGGCGTCATGGCCACCGCCAAGCATTTCATAGGCTACGGCGGCTCCGAGGGAGGCCTGAACTGGGCTCCCGCGCACATCGCTCCCCGGGAGCTGCGCGAGGTCTTCGCCCGGCCGTTCGAGACGGCGATACGGGAGGCCGGGCTGGCCTCCGTGATGAACGCCTATAACGAGCTCGACGGCATTCCCTGCGCCGTCTCCAGGGAGATGCTCACGGACTTCCTGCGCGGGCAGCTTGGCTTCCAGGGACTGGTGGTCTCCGACTACATGGCCATTGAGAGCGCCAGCCACTACCACCGGGTGTCCCGGGACTTCCTGGGAGCCGGGGTCCAGGCGATCCGGGCCGGCATGGATGTGGAGCTGCCATCGGCCACCGCCTATGCCTTCCTGGTCGCCGCGGTCCGGGAAGGACTGGTGGATGTGGCCACCATTGATACCTCGGTGCGGAGGGTGCTTGAAGCCAAGTTCAGGCTGGGCCTCTTCGACCAGCCCTATGTTGATACGGGCCGCACCAAGGAGGCCTTCGCCAGGCCGGAGGCGGGGCAGGTATCCCGCCGCCTGGCATCGGAGTCAATGACTCTGCTCAAGAACCAGGGAGGCCTGCTCCCTCTCCGCCGCGACTTGAAGTCCATCGCCGTTATTGGTCCCCTGTCCGACAGCGTCCGCTGTTTGCTGGGAGACTACAACTACGTCAGCTTCACTGAAGGCGTGGTCGGGACGTTCCAGTCCATGGCCAAGGAAGCGGGCATCGACCCTGTCGAGCTGGGCGGATTCGTGGGTCACCACGCGACTGCCTTCAGCGATTTCCTGGAGCCGACGGACGAGGAGGCGATCGCCCGGGAGAACTACGGCGTGCCCAGCATCCTCGATGGGATCAGGTCACTGGCGGGCAAGAACGTGACGGTGGCGTACGCCCGGGGCTGCGCCCTGCTGGGCGGGGACCGGAGCGGTATCCCGGAGGCCGTCGAGGCCGCCAGGCAGGCTGGCATCGCCATCCTGGTGCTGGGGAACAAGTCCGGCCTGGACAGCACCTGCACCTGCGGGGAGACTAGGGACAGCGCGACCCTGGCCCTGCCCGGCGTCCAGCAGGAGCTTCTGGAGGCGGTACACGCCACCGGCACGCCGGTGGTCCTGGTTCTGGTCACCGGCCGACCGCTGGCCATCGCCTGGGCCGCCGAGAACGTGGGGGCCGTTCTCCTGGCCTGGCTGCCCGGCCAGGAAGGGGGGCGGGCCGTCGCCGATGTGCTCTTTGGCCAGGCTGCGCCGGGCGGCAGACTGCCGATGTCGGTCCCTCGCAGCGTGGGGCAGGTGCCGGTGTATCACTACCACAAGCCATCCGGAGGCCGCTCCCAGTTCTCCGCCCACTACGTCGACATGCCCGCCAGCCCGCTGTTCCCGTTCGGCTTCGGCCTCACCTACACCGCCTTCGAATACGGACACCTCCGGATCAGCCCCGATGAGGTAGACAACGGGGGAACGGTCCAGGTTTCCTGCAACGTGAAGAACGTCGGCCCCATGGCCGGCGACGAGGTGGTCCAGCTCTACGTGCACGATCGCGAGGCCACCGTCACCCGCCCGGTCGGGGAGCTGGCCGGCTTCTGCCGGGTGCATCTCGAGCCCGGGGAAACACGAACCGTGTCCTTCTCGCTGAAGACCGGCCAGCTGGCCTTCCACAACGCCGAGATGGAGCTCGTGGTGGAGCCGGGGGACATCGACGTCATGGTGGGCGCCTCGAGTGAGGACATCCGGCTGATGGGCGAGTTCCAGATCACCGGCCGCGTGCTCCGAATAGACGGGGCCCGCCCGCTCACGTCGGAGGCGACACACTTCCCGGCCGGGTGAATATCTTGTGACCGCCCCACACAGGGTCGAGACACCCGCGTGAGTGCTGCCGGCTATACTTGCCCTGACCACGAGAGGAGATCGGGGCCCGCGTCCCGTGAGACTCCTCTAAGGAGACACGCCAGTTGACCACAGTGCGTGACTTCTCCGCACCGGGCGGCGAAGTCAAAGCCGAAGTGCATGACTGCCTGAAGGCGGTCCTGGACACCGCCAGGGACGGCATGGCCTTGATCGATGCCGGCGGCAGCGTCATCGCCATCAACAGGGCCACGGTCCAGCTCTCCGGGTACGCGGAGGAAGACGTCATCGGCCGGTCCTTTGAGGTGCTGCGCATGTTCCCGCTGAGCGCGCTGGCCGGCATAGAGTCCCACTTCAAGGGCACGCTCTCGGGCCTGGAGCTGCCGCCTTTCGAGACGGAGCTCTGCACCGGCTCCGGCGACCGGGTCAGGGTCGAAATACAGCTCAGCCCGTGGAGAACAGACAGCAGGGTGGCCGGTGTGATCGCGGTGATAAGGGAGATCGAAAGCGGCCGCGGACTGCTGAGCGCGACCTCCTCCAGCGGGAGGGAGGACCGGTTCCGGGCCCTGGTCGAAACCACCAGCGACATCATATGGGAGTTCAACTGCAAGGCCGTCTACACCTACATCAGCCCGCAGGTATACGACACCCTGGGCTACACCCCGGAAGAGGTGCTGGGCAAGACCCCGTTTGACTTCGTTCCGCTGTCGGAGGCCCGCCGCCTGTCCAGGATGATCACTGACGCCGTTTCCACTCTCCAGCCGATCAGGGCGGTGGAGATGGCCAACCTGCACAAGAACGGCCGGACCGTCTTTCTGGAGACGAGCGGGCTGCCATTCCGCGACGGCAGCGGGACCCTCTCCGGCTATCGCGGCGTTCATCGCGATGTGAGCCGCCGCCGGGCGGCGGACCAGCAGGTCCACCAGACCATCCAGAAGCTGGAGTCGACCGTGGAGAGCGTCATCGAGGCCATCTCGCTCACCGTTGAAATGAGGGACCAGTACACCGCCGGACACCAGAAGCGGGTCAACCGGCTGGCCTGCGCCATCGCCCGGGAGATGCATCTGCCGATAGACCGGGTCCAGATCATTCGCGTCGCCGGCCTGCTGCACGACTTCGGCAAGATATTCGTGCCCACCGAGATACTCATCAAGCCGGGCAAACTGAATGACCTGGAGTTCTCCCTGATCAAGTCACATCCGCAGTCGGGATACAACGTACTGAAGAGCATCGAGTTCCCCTGGCCGATTGCCGATATCGTCGTTGAGCACCACGAGAGACTGGACGGATCGGGCTACCCCGCGCGCCTTCACGGAGAAGAGATCGGACCGGAAGCACGGATACTGGCCGTAGCCGACGTGGTGGAGGCCATGACCTTCCACCGGTCATATCGCCCGGCCCTGGGACTGGACACGGCCCTGAGGGAGATCAGCCGGAACAAATCCACGCTCTACGACACCAGGGTAGTCGAGGCCTGCCTGGACACCTTCCTGGACCGCGATTTCAAATGGGAGGACGTCTGAGCGTCCAGTGCGGCGGGGAAGCGAGCCGCCATGACTCTGGTGAAACAGCCCGCTAGTGCTGCGGCGCCGCCGGCTCTTCCGTGAAGGAGAACTTCCCCTCCCGGAATAGGCTCATGCATACGTCAGTCACTTCCGGGTCATAGAGCGTTTCCCGGTTCTGCTCTATCTCGTCCAGGGCCTTGTCGACGCCCAGGGCCGGGCGGTAGGGGCGGTGGGAGGACATGGCCTCCACCACATCAGCCACGGCTATTATCTTGGCTTCGGTCAGAATATCGTCCTTGCGCAGCCCGCCGGGGTAGCCGCTGCCGTTCTGCCGCTCGTGATGCTGCAGCACCATCTTGGCGATGGGCCAGGGGAAGTCGATCGACTCGAGGATGTCAAAGCCGGCCTTGGGATGGGTCCGGATCATGGCAAACTCGATCTCGTTGAGCCGCCCGGGCTTGGTCAGGATCTCCGTGGGCAGCGTTATCTTGCCCACGTCGTGCAGCTGGCCAGCCACATGTACCGCCTGTATCTGCTCCTTGGTCAATCCCATGGCCTCGGCTATGGCGCAGGCCAGCTCAGTGACCCGCTGCTGGTGTCCGGAGGTGTAGCGATCCCTGGTGTCGACCATGGCCCGAATCGCCTGGATGGTGCCGGCCAGCGTCTTCTCCAGTTTCTGGAAGCTCTCCTGCAGCCTCTCCTCGGCGTACTTCCTCTGGGTGATATTGCGCAGGACTCCCAGGAGCTCCACCGGGCGGCCGGTCTCGTCGCGGATGACTGCCGCTGTCGTGTCCACCCAGACGGTGCTGCCGTCGCTGCGCAGTATCTCCAGCTCCACCGGGTGCCCGGTGTCCAGGTGGTCCTTCCCGGTAGCCAGAAGCTCCGCCAGCAGGTCCCGGACCTTTGTGGCGGACGCCGGCGTCAGGGCATCCTCCAGCCGGCTGTATAGCGGCTCCTTCGTCCCCGACCCAACCAGGCCCTTGATCGAAGGGCTGATGTACGTCGGCCGAAGGTCGAGGTCCGTCACCCAGATGACGTCGCTGACGTTCTCCGCCAGGAGGCGGTAGCGTTTCTCGCTCTCTATCAGGGCCCTCTCCGCATCCTTCCGGCTGGTCACGTCCTCCAGGAAGACCAACGCAGCGGGCCTCCCGTCCCAATCGAGGCGCACTGCGTTGATCTCAATCCACCTGGTCTGGCCGTTCTTGGCGATGCCCCTGAACTGGTGCAGGCCGCGAAGGTCGTCCTCGCCCGCCTCCCACCTGTCGCTGGAGTCCCGGAACACCTGCCTGTCCTCGGGGTGAATGAAGTTATCCAGCGGCACCCCCTTGAAGTCGTCCACGGTGTAGCCCAGGCGTTCCATGATCTGCAGAGTCTTGCGGTTGGCAAAGGCCACGTGCCCGTCCTGCACCACCACGATGCCTTCATTGGCGTTCTCCACCAGCAGCCGGTTCTTCTGCTCGGAAACGCGCAGGCCCTCCTCGGCCCGGCGGCGCTCGGTGATGTCCCTCAGCACCGCGATGATACCGACAACCTCATTTTCATTCTTTAGCGGGGAGACGCGGATCTCCAGGTCGAGCTTCGCGCCGGACTTGGTGGCGCATTTCACCTCCATGACCGGCGAGGCCTTGCCTGAGATGACCGGCACGAAGACGTTGACCATCTTCTCGATGTCCTCGGGCCTGAACATGGCCATCTCGTCGAAAGGCTTCCCGATGATGTCCTCCAGGGTCCAGCCGCCCACGTCCCTGATCCGGCGGTTGGCCGCCGTCACCCGGCCCACCGAGTCCAGCACCACTATGCCATCGCCGGTGCTGTCAAAGATGGACTGCAGCCTCCTCTGCGATTCCTGGAGGGCGTTCTCGGCCTGGCGTTGCTCGGTGATGTCTACTATAGAAATCAGCCCCGCCGGCCGGCCCTGATACTCGGTCTTCACCCCCGTGGCGCTTATCCAGAGCTCGCTGCCGTCCAGCCTCACCGCCCGACACTCCACGGCCTCCTTCGGGGCATTCCCCTGGAAGCCTTCGTTCAGGATTCGGTCGACGCGTTCCCGGTCTTCAATTATGACGTCGAGCGGGTTCACGCCCACCACCTCCTCGGCCGATTCGAAGCCGAAGATCCTGGCCACGGCGGCATTGGCCACAATCACTTTCCGAGTTTCGCCGTCGATCACCACCACGCCGGTGAGGGCGCTGTCGAAGAGGTTCTTGTAGCTCCTCTCACTGTCCCGAAGCGCCTCCTCGGCCAGGGCCTGGCCCAGGCTTTCGGCGATCTCCCACCGGCCCTCCCGCCTGACGAGGATGGACCGGTGTATCCGGAACACGTCCAGGGCCTCCGGTATCCCCATGGCCCGGGTGGGATACGTACAGAGACCCACGGTCGGCACGTCCACCATGAGATTCGATAGCGTCTCCTCATAGCCGACCATCACCGGCCAGTCCTTCTTGTCCAGCCAGCCGGTGTCACCCGCCACCCATATGCCCTTAAGCCCGAGCTGCTGCGCCTGGCTCAAAGCGCTGGCCGCGCTCCCGATCGCCGTGGACACGCTGAACCGTCCGTCGAGGAGGTACCAGTCCGAATAAGGAATGGCCTGTAGCTGTCCTCTTCGCTGATATTCTTCCAGGTGGGGGATGGCCTCTCTCAGCGCCTCCATCACCTGCTGCCGGAGCGGCATGGGCGCCAGCCACAAGCAGAGCGCGTTCTCTTCCAGGCCCTTCCGGAAGAAGGGTACCAGCACATCGATGACGTCCTGACTCGAGTCATAGAGCTGGCACAGGTGTGCGCCCCAGTGAACCTGGTCAAAGACGCCGACGGCCGGCTTCACCGCGGTGCCCGTTCCCATTTTCGTCTCTATATTCCCTCACCCATAGAACAGCCTGCGCATTCTCTCCATGCCGCGCCGCGGGGAGTCGCTCCAGCATTTTCGACAGGTTCTGACATTCTCCGACAAACGCTGAACAATAGGAAGGTGCAAGAGGTTCGTTTTTGTGACCCAAGTGGCCAGGTAGCGGGGCGGAATACACTAGCAAATCGGCCGCCCAGGGTCTAGAATGGTAGGTAGTGGCGATCCCGGTTCGGACGAATCCCTCGAGTGGCGTGCGCAGCGCCGCCGTTTCCACTTTCCGGGGCTATCTTTGAAGGGCGTCCGGCCCAGTCGCCAGACTGAGCGCTTTGGCTCAGGCCCCCGGACTGAGCGCT
>CAYPDY010000015.1:20040-31784 GCA_964409515.1 uncultured Dehalococcoidia bacterium
GACTGAGCGCTTTGGCTCAGGCCCCCGGACTGAGCGCTGTTGCTCAGGCCCCCGGACTGAGCGCTTTGGCTCGCCACATCTGACCAATTGGGACTTCCCAGGATCCGCCAGGACGCGCAGAATCTAGTGGCTGGTGGAGCAAGTCAAACGAGGGGGCGTCGCATCCACGGTCGGCGCAGCCTGGCCGCTGGCTCCTGGCGGAGCCATCAAGGCGCGACGCACTGTGCAGGCCGGGCCCGGGTCGCACGGGAATGACCGGCCGGCAGGCATCCGGGCGAGGCAAGGAAAAAAGATAGTGAATCAAGGGCACTGGTCGGGAAGGACAGCGGAATGAAATACGCCACCTCATCGCATCACGCCATGCTCATCAACCTCAACAGCTACACGTACATGTTCCTCAGGCTGGGATACGAGAGGCTGGCCGACACCGCACCGTTCTTCAGGATCGCCGACAAGCGCTTCAACAGCCTGGCGCTGTGCCTGCCGAAGACCCCTTCAAACCCGAAGCTGGTTGGGCCTCACCTGTTTGATGCCGTCGAGTTCCACCTCACCGACCCCCGGCTGTTCTACAATCGGTTTGAATGGAAGATAAACGACACCATGGTGAAGAGTATAGGAGTGCCGATCTCATCTTTTCACGCCCATGTCGAGAAGAGCCCTTTCCTGTGCAGATACACTTTCAATCTCTGCGATGCCTCGCCGCGCACCAGGAAGGCGATAAGAGGCCAGCTGGAGGCAGCCTACCGCATAGCGGACGCGCACCCCAAGTCGGTGATGACCGACAGCCCGGTGATGGTCTTCCACGCCGGCGTCGCCCGGGATGACGAGGACCGGGAGGCGGCGCTGCTGAGGCTGAGAGAAAACATCGAGTTCATCGCTGCCACCAACAAGCAGCTGTACGAGAAGCATGGCCACGACCGGAGGGTCATCCCCACCATCGAGAACAGCCCCAATGAGGGCAGGTGGATCTGCCAGACGCTCGATGACTGCGGGCGGGCCATAAGGGGTTACTCGGACGAGGTCAAGCTCACCCTGGACTACGGCCACGCCATGACGGTCAAGGGAGGACGGGACGCCCTTCTGGCCCAGTTGAAGAACACCGAGATTGGCGAAAACGTGGTCAGCCTGCACATGCACCACTCACCCGTGGTCAATAATGAGGCCAGGCATTGGCACGCCCCCCTGTCGACCATCCCCAAGGGCAGCCTGGGGGCTCTGGAGAGAGACCTGCGGGACATCGTGCACCACACGGCCATCAAGAAGCAGGGCTACGTCACCATGGAGGTCCCCTCCGGCGATCCATTTGACTACATGCCCTGGCTGAAGCGCCGAAAGACCGTGGCCGCACTGGTCAACCGGTTTCTGAACCGCACACGCCTCTTCGAATACGGCGACTACAAGGGCACCATGAAGGACCAGCTGGCCAGCCTGGCGATACTCAAGGACATGCTGGACGACACCAACCCGGAAAGCAACGAACCCCTGGTGTACCGGAGCAGCAACTAGCGCGCCGTGGCATCCGCCCTACCACCGCATGACGCTGGCGCCCCAGGTGAACCCGGCGCCGAAGGCCACGAACATGATCAGGCTGCCTTCCTTTATCAGGCCCTGCTCCAGCACCTCGCTCAGGGCGATGGGCAGTGACGCCGCCGTCGTGTTCCCATACCGCTGGATATTGCTGTAGAACTTCTCTTCCGGCACTCCCAGCTTGGCTGCGGCGAACTGGTTTATGCGCAGATTGGCCTGGTGCGGTATGAACAGGTCGATGTCCTCGACCTTGAGATTCACTGCCTTCAAGGCCTCCTCAACCACTTCCGGTATCCGGGTGACCGCCACCCGGAAGACTTCCTTCCCCTTCATCTTGGGCCAGAGGGAGCCCCTGTCCAGCATCTCGTGAGTCAGACAGGGCTTGCGGCTGATGTCGAACATCTCCAGCCTGAGGATGTCCGCGAACGCCCCATCGGCATGGAGGTGATTGGTGAGGATGCCCCTCGCGGGATCGTCCGACGGCCCGATGATGACCGCGCCGGCGCCATCGCCGAAGATCACGGACACATCTCGGCCTTCGTCGGTGAAGCTCAGCCCGCTGGAGTGCACCTCGGCGCCCACCACCAGGATCCTCTTGTACATGCCGATCCTGACGAAGGCATCCGCCGCCGCCAGGCTGTAGAGGAAGCCGGAGCACTGGTTCCTGATATCCATGCAGCCGATGCCGGAGATGCCCAGCTTCGGCTGCAGATAGCAGCCGTTCCCCGGGAAATGATGGTCCGGACTCAAGGTGGCGAAGATAATGAAGTCCAGGTCCTCAGCCTTCATGCCGGCGCTCTTGAGCGCCTCCCGGGAGGCCTCCAGCGCCAGGTCCGAGCAGTAGACTCCTTCATCGGCGAAGCGTCTCTCCACTATGCCCGTGCGCTGCCGGATCCATTCGTCACTGGTGTCAAACATCTTGGCCAGGTCGAAGTTGGTAACGCGCCGCTCCGGCAGGTATCTCCCCACTCCGAGTATCCTCGATCTGATCATACCGACAGCCCTCCATACACGCGGATCGAGCCTGAGTCTACCAACGACCCCGGCAATAATCAAGGCCGCCTCCGTTCACAATGTGAGACTTCCGTGACACATACCCCGCAACGCGAGACCGAAAGGTAAGCCCGGCGGTGGATAATCTGGACCAGGAGGAGCGACATGACACTCCGCCACCGCACGGCACTCGCGGTCCTGACATCCTGCGCTCTGGCCGCCATTGTCCTGTATTTCGCCCTCCAGAGCGTACTCGCTGCCAGGTTCACCACAATAGAGAGACAGGAAGCGGACCAGGACCTGGGCCGGGCAACCATCGCCCTGAACCAGGATATCTCTGGCCTGGATACGACTGTTGGAGACTGGGCCTCCTGGGACGAGACCTACCACTTCATGCAGGACGGCAACGCGGAGTACATTGCCGGCAATCTCGGGGAATCGACGTTCAGCAGACTGGGCATCGATTTCGTGGTCTTCGTCAATAACGCCGGCCAGGTCGCCTTTGCCGAGGCCATCGATGCCTCGGACGGCACGCGGACCCCGATTCTCCCCAGCCTCGAGCAGCACGTGACCGGCGAAAGCATCCTGGCGAAGCACCCCGGCAAGGACAGCAGCGTGGCCGGGATGCTGCTCATGCCCGAGCACGCCGCCCTGGTGGCATCGCATCCCATTCTGCCCACCAACGAGACGGGCCCGATTGCCGGCTCACTGATCATGGGCCGCTACCTGGGAGAGACAGAGACGCAGATCCTCTCCCTGGCCACGGACCTGTCCGTGGAACTGCATCGGGTCGATGAGTCAGAGCCCCCGGGCGACTATCAGGCAGCCGTATCGTACCTGTCCGCCAACGAGCCATCGCTGGTCAGGGAGCTGGACGGCGATACGATCGCCGCCTACGCCCTCCTGAATGATATCTACGGCAACCCGGCGCTGGTACTCAGGGTGGACGAGCCCAGGGATATCCATGCTCAGGGTGAGCAGGCCGTTCGGTACATGCTCTACCTGCTGCTGGGCGCCGTCCTGATCGTCAGCGCCATGATCATCATCGGGATCGACAGGCTGGTGCTGCACAGGCTGCGCCGCCTCAGCTCCGGCATCGAGGCGGTGGCGAAAAGCCGCAACGTGTCCGAGCGGGTGGCTATCGGTGGAAGAGACGAGCTGGCCGCCATGGCCGGCAGCATCAACAGGATGCTGGCGTCCCTGGAGCAATCCCACCGCGACCTGACGGAGACCGAAGCCAGGAACCGGGCCCTCATAGAGGCCATTCCGGACCTCATGCTCCGCGTCAACCAGGATGGCCAGATCGTCGAGGGCAGCTGGCCGCTCAACACGAGATCGGCGTCGGGCAACGGCGACGGCCCGGATGAGCTCACAGATCAGCTCCCGGCACAGATACAGCAGCTGGGCATGCCGCACATCAAGAAGGCCCTCGAGTCGAGAGAGACTCAGGTCTTCGAGTTCCAGCTGTCGCCGGACGCGGGCTCGCCCCACTACGAAGCCAGGGTGGTGCCGAGCGGCGGCAGCGATGTCCTGATAATGGTACGCAACGTGACCGAACGCAAACACGAAGAGGAGGCCCGGCAGAAGAGCCTGCTCATCAAGGAGATCCACCATCGGGTGAAGAACAACCTCCAGGTCATCTCCGGCTTGCTGTACCTTCAGGCCAGGCGCACCCGGGACCAGAAGCTGGTGGAAGTTCTCAACGAGAGCAGCAACCGGGTCAAGTCCGTGGCCCTGATTCATCAGAGGCTGCAGCAGTCCAAGGATACCGTATCGGTGGAGCTGGGCGAATACATCCGGGACCTGACCACCGTGCTGCTTCATTCGCGGGGACGGGACAGCGCCGTGGTCAAACTAAGCCTGGACCTGGAGAGGAACGTCCTGATCGGCATAGACTCGGCCGTCCCGTGCGGTCTCATCGTCAACGAGCTCGTGTCGAACTCACTGAAACACGGGTTCCCGGATAATCGAGGCGGCAAGATAAGCATCTCGCTGCACACGGACGATGCCGACACCATCACCCTGGCTATCAGCGACAACGGGGTCGGCCTGCCCGAGGGCCTGGACATTCGCAAGGCCGATTCACTCGGCCTGCAGCTGGCCATGAGCCTGATCAGCCAGCTGGGCGCGTCCATGGAGGCCAGCAGCGGCGAAGGCGGCACGGAGTTCATCATCCGCTTCCGGGACAGCGCGGCTGACAGCGCCCGGTCCTCCCGGGAAGCGGCGCACGCCGGGACTGCCTCTGGCGATCGGAGATGATGTCATGGCGAAGATACTGCTGGTGGAAGACGAGAACATCATTAACATGGTTACGCAGGACAGGGTCGAGGGCATGGGCCACGCCGTCTGTGGTGCCGTAACCACCGGCCAGGAAGCCGTAGAGCAGGCCGAGGCCATGCAGCCGGACGTGATCATCATGGACATCAACCTCAGGGGCAAGATGGACGGCATCGAGGCCGCCAGGCAGATCCGGCAGAAGCTCGGCATACCGGTGATCTACCTGACCGCCTACGATGACGAAGAGACGCGCCAGCGCGCAGAGGCCACCGAACCCGCGGCCTATCTGGTGAAGATCTTCGAGGATGTGGACCTCCAGTCCGCCATCGACGAAGCCCTCCGACAGGGCAGACAGCCGCGACCGGCGGGCCAGTAGAGTCCGGCAGTCGGTGAGGATACCGTGAGGGCGGCAACTCCCCCTGAGACACAGCGGTAAACCCGATGTCGTACCCTCTAGCATCAGCAGCCGGCGCCACCAGGAGTTGATTCCGGGGCGCCGAGAGAGTTAGAGTCGGGGGAGAAAGATGCCAACGAAACGTAGAGAAGCGACAACGCGGGTTGCGGTCCTGTCTGACTGCCGCCACTACTGGATCATCGACGACTCTTCCCAGGAGGCTGAGAGCAAGGGTCGGTGCCGGTTGTGCGGCGAAGAGAGGGTCTTCCAGAACAAGCTGACTTCCGCCAACAAGAAGCCGGACATCGTGGTCGAGGCCATGCCGCTCGAAGAGAATCCGGCTGTACAGCAGCCGGACGACTCCGCAGTCTAGCCGGACCGGTTCGGGCCCGAAGCGCCGGACTGCCTGCAGTGACTCCGCGCCCCGACCAGCGCAAAAGAAAGAAGCCCATCCCGGCAGATGGGCTTCTTTGTGTCCAGAGCGGAGGGTGACCGATCCAGACTGCCTGTATTCTACATCGCCTGGCGCGGCGACGGATTGGACCTGGATTACAACTTCCTTAGAAGAAGATGAGACGCGGGCATCCCGGCCGCCCTGCCCACCCCTAGCGGCTGACCGTTATCGTCCAGGTCACGCTGCTCGACTCGTGCCTGGCGCTAAGGGTCCCGTTGGAGAAAGTGCCCGTCATGGCGAAGGTCCCCCCATTCCCGTCACGAGCTTCACCGGTGAAGGAGCTGCCCGTGATCTTGCCGAACAGACCGGGGCCGAGCACGTTGCCGCTGGAGTCAATCTGTATGCTGCAGTTGCTGGTGCCGCAATCCGGGGCATTGCCGAGGACTGACTTGATGCAGAAGGTCGAGGTCCCCGTGTAGGTGCCGGACGTGGTACCGGTCCCGCCGGTTCCTTCATAGGTCAGGCCCAGCATGTTCACGATGGCAAACCCCAGGGCCAGCCCCATGACCACCATGAGCACCGCCAGTATCGCTCTCTGGCCGCCGGAAGGCGGTCGAGCGGGGGCCTTCTTGGCGCTCCGAAACAGCGACGCCCGCATGGCCCTGGCGGGCGGAGCAGGCACGGGCGTTTCCGCCTGGCCATCCCCGCTCATCCCCTCCCGGCCGCCGTCCTGGCCATCCTTTCCTTCTTCATCCGGCGCCACCACCACGGTCACCGTGTCATTGCTGGTTTTGAACGTCCCCTCAGCCTCGCCCCTCACCGTGAACAGGTAGCTGCCCGGCGCGGCACCGGCCGGCACGGTCACATAGAGGGTAGCGCTTCCCCCGGACGGTACCGGGGAAGGGGCGATGTCCGCAGAGAGCCCGGCCGATCTCCAGTCGCTGGCAGTCAGCCGGATGGGACGCGGATCCCCCTTCACGGCCTGCACCGCAATGGGGATAGGAACCGTCTGGCCCGCCTTGACCGTGACGGTATGGGTGGTAACGTGAACGCTGAAATCGAATTCTGACAGAGGAACCAAAGGCGCCATCTCTCTCACCTCCGCGGCCCGGCGCGGCTCAGCGTGTCCATCGGTGGCCCAGTCGCGTCAGCCTCTTCTCTCCTGCATCGGCTCGCCGCGCTCGCGGCGGTACCCGCGAGCGCGTGCCTGGCCCAAATCTACCAGTGACATGCTTCGCGCGTGTTTCAGAAGACCCGTTCGGCATCACATTTTCTTCTCAACTTGCCCGGGGCAGGGCGTCCACGCTCAGAAGACGCTTGCGTGTTCGGGGGGATATGATATAATGCCGGCTGACAACTGAATATGTGCGACAAATAGAGTCCACGGGTCTCTGCTCAACGGTTACAGTTACGAATAGAAAGAAATGGGCCGCATTGAGCGCTCGGGCGGACTCTTTTTGTTTGACCTGATTTCTTGGCGTATGATGATAGGCATGGCCATGAGGGTCATCGGGGTCATCGGCAGAAACGGCTCGGGCAAGGATGAGGTACTGAAGTACCTCCGGGACAGGCACGGCGTGCCCTTCCTCTCCACCGGCGATATCGTGCGGGAGATCGCCGCCGGCGAGGGGCGCACGCCCGACCGGTCAACCCTCCAGGAGATCTCGGATTCATACTTCCGGAAGTACGGCCAGGGCTGTTTTGTGAAGATGCTCGCCGAGAAAATACGGGGGAATGGCTGGCCGGTGGCCGGCATAAGCGGGGTCCGTTCGCCGCAGGACGTGCGGACCATGAAGGAGATGCTGGGCCCGGCCTTCGTCCTGGTGGAGGTATCGGTCACCGAGCCCCGGCTCCGCTTCGAGAGGATGAGGCAGCGGGGCGAAGAAAGGGACACCGACTCCTACCAGCGCTTCCTGGATCAGGACTCGGGTGAGGAGCAGCTGTTCCACGTGGAGGAGGCCGCCATGATGGCGGACTACTCGCTCACCAATGATGGGAGCCTGCAGGACCTGCACCGTAAGGTCGAAGACCTGGTGGCCAGCGCAGGGCTGCTCACCACCGGCTGATCGGGCCGGGCCATTCATATGCTGGAGGCAGGGCGGCGATGGACCTGAAGAACGACAAGGAGAAGCTGGGGCAGCTGGCCGAACTGATGAACGGCCAGTCGGCGACTCCCATTCTGGCCATCACCGATGACCTGCTCTACGTGTTCGACGCCGCGCTGGAGCCCGCCGAGGTCGACTTCCTCTTGAAGATGGGGGGAGGCAATCTGAAACGCAGCCAGATCCAGTCCCGCACCGGCCTCCCGGCGCAGGAGTTCGACCATATCCTGGACGCACTCCTGGACAAGGGGCAGATCACCGAGATCAGGCCGGGGCCGGAACAGGCAGAGCCTTTCCTCCACATCATGTGCATATTCCCCGGATGGTTCGAGCATTACCTGATGAGCGGGAGGGATACACCGGACAGGAGGGAGTTCGCCCGCCGGGTGACCGGCTACTTCGCCCTGGCCCGGGACATACCCCCGGACGACCTGAATGCCATACTGGAAAGCGTCGGTCCGCAGCGGTCAGTGGCGGTGACCACCCCACCGGCACCCGGCCTCATCAGGATAGACCGGGCCGTGCCGCCTCCGGACGGTGGGATCTACCCGCCGCACAGCGTCCTGAGCATCCTGGAGGGCCTGCCCGAGGACGAGGTGATCTCGGCCTTCCACTGCTTCTGCCGGCAGCAGCGGAAGCTGGACGGCGACCCGTGCCGGATGGGCCTTCCGGACGAGGCCTGCCTGGGCCTCGGACCCGCGGCCGAGCACGTGATCGACAGGGGCTTTGGCCGGCGCATCAGCCGGCGGGAGGCCATCGAGCTGGTCAGGGAGGCGGCGAAGAAGGGCGCCGTACACCAGGTGGGCCGGCTGGTGCCGCTCAAGGACTTCCCGGCCAAGTACGAGGTGGACATCGTCTGCAACTGCTGCTGGGACTGCTGCGGCGCGCTGGGGAACTACAGCCGGGGCAATCTCCCCTTCATGCTGAAGTCCTACTACATCGCAGAAGCGCTGGACGCCGAGAGATGCAGCGGATGCGGCGCCTGCGAGGACTACTGTCCGGTCCGGGCGATCGCTGTGGACGAATCCGGCGTGGCCAGGATAGACGCCAGCATGTGCTGCGGATGCGGGCAGTGTGTTCTGCACTGCGAGGAGCAGGCGATCCACCTGAAGCCCCAGGAGCGCAATGTCTTCCTGCCGGTGCTGGTCGGCAGCCGGCGGCGCATCACCTAGCGTCCTCTCAATGGAACTTCAGGGCGCTCATCTTGTCGAGGCGCTCGAAGTTGTGCCACGATTCAATCCAGCGGATGGTGCCGGAACGGGAACGCATCGCCAGGGACTGCGTCTGCGCCCCACCGGCGAAGTACCGCACCCCCTTCAGCATTTCGCCGCTGCTGACGCCGGTGGCGGCAAAGAAGACATCGTCGCCAGCCACCAGGTCCTCGGTGCTGTAGACCTTGTCCAGGTCCAGCCCGGCGGCGATGGCCGCTTTCCGGTCCTTCTCGTCCCGGGGCCAGCCCTTGCACTGGATGACGCCCCCGATGCAGCGGATGGCCGCGGCCGTAAGCACCCCCTCGGGGGTTCCTCCGACTCCCATCAGCACATCAACTCCCGTCTCAGGCATGGCCGCCTGTATCCCGGCGGCGACATCGCCATCGGAGATCAGCTTGATCCGGGCGCCGGCGCTCCTGATCTCGGACAGCAGCTGCTCATGGCGCGGCCGGTCCAGCACCACCACGGTGAGCTCGGACACCTTCCTCTTCTTGGCTTTGGCGATGTTCTTCAGGTTCTGCGCCACCGACGCGTCTATGTCCACCACATCCCTGGCCTCACGCCCGGCCACGATCTTGTTCACGTACACCAGCTCCCGGGGACAGTGCATCGTTCCCCTGGGCGAAAGAGCCACGGCGGAGATGGCCCCGGGAAGCCCCTTGGCCGTGAGAGTGGTCCCGTCGACCGGATCAACAGCGATGTCGACGCGCAGGGCAGAGCCGTCTCCGATCCGTTCCCCGATGTAGAGCATCGGGGCTTCGTCCTTCTCACCCTCTCCAATGACCACGACCCCATCCATCCGGACGCTGCCCAGGACATACCGCATGGCCGACACGGCTGCCCCGTCCACCTGATTCTTATCCCCCATCCCCAGGAAGCGGGAGGCGGCCAGGGCGGCGGCTTCGGTGACGCGGACCAGCTCCATGGCCACGTTGCGTTCAATAGGGCGGCTAGAGCGTCTGGCTTCCATCGTTTTCAACCCTCCATTACGCGATTATCAGAAGATTGAGGCCCGTGACTCAGCGCGGGCCATCCGTATCGCCCGGGAATCACTGTGGGTAGTATACCTAGCCGGAGGCCCATCTTCAAGTGAAACGCGGCTCCAGTAGCGAATGCGGCTCCAGCCCTGTCCGTCGCCGCCAGGCATAAAGGAATCCCGGCAGGAATGGTCAGCGGTTCTTGACGACGAGCACGCCCACAACCATGGCGCCAGCGACGCCAATCACGGCCCAGGCCCAGGTCGGCAGCGAAGGGAGGGGTGCCCTGCCCATCGGGGTGTTGAACGTCTTGTCCTCAGACACAGCGCGGTTGCCGGCGGCGTCCGTCGCTATCACCCGGTAGTGGTAGGTGACCCCGGCCTTGAGGTCGGTTATCGGCACGAGGTGTGCGGTCTTGAACTCGGTGCCGGGCGCGGTGGTGAAGCCGTACTTGTCCGTCAGCCCGTACTCCACCTGGCTGGTTGCCGGCTCATTGGTGCTCCAGGAGATGGTCGCACCGGAGTTGGTGGGCTCACCGGGGGTGAGGAAGAGGATCTTCGGCGGATCGGTGCCCATGTCGATGCCGGTGGTAAACGTATAGTCCGGAGTCTCAGCCCATATGCCGGACGCGTCCCTCGACTTCACCTTGTAGTGGTAGGTGGTCTGAGCGGCAAGATCCCCCAGGGCCACGCTGTGGCTGGTGACCAGGGCGTTGTCGAAGGCGGACACAAAGCCGTAGGTGGTGCTGATGCCGTATTCCACGCTGCTCTCCGACGGGGCATCGGTAGTCCAGACGATAATGGCGGAGTTGTCCGTGATGGTCGTGGCCGCCACGCCGGTGATCTCCGGCGCGTCGGTGTCGGTGGTGGGGACGGTGGCGTCAGCCGACTGGGTCGAGTTGGCCCAGTAGTCCGTTGACTTCACCCGGTAGTGGTACGTTGTCTGTGGAGCCAGCCCGGTCAGAACCACGAGATGGTCGTACACCAGGGTGGGATCCACGGTCGAGCTCGAGCCGTAGTTGGCCGTCAGACCATACTCCACCTGGCTGTCCGCCCTCTCGTCGGTTACCCAGGTGATGGTGACCGATGACGCGGTGATATCGATGACAGTCACCCCGGAGATCACCGGCGGGGTATCGTCAGAGGTAAGGAAATCGTAGGGGTCTGACTGCATCGGGTTTCCCGCGAGGTCCTTTGAGATGACCCGGCAGCTGTACCATTTCCCCGGAGCCAATCCGGTGATGGTGACGCGATGGCTGGTCACCAGGTTGGTGTCCAACGGCGTGGTGAAGCCAAAGGCCCTGGTCAGGCCGAACTCCACCTGGCTGTCCGCCTTCTCGGTGGTGGTCCAGGTGACGATGGCGCTGTTGGTAGTGACTTCGCTGACGGCTACGCCGGAGATGATCGGCGGGATGTTGTCGATGGTGGTGAACGTGTAGTCCCCCGATGTGGTGGAGTTGCCCAGGGCATCACTCGATATCACCTGGTAGTGATACAGCGTCCCGAAGACCAGCCCGGTCAGGGCCACGCTGTGGCCGGTCGTCAGGCTGGAGTTCAAGGGGGTAGGCGGGCCGTAGTTGGTGCTGGGGCCGTACCTCACCTGACCGGTGGCGGGTTCATCGGTGGTCCAGGTGATGGTAGCCCCGTCGGCGGTGAGGCTGATGGCCGTCACCCCGGAGATCACCGGGCCGGTGCCGTCCGCCCCGTAGTTGCCCGTGAAGGAGATGCCGCCGCCCGCCGACAGAGTCTTCGTCTCAGGACTCGGGGTGCTCAACCCTACGATTTCGCCCCAGGTTATGGTGTAGTCGCCCAGCGGCGCATCGACATAGGTCTGCGGCGTAGTTCCGCTGTAGCCCTGCGCCCCCGTAAT
>CAYPDY010000016.1:0-13626 GCA_964409515.1 uncultured Dehalococcoidia bacterium
TGAACAGCGTGGTCTTGCCGGCGCCATTAGGCCCGATGACCGAGGTGATGCGGCCGGACTCCACAGACAGATCGACCCGGTCCACGGCGGTCAGGCCCCCGAAGGTCCTGGTCAGCCCTTTGGTTTCCAGGATCGGGCTGCTCACGTCGGGGCCTCCTGGCGGGCGCGCTTCAGCCGCCAGCGCTGGAAGGTGTCCCTCAGGCCGACGAACAGGCCCTGGGGCACGAATATCATCACCAGCATCAGTATCAGGCCGTAGACGATGATGTCCAGGCTCCCGAAACTGAGCAGCACTTCGTTGCTCAGTATGCGGACGACCGCGGTGCCGAACAGGGCGCCCCAGATGCTGGCCAGTCCTCCCACCACCGCCATGGTCACTATCATTACCGAGGCCATGAAGCCGAATGGCTGGGGATTCACGAAACGGAGGGTGTGGACGAACAGGCTCCCGGCGATCGACGCATAGACGGCGCTCAGCACGAATATCTTGACCTTGTAGCGGCTCAGGTCGATGCCGACAGACTCCGCGGCAGCCTCGCTGCCATGAATGGCCCGCAGCGCCCTTCCCGTTCGCGACCTGATTATGTTCTGGGACAACAGCAGTGCCGCCAGGCAGAAGGACCAGACCAGAAAGTACCTCGTCGCGGGGGTGTTGAAGTGCAGGCCGCCGATCGACAGATGCGGGATGCCGGACATGCCGTCGGGCCCCCCGGTGAGGCTGCCCATCTCCCTGAAGAGGGTGTAGACCACCAGGACCAGTCCCAGCGTGGCCATGGCCAGGTAGTTCCCCCGCAGGCGGAATATGGGGAAGCCGATGACATAGGCGAAGAGGCCGGAGGCCGCGGCCGCGATCAGCATGGCCAGCCACGGGTTGACGCCGTATGTCTTGCTGAGTATGGCGGAAACGTAGGCGCCGATGCCGTAGAACGCCGTCTGCCCCAGGGACACCTGGCCGGTATAGCCCATCAGCAGGCAGAGCCCCAGGGTGACCATGGCGTTGACAGCCACGAACGTCATCAGCATGGTGTACTTGTCCAGTACCGGGCTGAGGGGCACGACGGCCAGAAGCCCCAGCAGTGCGGCGAAGGCGAGGATGGCCCACTTGTTCTGGTAGAGGGCCCTGACTCTGGATCTCATCCTAGCTGGCCCTCTCTTCCGCGGAGAGGCTGCGGGACCGGATGACCAGGATGACCAGCAGGGCTATCAGCGCAACGGCGTCGGCGTACTCGGACCGGAATGGCCCCCAGCTGATGGCCACCGTCAGGGCCTCGATGATGCCCACCAGGAGGCCCCCGAAAAAGGCAGTGGTGTGGCTCTTGAATCCCCCGATGGCGGCGGCGACGAAGCCCTTCAGGCCCAGCATCACCCCGGACTCGTACGAGACGGTGGTGTGCGGCGCCATGACGACGCCTCCAATGGCGCCCAGCCCGGCCGCCAGCCCGAAGGCGATCAGGGCCATGGCCCTGGCGTCGATGCCCACCAGCCCGGCCGCCTTCCGGCTGATGGCGCAGGCCCTCAAGGCCTTGCCCAGCGTGGTGTAGGAGAAGAAGACATGAAGCACGATCATGGCCACCAGGGCGGTGCCGATTATCCACAGTACCTGGGGCTGGATGTAGGCCCCGGCAAAGGAAAGAGACTCGCTGCCGGTGAAGTAGGGGGGCCGCACCGGGTCCTTGGTCCAGATCTCGGCCGCCACGCCCCGGATGAATATGGAGGCCCCGATGGTGATGACGATCAGGCTCACCGGCGACGCCTTACGGGCGGAGCGGATGCCCAGCAGGTAGAGCAGCATGCCCAGCAGCGCCGCGGCCACGATCGAGAGCACGACGGTCAGGCCCATGGGCAGTGCGAAGGAGTCGAACAGTATGAACGAGAGCATGCCCCCGAGCATGACGAACTCGCCCTGGGCGAAGTTGATGATGCCGGTGACCGAGAATATGATGGTGAAACCCAGGCCGACCAGGGCGTAGATGCTGCCCATGGTCACCCCGGTGACCAGGTACTGCAGGAACTGTCCTGTCTCCATCAGGTGAGCCCGTCCTCAATCAGAAACGGAAGGGGAAAGGCATGCCTTTCCCCTCCCTTCCAGCGTCTGTAACTGTGGTCCGCGGAGCTTCTAGGACGTCTTGAGCCAGGTCCACTCCCCGTTGACAACCTCGACCATGATAAAGCAGCCCTCGGTGAGCCCCATGTGGTCGGTGGGTGTGATGTTGAAAATGCCGCCCGTGCCCGCCCACTCGGTGATCTCGCTCTCGATGTAGTCCCTTATCTTGGCCTTGTCCGCCCCGACCTCGTCCAGGGCCTCCACCACCATGTTGAGAGCGTCGTAGGCATGTCCGCCGAAGGTGTCCGCCGTCTTGCCGGCGTAGGCCTCTTCGAAGTCCTTCTTGTATGTGAGCAGGACGTCCTTCTGGGGGTCCGAATCATCCAGTTGGTCCGCCACCAGCAGCTTGCCGGCGGGGAAGACAACGCCGTTGGCGGCCGCGCCGGAGTTGGTGATGAAAGTGGTGTTGGCCACGCCGTGGCTGCAGACCAGGGGCATGGTCATGTTGAGGTCAGCCCTGTTCTTGGCCACGACCGCCGCCCCCTGGCTGGTGGTCCAGCAGACGAATGCCTGGGCACCGGTGATCTTGATGTTGGTCAGCTGCGCCGTCATGTCGGTGCCGGCGGGATCGAAGGTCTCCTTGGCGATGATGTTCATTCCGTAGGTGGCCGCCTCCGCCTCCAGGGCCGCCTTCCCTCCCTTGCCATATCCACCGCTGTCCGTAAGGATGGCTATCTGGGTCCAGCCATTGGACTTCATGTACTTGTACATTTCCCGCACCGCCAGGACGTCTGACTGCGGGGTCTTGAAGACCCACTTGGTCGGCGCCTCAGTCACGATCTGGGCCCCGGCCGCGCAGGAGATCAGGGGGACCTCCGCGGTATCGATAATCCCCTTGATGGCCAGGCTCTCACCCGTGGAGCTGGGGCCGATGATGGCCAGCACCCCGTCCTGGTCGATCAGCCTGTTGGTGAGAATCACGCACTCATCGGGAAGGCTCTTGGTGTCGTAGACAATGACCTCCAGCTTATGGCCGTCGATGCCGCCGGCATCATTGATCTTCTGCACCATCATTTCCACTGTCTGCGCCTCGGGGGTACCGAGCGACGAGTTGGTGCCCGTCTCGGCGAAGATGGCCCCCACCTTGTAGGCTTCTTTCTCGCTGCTGCACCCCGCCAGGGGTATTGCCGCCGCCAGTACGACCACCAGCAGCAGCAGGCATAACCATTTCCTCATGTGCTAAGACCCTCCTTCTGATGCGCTTTCTGCACGCGGATATGAAAAATTATAGCAACTCGAGCGTTCAGCCTGCAAACTGGCTCTCACGGACGGGGCGTCGGGACGATCAAGGGATGCTCTCTCCGGATATTATCCCGGGATGCTCCGTCTGTTCCCGGGACCCGAGATTGCCGGCGGCCGCGACGCAGATGTATGATGTATGTTGGCTTCGTATTCGCTATGTCTGAAGAGAATAAGCGGGGAGAGACAGCACCCCTCGGAGGCAGGAGACTGACCAGCCTGGATGACCTTCAGGCTATGGCGAAGACGCTGCGGCGGCACATCATCGAGATGACCGCCAGCGCGGCCAGCGGCCACCCCGGCGGTTCACTGTCCTCTGTGGAGATACTCACCGCCCTCTACTTCCGTGTGCTGCGCTATCGGCCGGAAGACCTGGAGTGGCCGGACCGCGACCGCTTCATCCTGAGCAAGGGCCATGCCGCACCCCTGCTGTACTCCGTGCTCGCGGAGGTGGGGCTGGTGTCCACGGAAGAGCTATGCACCCTGAGGAAGATCGACAGCCGGCTTCAGGGCCATCCCGATAAGACCTGTACCCCGGGCCTGGAGACCACCTCCGGTTCCCTGGGCCAGGGCCTGTCCTTCGGCATCGGAGCGGCCCTGGCCGCGCGGCTGGACTCCCGGGGCTACCGGGTGTATGTCCTGCTGGGGGACGGCGAATGCGATGAGGGACAGGTGTGGGAGGCGGCCATGGCCGCCGCTCACTTCAAGCTGGACAACCTTGTGGCTATCGTGGACCACAACGGGCTGCAGATCGACGGCTGGAACCGGGACGTGATGAACCTGGAGCCGCTGGCGGACAAGTGGCGCGCGTTCGGGTGGAAAATCATCGAGATCGACGGTCACGATTTCCCGCAGATCCTGGCTGCCTTCGAGCAGGCCGGGCAGGTGAAGGGGCAGCCCACCATGGTCATCGCCCGCACCGTCAAGGGCAAGGGCGTGAGCTTCATGGAGAACCAGGCCGACTTCCACGGCAAGGCCCCCACCCGCGAGGAAGCGGAGAGGGCGCTGAAGGAGCTGGCTTAGCATGGCGGCGAAAGAGTCGATATCCACCCGGGAGGCCTACGGCCGGACCCTGGTGACCCTGGGGCGCGAGAATCCGGATGTGGTCGTGCTGGACGCGGACCTGGCCAAGTCCACCATGACCCTCTACTTCGCTAAAGAGTTCCCGCAGCGCTTCTTCGACTGCGGGATCGCCGAGCAGAACATGATCGGTATCGCGGCCGGCCTGGCCGCCTCCGGGAAGATCGCCTTCGCCAGCACCTTCGCCGTTTTCGCCACCGGACGCTGCTTCGACCAGCTGAGGATGTCCGTCTCGCAGCCCCGCCTGAACGTCAAGGTGGTGGCCACCCACGGCGGCATCAGCGTCGGAGAGGATGGGCTGTCGCACCACGCGATCGAAGACGTGGCGCTGGCGTGCTCCCTGCCCGGCTTCAATGTCATTGTCCCGGCTGATGGCGAGGAGACCTCTCAGGTCATCAGGGCCATCGCGGCCGCGCCGGGGCCGTTCTACGTTCGCCTGGGAAGGCCCAAGGTCCCCCGCGTGGTGCCGGAAGGGTACCGGTTTGAGCTGGGCAAGGCGGTGCTCATGAGAGAGGGCCGCGACATCACGGTCATCGCCAATGGGATGATGGTGGCGGCAGCGGTGGATGCCGCCGAGAGCCTGGCGAAGCAGGGGATCGACTGCCGCGTGCTCAACATGGCCACGGTCAAGCCGCTGGACGCCGAAGCGGTGACCCGGGCCGCGGCCGAGACCGGGGCCCTGGTGGTCGCCGAGGAGCACCTGGAGCACGGCGGGCTGGGGGCCAGGGTGGCCCAGGTCGTCGTGCAGCGGCGCCCCGTGCCCGTCTCCTTCGTGGCCATCAGAGACATGTATGCCCGGTCGGGCACCCCCGATGAGCTGCTCGCGCGCTACGGCCTGACAGCGGCCGAGATCGAGAAGTCGGTCAAGGCCGCGCTCGCCCGAAAAGGGTAGTCCCCGCCGTGGAAGCATACCTGATCGTCATCCTGGTGGCCACCGGCGTTGCCGTCGGCCTGGGGCAGGGGCTGCTGGGCGTCGGCGGCGCCTTCATCATGGTGCCGGTGATGGTGGCGGTGTTCGACCACATGGGCTGGGACGGGGACGCCGCGGTGAAGATCGCCTTCGGCACCAGCCTGCTGGTGATACTCCCGGCGGCATTGGCCACGACCGCTGCCTATCACCGGCGAGGCGCTATCTGGTGGAAGGCGGCCATCGTTACGGGCGCGGCGGGGGCGGCCGGATCGCTGCTCGGCTCCACGCTGACGACGCGGGTCATCGGCGGGGAGATCATGAAGGTCGTCTTCGGCGTGGTGGTCATCCTGGTCAGCATCCGCCTGCTGACGGCCAGGCCGAAGGAGTCCCTCGAGGCCGCGCAGGAAAGGCCGCTTCTCTGGGCCGGGATCGGGTCGCTGGTCGGCCTGTTCAGCGGCCTGCTGGGGGCCGGTGGGGGAATACTGGCGGTGCCCCTCATGGTGACCGTGCTCAAGTTCAGAATGCACCGGGCGGTGGCCACCTCGGCGGCCGTGATGGTCTTCACCACCAGCGCCGGGGCCCTGGGATACTTCATCAATGGCCGGGATGTCTCCGGTCTGCCGGCGGGGTCCTCTGGCTACTTCTATCCGGCGGCCTGGCTCTGCCTGGCGCCGACCAGCATCGCCCTGACCCAGGTTGGAGCCTGGGCCGTTCAGCGCATCTCGGCCCGGGCCCTCAGGATAGCCTTCGCCATGGTGATGGTCGCCGTGGGGCTGCACATGGTCGGGGCGTACTGAATCAGAACCCTGAGGGGGTCAGCGCTTCTTCCTGCTGGACCGCTCCCACTCGCTGTAGATGCAGCCGCAGTACTTCTGCCGGTAGAGGTCGAGCTCCTGGCTTATCCGGCGGCTGTCCGGGTAGCATGGCCTCATGTCCTCGGAGATGAAGCGCAGGCCCTCCCTGCGGGCGATCTCGTCGCCGATCTGCTTCAGCAGCTCCTGGTCCTGGTAGGGGCTGATCAACAGCGTGGTGGTGAAGGCCTCGAAGCCGCGCTCCCTGGCGGCCGAGGCCGTGGCTGAGAGGCGGAGGCGGAAGCAGTGACGGCAGCGGTCGTCTTCGTGGCCGGCCACGGCCCTGAAGTAGCTCACGATGTCGTAGCCCTCGGATACCACCAGCGGCGTGTCCTTCTTCCGGAAGAGGTCCTCCAGGGTCTGCAGCCTCTTCTGGTGCTCCGAGTAGGGGTGGATGTTGGGGTTGTACCAGAAGGAGGTAACCTGGAAGCCCGCCTGCCGCCAGCGGTCGAAGCATCCGCTGGCGCAGGGTCCGCAGCAGGTGTGTACCAGCAGTGAAGGCATGATGCTCGTAATCCTCCCGAGGCTACAGGAGCTGTCCCTGGGGCGGCTGCTTGTTCTTGTACCTGAGTCCCAGGTGCTCGTAGGCCAGGCGCGTGGCCATGCGGCCGCGAGGGGTCCGCTCCAGGAACCCCAGCTGCAGCAGGTAGGGCTCATAGACATCCATGATGGTGTCGGCCTCTTCGCTGATGGAGGCGGCGATGGTCTCCAGTCCCACGGGTCCCCCGTCGAACTTCTCCATTATGGTGCGCAGCACCTGGTGGTCCACCTGGTCCAGGCCGATCCGGTCCACCTCCAGCTTGGCCAGGGCATCGACCGCCACTGCCTTGGTGATCACTCCCCGGGCCTTCACCTGGGCGTAGTCCCGGACCCGCCGCAGCAGGCGGTTGGCCACCCGCGGCGTTCCGCGGGCGCGGCAGGCGATCTCCTTCACGCCGCCGTCCTCTGCCTCTACCTTCAGGATGGCGGCGGAGCGCTGGACGATCGTCTCCATCGCCTTCTGGTCATAGAAGTCCAGACGGTAGATGGACCCGAACCGGTCCCGCAGCGGGGCGCTGAGCATGGCGTAGCGGGTGGTGGCGCCGATCAGCGTGAAACGGGGCAGGTGCAGCCGCAGGCTCTTGGCCCCCGGCCCCTTGCCGATGACGATGTCCAGGGCGAAGTCCTCCATCGCCGGGTACAGCACCTCCTCCACGATGCGGGGGAGGCGATGGACCTCGTCGATGAACAGGATGTCGCCTTCGTGCAGGTTGGAGATGATGGCGGCCAGGTCCCCCGGGCGCTCGATGGCGGGGCCGGAGGTGACGCGGATGCTCGCCGCCAGCTCAGCGGCGATGATGTGGGCCAGGGTCGTCTTGCCCAAGCCCGGAGGCCCGTAGATGAGGACGTGGTCCAGGGCTTCCTTCCGGCCCTTGGCGGCGTCTATGGCTATCTTGACGTTGTCTTTGACCTTGTCCTGGCCAATGTACTCGGAAAGGCGCCTGGGGCGCAGGCTCCGGTCCAGCGCCGTGTCGCCCTCTTTGGGCTTGCCGGAGACGATCCGCTCCTCGGTCTGGTCTGCCATCTGGCCCACTATTATATCCTGTTTTCAGGGTGGGCGGCAGGAGCGACTCTACGGGATCGGCCTGATGGTGATGCTTTCTTCGCGCTGCGGTCCGATGGAGATGATGTCGATGGGGCAGCCCATCAGCTCCTCCAGCCTTTTCACGTAGTTCCTGGCTGCCTCCGGCAGCTCCGCATAGCGGCGCATGTGGCTGGTGGGGCACTGCCAGCCCGGCATCTCCTCGTAGACCGGCTGGCATTTCTCCAGGGCGGCGATGCTGGTCGGAAAGCGGTCGGAGACCTTGTCCTCCAGCCTGTAGCCGGTGCATATCTTGATGGACGGGAAGGTGTCCAGCACGTCCAGGCGAGTCAGCACCAGGCCGTTGAAGCCGTTGATGCGGGTGCTGAACCGCCCGGCGACGGCATCGAACCAGCCGCAACGCCTGGGCCGTCCAGTGGTGGCGCCGAACTCCTGGGCTATCTGGCGGATCCTCTCCCCGGTTTCATCGTGCAGCTCAGTCGGCATCGGCCCGGCGCCGACCCGGGTGGTGTAGGCCTTGACCACGCCGAAGACATAGTCGATCTTGGTGGGGCTCAAGCCGAGCCCGGAGAAGGCCCCCGCGGCTATGACCGAGGAAGACGTGACATAGGGATACGTGCCGAAGTCGACATCCAGGAGGCTGCCCTGGGCCCCCTCCAGCAAGACCCGGTGGTTCCTTTCAATGGCTTCCGCAACGATGGGCTCGGTCTCCCGTATCATGGGCGCCAGCCGCTCGGCATAGCGGCGGTACTGCTCGTAGATCTCGTCGAAGGAAAGCGGCTGGGCACCGTAGACCCTGGTGATAACGGTGTTCTTCTGGTCGAGGACAAAGCGCAGCCGCTGCCGGAAGCCATCAAGGTCGGTGAGGTCGCCGGCGCGGATCCCCAGGCGGCCGACCTTGTCCATGTAGGCCGGCCCGACGCCGCTGCGGGTCGTGCCCAGCGCGGCGGCGCCCTTGGCCTCTTCCTCCAGCTTGTCCAGGAGCGTGTGATAGGGCATGATAACGTGGGCCCGGGCGCTGATGTAGAGGCGGGAGGTGTCGATGCCCTTGGCGGACAGCTGGTCCAGCTCCGCGGTCAGCACCGCCGGCGAGATGACCACGCCGTTGCCGATGATGCACGTGGTGTGGTGGTAGAAGATGCCCGCGGGGATCAGATGCAGCGTGAACTTGCCGTGCGGGTTGTACACGGTGTGGCCGGCGTTCGGTCCGCCGGAGAAGCGGACCACCATGCTGGCCTTCTCGGCCAGCAGGTCAATGACCTTGCCTTTACCCTCATCACCCCATTGGACTCCAACGATAACTGTAACTGGCATGGGACCTCACTTGTGTGGCAGTCTAGATTGGGGGAAAGAACCGTGGCGGCGAGCGGTTTGCCCCTAACAATAGTAGAACAAGGCTGATCCGGTGGCAAGTCCGCGCCGACCTGCGCTGCCATGCCTGCGCCGGCATGCCCGGCCGGCGGCTATGGTTTCTCGGCGCGCTGTACGTGGATCAGGCGCTGGACCACCGTGACGAAAGCGAGCGCGGTGATGATGCCCATCATCACCGGGATGGCCAGGCCGACCCACTGGCCGACCATCAGCCCGATTGACATAACGATGACGCGCTCCACCCTGGTGAATACGCCGACCTCGCACTTGACGCCGAGCCCCTCCGCCCGGGCCCTGAGGTAGCTGACCATGACCGACCCGACGAAACAGCCGTAGGCCAGGAGGGACTCCCAGGTCCCTTCGTTGTAGGCATAGTAGGCCAGGATGCCGGCCAGCACCGCCGCCTCCGAGAGGCGGTCCAGCGTGGAATCCAGGAAGCCCCCGAACCTGGAGGTCTTCCCGGTGAGCCGGGCCACCGGCCCGTCCATGAGGTCGAACGCTCCGGCGAAGAGCACCACCAGCCCTCCGGCCAGGAAATACCCTCGGGCGATGAGGACCCCGGCGGCCACGCTGACCAGGAAGCCCATCACAGTGAGGGTGTTGGGTGTGACCCCGGTTCTGGACAGGACCCTGGCGGTGGGCGTGGTGAACCGGTCTGCCAGCCTGTGGCGCCAGTCTGCCGGTTCGCTCAACGCTTGTTCCTCGTGCACTCCTGGTAGAAGTCCAGGGTCCTCTGGGCGATGATAGGCCAGCTCAAGGCCTCTGCCTTGGCCCGCCCCCTGGCCCCCATCTTCTCCCGCAGCTCCCTGTCGTTGGCCAGCGAGGTCAGCGCGTCAGCCAGGGCCCGCTCGTCCCTGGGTTTGACCAGGATGCCCTCCACTCCGTTGGTCACCACGTTGGCATACCCGTCGATGTCGGTGGCCAGTATCGGTTTACGGGCCGCCATGGCCTCCAAAAGGACGATGCCGAAGCTCTCCTGGCCCACCGCGGGGATGGAGAAGATATCCGCGGTGTGATAGTAGCGGGGCAAGTCGACGTACGGCACATGGCCGGTGAACACCACGTCCTCCAGGTTGACCTCTTTGACCCATCTCTGGTACATCTTGCGCTGCTTGTCGCCGGGACCGACCAGGATCAGCCTGGAGGGAGGGCAGTCGTGCTTCGCTTTCCTGTAGGCCCGCAGCAGGTACCTTGCCCCTTTGCGTTTCTCCAGGCGGCTGACAAACAGAATGTTCAGCCGGCCGTCGTGGAACTGCTCGACATAGGACGGCTTTGTCCCGAAACGCTCCATGTCAACGCCGTGGGGAATGACACGGTACTCGCCGGGGAAGTACCGGGAGATGAAGTTGCGGGCCGGCTCGGAGACGGCGATCATCCCGTCCAGCTTCCTGTGGAACTGCCTGAGCAGAGGATTGAAGACCCGGTAGTTGGCGGAGCGCCGGTAGAAGGCGTGAAAGGTGGCGATGTTGACCGACCGGGAGTAGCGCAGCACCATCCAGGGCAGGGAAGGACACAGCGGTTCGTGGAAATGGAGGATGTCGAAATTCTCCTCCTCGAGGATGCCCCTGATCTTGTGCATCAGCCAGAATGACAGCGTCAGCCGGGATATCGAGCCGTTCGACGGATACGGGACGGTCCTCCCCAGCTGAATGATGGGTGTGGTGCGGGGCAGGGCGCTGCGGTCGGAGCAGGGCGCCAGGATTTTCACCCTGTGTCCCATCGCGGCCATGTTCATGGCCAGGTTGGAAATGTGGGTGTTTACCCCACCCGGGTAGGCGTAGTCGTAGGGAGAAACCAGACCGATATTCATGGTTTGGCCAGGGAGGCTGCCGTATTTCGCCTATTTCTGCGGAGGCAGGGTGCTGTTGTTCGTCCCGGAGATGTAGTCTCCCAGGTTCCGCCGTGCCTCATCGTCAGAGAACTGGATAGGCGGCGATTTCATGAACATGGAGCACGGGGCTACCAGCGATCCGGCCAGGCCCCGGTCCAGGCCGAGCTTGCAGCACCTGATGGCATCGATGACTATGCCGGCTGAGTTGGGGCTGTCCCATACCTCAAGCTTGCATTCGAGGTTCAGCGGCACGTTGCCAAAGGTGGTTCCTTCCATCCGGATATAGCACCACTTGCGGTCCGTGAGCCACGGGACGTAGTCGCTGGGGCCCACGTGGATGTTGTCAGGGGCCAGCTTGTAGTCCAGCTGCGACGTCACGGCGTTGGTCTTGGATATCTTCTTCGACTCGAGTCTCTCCCGCTCCAGCATGTTGTAGAAATCGGTGTTGCCGCCGAAGTTCAGCTGGTAGGTGCGCTCGAGTTTCACTCCCTGCTCGCGGAAGAGCCTGGTCAGCACCCGGTGGGTGATGGTCGCCCCGACCTGCGACTTGATGTCATCCCCGATGATGGGCAGTCCCCTCTCGGCAAACCGCTGCTGCCAGTAGCCCTCCCGGGCGATGAAGACGGGGATGCAGTTGATCATGCCGCAGCCCGCATCCAGGATCTGCTCCACATACCACTTCGTGGCCATTTCGCTCCCCACGGGCAGGTAGCTGATGACCACATCGGTCTTGGTCTCTTTCAGGATGCCCACTATGTCGGCGGTTGCCCCCGGGGCCTTGGTGATCATCTGCGAGAGGTACTTGCCCAGGCCGTCGTGGGTCATGCCCCGGTTCACCTTGACTCCGGTCAGAGGCACATCGGCGAACTTGAAGGTGTTGTTGGGCGGCGCGTAGATGGCCTCCGCCAGGTCCTTGCCTACCTTGTTCTGGTCGATGTCAAAGGCGGCCACGAAATGGATGTCGCGGATATGGTAGCCGCCCAGGTTGGGACGCCTCACGCCGGGCACATCGGCATCGTCTTCCACGTTACGGTAGAAATGGACGCCCTGTATCAGGGAAGAGGCGCAGTTCCCCACGCCTATGACGGCTACGTTGATACCCCCCGACTTGCCACTCTTCGTTTTTGCCAATTCTGACCTCCTCATCCTTCTTGCTTAATTGCGAGGTTTCACCAGGAGAACCGGCACCTCGGCGGAATGCAGGACCTTGTTGGCCACGCTGCCCATCACCAGCGCGCTGATGCCGGAACGGCCGCGCGTCGACAGGGCAATCATGTCGACGGCGTTGTTCCTGGCGCACGCCAGAATGGCCTCGGCGGGCTGGCCCGTTTCCACCGCGGAGCGGGTGACAATGCCGCCCTCCGACAGCCTCTGCTCGATACCGGCGAGGTAGCCGCGCGCCGCCGCCGTGGCGTGCTCCACGTACTCCTCTGAGAGCTTGGCGAGGTGGGGGGACCGGGTCTCGGCGAGGTCGATCTCGAAATGGTGCGGCGTCACCGCCTGCATCAGTACGACCTGAGCCCCGGAGTTCCTGGCCAGCTCCCCGGCGCAGGACAGCGCGGCTTCACCGAAGACAGACCCGTCAAGCGGCACCAGGATGCTCTTGAGACTGAACGCCGGCGGTTTATCTGATTGCTTGTCCGGCATGACTTTTCAATGCTATAGTTATAATCCAAATCCTGCTCTGAGGCAAGGAATGATCTACGACTTCCATACCCATACGTTCCTGAGTGACGGCGAGCTGTCGCCGGTCGAGCTGATACGCCGGGCCCTTGACAGAGGATACCGCGGCATCGCGCTGACGGACCATGTCGGAATGGGCTCGCTGGAGCGGCTCGTTCCCGAGATCGTCGAGGACTGCCGGGTTGCCCGGGAGCACTGGAACATCATGGCCATCCCCGGGGTTGAGCTGACTCACCTTCCGGCCCGGGCCATCGCCCGGGCGGCGAAACGGGCCAAGGAGCTGGGAGCCTGGATAGTGGTGGTTCACGGCGAAACGATAGTCGAGCCTGTTGAGAAGGGAACCAACCTGGCGGCCATCCAGTCACCGGACGTCGACATCCTGGCCCACCCGGGCTTGATTACCGCCCAGGAAGCGAGCCTGGCTGCCAGGTCCGGCGTCTTCATCGAAATCAGCGCCCGAAAGGGACACAGCCTGACCAACGGGCACGTGGCGAGAGTGGCCCTGGCGGCCGGCTGCAAGATGCTGCTGGATTCCGATGCTCATGACAGTGCCGATCTACTGACGCCGGAATTGGCCACGGCCATTCTCCTGGGTGCCGGACTGGGGGAGAAAGAGGCGGAGGGAGTGCTCGAGGCCGGTCCCACCATCCTTCTCCGGAAGCTGCCTGTGCCCCCCCCAAACTAGGCCGGGAACGCCTGGGTTAGGCTCTCCCCATTCTGGATACCTTGGTGCCGCATTTCGGGCAAACGCCCTTCGTGGCCGGGCGCTTGTTCTTAAGAGTCACGGGCTTGGCGTTCTGGATTTCGACCGTACGCCTGCACTTGAAGCAATACGCTTGAGACATTGTCCCCTCCTCTTGTAGCGACGCGTTGAACTATAGCCTTGATGCCTCCATGTTGTCAAGGTTCGACGAGGTCTCGTCAAGGTTCGACGAGGTCTCGTCAAGGTTCGACGAGGTCTCGTCAAGGTTCGAC
>CAYPDY010000016.1:13726-30314 GCA_964409515.1 uncultured Dehalococcoidia bacterium
GAGGCGCGCCGTCTGCCTTGACGTTCAACGGCGCAATTGGGAGAATCAGACGATGGCCCGGATTCACCGCGCCGGGCCATCGAACCGGACTGTCCGCTGACGTGAAGGCCGGGAGGAGAAGGAAGTGCTGTACGCTGGCTGTGATCTGGGCGTGGCTTCCGCCAAGGCGGCCATCATCGATGACGAGGGCCTTCTGGGCTTCGACATACTGCCGTACACCGGCTTCCCTCAGGAGGCAGCCGCGAGGGCCATGGAGGGGGCCCTGCAGCGGGCGGGGGTGGCCCGGAGCCGGCTGGAGCGCCTGCTGGCCACGGGTTTCGGCGGCAGGGCTGTCCCGCATGCCGATGGCGCCGTGCCCGACACCGTGTGTATCCAGCGCGCCGTGAGGACGCTCTGTCCCGGAGTGAGGACCGCCCTCAACGTGGGGGGGCACAGCTTCACCGTGTTCCATATCAACGATGACGGCGGACTGGGTGAGTCCGCCCAGACGGACATGTGCACCGCAGGCATGGGGATGCTGCTGGAGACCGTCGCCTTCGCGCTGGATCTGCCGCTGGACAGGGCGGACCCGGAGGCGGGGCCGATCGGCAGGGTGCCCTTCATCGACAACCAGTGCCCCATATTCGCGGAGAGCGAGGCCATTTCCCTGGTCAACGAAGGGTTCGACCGGCGCGACGTCCAGCTGGGTGTGACTTCCGCCGTGGCCAACAAGATAGCCGGACTGGCCCGGCGCCTAGGCGTGGTGAAGGAGGTGGCCATGGTGGGCGGCGTGGCCAAGAACCGCATGGTGGTGGCCATGGTTGAGAGGAACCTGCAGCTGCGGCTGGCCGACCTGGGGGGCTTCGACCCGCAGCTGGCGGCGGCGTACGGCGCGGCCCTTATGGCCCGGGAAGGCTGCTCCCTCGACAGCGAGCGTCTCAGCAGCAGCGCGGGCGAGCGCCTCCGGAGGGAGGGCAAACACTGAATGCTCACTGCCGGGTGTGACATCGGCGCGCTCACCACCAAGGCCGTGGTTATCCGGGACGGTGCTATCGCCGGGTCGGCGGTGGTGCCCTCCCGGTCGCAGGCCGTCCAGTCCGCCACTGACGTGATGGACAGGGTCCTGGGTGACCTGGGGCTGACACTCGGGCGGATCGACTATCTAATCAGCACCGGGTACGGCCGCAACCTGGTCCCCTTTGCCCGGGGCAACATGAGCGAGATCTCCTGCCACGGCCGGGGGGCCCAGTGGCTGGCGCCGGGCGTCAGGACCGTCATCGACGGCGGCGGGCAGGACTGCAAGGCGATACGGGTCAATGACCAGGGCGGGCTGGTGGACTTCCGCATGAACACGAAGTGCGCGGCGGGGACCGGCAAGGCCCTGGAGCTCATGGCCAGGAGCCTTGGCGTGGATGTCTCCGAGCTGGGGCCCCTCTCCCTGGAGGCGAAGTCCCCGGTCAAGATGAACAAGCCGTGCTGCATCCTGACGCAGATCGAGGTCAAGCGGCTCGTCTTCGAAGGGAAGGAGAGGGCCGACATCGCGGCCGGGATCAACGATATAGTGGCCCGGGAGATAATGCACCTGGTGCGGGACGTGGGCCAGGAGAACGACATCGCTGTGACCGGGGGTGCCGCCAAGAACATCGGGCTGGTCAGGAGCCTGGAGGAGTACCTCGGGGTGGCCACGGTCCGCTTCGACGTGGACCCGCAGCTCATAGGGGCCGTCGGCGCGGCCGTACTGGCGGCCGACCGGTGCCGCAAGGCCGCCGGGCAGTCGGGCACCGGGGCATCACGGTGAAGGCGATGAACGTTCTGGTCATGGGCGCCGGCGCCGTCGGCACGGCCGTGGGGGGCTTCCTGGCGCGGGACGGGCACCGGGTGACCCTGGTGGGGCGTGACCCTCACATGGCGGCCATCCGCAAGCGAGGGCTGCGCATAGAGGGGATCTGGGGCCGGCACTCTATAGGCGGCCTGCGGGCTTTCACCGGCATCGGCGAAGTGCCCCGGGAGCGCTTCGACCTGGTCCTCGTTACCACCAAGTCCTACGACACGGGTGATGCGGCGAGACAGGTCCTGCCGCTGCTTTCGGAAGACAGCCTGGTCATCTCGCTTCAAAACGGGCTGGGAAACGTGGAGACGATCTCGGCCGTCGTGGGGCCCCATCGGGCAGTGGGGGGCAGGCTCATCTTCGGCATCGAGATCCCGGAGCCCGGCGCCGCCCGGATCACCGTGTACGCCGACAAGGTGATGCTGGGCAGCCCGTCGCACCAGGTGGACCCGGCTCGTCTGGAGGGCATCGCCGCCGTCTTCACCCGGGCCGGCATTCCCACGGAGGCCACCCTGATGATCGACCAGTTCATCTGGGGCAAGGTCCTCTACAACTGCAGCCTGAACCCGCTCTCGGCCCTGCTGGAGGTCAACTACGGGGAGCTCCTCGAACACCAGGAGACGAGGCGCATCATGACGGTGGTGATCGAGGAGATCTTCGCCGTCGCCGCGGCGAAAGGCGTGCCCCTGGCGTGGCACTCACCGACCGAGTACCGGGAGGTCCTCTTCGGACGGCTCATTCCGGATACCTACGCCCATCATGCTTCGATGCTCCAGGATGTCAGGCGGGGCAAGAAGACCGAGATCGATGCCTTGAACGGGGCCATCGCCGGGCTCGGTCGAGAGGCCGGCGTGGCGACGCCGGCGAACCAGATGCTGACGGACCTGATCAAGGTCAAGGAAGGGACCGCGGCCGTCCGCCGCGCTGCCGGGGCTTGAGCCGCGTTCAGGTCAGCGGCGGACGCGGCCCGGCTGGGGTTGTACCGGGCTGCCCGCCTCCCATATCATGTCAGTGTGCCCTGCTGTTAGCGAACGAGAGGATGTCCCGGGGGGTTGACGGTCACCGAGATTGAGGCCAAGTCCGTGCTGAGAAAGCACCGGAAGATCGACTCGTGGTTCCTCTCCCGCTACGGGATGAATCTCTACCGGGGCTGCTTTCACAACTGCGTTTACTGCGACGGGCGTGCGGAAGGCTACTATGTGACTGGGGATTTCGGGGAGGATGTCGCCATCAAGGTGAACGCGGTAGACATCCTCCGCCGGGAGCTTGATCCACGGCGAAGGCGCAAGCCGCTTTCCAGGGGCTACGTCATGCTGGGCGGCGGCGTCGGCGACAGCTACCAGCCCATGGAGAAGAGGTATGAGCTGACTCGCGGGGCCCTCCAGGTGGTCCATGACTCCGGCTTCCCGGTACACGTGCTGACGAAGTCGACCCTGGTCACCAGGGACGTCGATATCCTGAAGGCCATCAACGAACGGAGCCGGGCCATAGTCAGCTTCAGCTTCTCTTCAGTGGACGAGGCGACCAGCGCTATCGTCGAGCCCCGCGTGCCGTGTCCGGGCGAAAGGCTGGACGCCATCCGCTTTTTCAAGAGTCAGGGCATAGCCTGCGGCATGTTCCTGCTCCCGATCATCCCCCTCGTGACCGACACGGCCGAGCTCCTGGAGGAGGCGGTGGCGAAGGCCGCCGATGCGGGGGTGGACTTCATCATCTTCGGCGCGATGACCCTGAAGGAGGGCAGGCAGAAGGACTACTTTGAGGCGCAGGTCCGGGACCGCTACCCCGGGCTTGCCACGGAGCACGCGCGCATATACCGGGGCAGCAAGTGGGGGGAGCCGGCGGTGGAGTACACGGAGCCGCTGGGCCGGACCGTCGGCGCCATCGCCCGGAGGTACCGGATGCCCCTGCGCATGCCGCCGGCCCTCTACAGGGAAATCCTGGCCGAGAACGACCTGGTGGTGGTCATCCTGGAGCACATCTCCTGACACAGCGGGCGCCAGCCCGCAGGGGCGTTATCCTGACAGGAGCGTCACCCGGCCATCGACGTGAGCCCGGCCATGAGCTCTTCCGCGAGGGCGTTGAAATCGAACTTCCACTTGCCGTCCACTTTGTTGAGGGACATCTCGACCGTCTGTTCCGCCGTCTGGCCGCCCAGCAAGGCTCCCATGGTCGCCTTCGCCGTCACCTCCACGTTGGCCGTCGACTCCTCAATAGTGACGTTCTGGATGCTCAGCACCTCGATGGTCTGCACTATGGCCTTCGCCAGCCCCAGCGTGGACAGGGCCTCCTCCCGGTTGGAGTCGTCCACACCCTCGAGGTAGTCCGCGCACTTGTCGTAGTCGGCATTGTTGTAGGCGGCCACGAATCCGTTTATCGACTCCTTGATGGCGTCCTCTTCACTCTGGCCGCATCCCGCCACCACCATCGAGAAGGCCAACAGCAGCGCGATGACCAGGCCCAGGTTTCTCTTTCTCACTTGCCCTCCTTGACCCTCCCACATGATTGGGGCGATGCAGCCTGCCGCACCATGCCATCGTAGCCACCCGGGGTCACATTCGCTTCTCATTATACCGGCCTCGTCTACCGTTCCCCTCCCATTCTGCCTCCCCAGTATTGACACTGGCGCCCATGCTGCCGCAGGCCCAGAAGGAGGACGCGGACGGCACCAAGGTGGCCAGGTGGTACCTGAGGTGGTGACGGCGGGGGGCATCGAGGTGCTGCAGGGGCCGCCCGGTCCTAGCCGGCCTCGCCCCACTGCGCCCTGAACGAGTGGTAGTCGGCGAAACGCTTCAGAGCGCGGCAGGCAGCGCGCATGGAGGAGTAGGTGGTGATTCCCGCCTCCCTCATGTCACGAATCATAGCCTCGGCCTCCGCGCCCCTTCTGTCCGACCCGCGGATCGCCACCACCACCGGCTTGTCCGGTCTCTGCCGGCCGAAATCCGTGACGCAGGCCTTGAAAGCGGCCAGCGCCTCGGGCGTGGCCCTCTTGGGGAAGAAGGTGGTCATGTGCAGGATGACCAGGTCCACCGAGGGGTCATCAGTCAACGCTTGCAGGACCTGCCGCAGCAGCGCGGCGTTGTATGGAACGGCGGGGCTGTCTATCGGGTTCACCACGCTCTGGTTCACCAGGGAAAGCAGCTTGAGCAGCCTGGCCCTGGTCTCCGGGCCCAGCGGCGGGACCTCAATGCCCTCCTGGGCGCAGATATCACCGTTGGCCACGTTGCTGCCGCCGCCCCCCACGATGACGGCTGCCCTGGCCCGAGACAGCGGCCTGAGGCGCAGGAAGGTCATAGCGGTGTCGGCCATTTCCTCGATCGAGCCCACAGGCACCGCCCCCGTCTGCTTGAAGAAGGCATCCCAGATCCGCCCATCCCCCGCCAGCGAGGAGGTATGTGTCGCCGCCGCCCTTGCTCCCTGGGAGGTGAGGCCGCCCTTCCATACGACGATGGGCTTTGATCGGCCGATCTCGCGGGCCAGCCTCCTCAGCCTCGGGCCGTTCCTGGTGCCCTCCAGGTACAGGCAGATGACCTGCGTCTCCGGATCATCGGCCAGGTACTCCAGGAAGTCGGTGGCATCCATGAAGAGCGCGTTGCCGTAGCTTATAACCTTGCTGAACCCGATGCCCAGGTCCGGGCCGTATCCCACGTAGTCCTGGGCATGGCCTCCGCTCTGGGAAAGAAAGGCCACCGGGCCGGCCAGCAGATTCACCCACTGGTACATGTTCATGCGGGCCGCGGGCACGTGGTAGCCCAGGCAGTTCGGCCCGACGATGCGCAAACGGCCTCGTGAGGCAACCTCTTTGAGCCTCTCCTCGGCCGCCTTCCCCTCCGGTTCGCCGGTCTCGCTGAAGCCGGCGCTGCATATGTGGACGTTGACGGCACCCGCGGCCAGGCAGTCCTCCAGCACCTGCGGCACTCCCTGGGCCGGTATGGTCACGATGACCAGGTCCGGGGACTCGGGCACGGAGCCGACGCTGGGGTAGGCCGGGAAACCCTCAATCGCGGTGGCCTTGGGGTTAACCGGGTACAAGTGCCCCTGGAAGCCGGCGTCCCGCAGCAGGTGCAGTATCTTCAGGCCGGTGTATCCGGGCGGAGGGTTGGCATCATCCCTCGAGACCCCTACAATGGCCACCGCTTGCGGGTGGAAGGCCCTGTCCAGGTCCGCTTTCAGACCGGAGTTGCAGATCATCGACGCTAACCGAGCTCCGGGCCCATGATGGTGATGGCAATCACCGACCGCGGGGGGGCGTCGCCCAGGTTGTGCGTCAGGCCCAGCCTTTTGTTCTTCAGCTGCCTTTCCGGCAGCGTCGCCCGGCCCTGGAACTGGGTCACCAGCTCGTAGATCATGCGCAGGCCCGTGGCCCCGATGGGGTGCCCGAAGGACTTCAGGCCGCCGCTGATGTTCATCGGCTGGGCCCCGTCGTGCGCAAACCGCCCGGCGAAGACGTCGTCCTTCACATGGCCCACGGGACTGAACCCCAGGTCCTCCATGATGACGGCCTCGGTGATGGAGAAGCAGTCATGGACCTCGGCGAAGCCGATCTCCTCGCGGGGATTGGTCACGCCGGCCTCCTTGTAGGCCCGGCGGGCCGCCTGCCGGTTCATCTCGATGTACGTGGCATCCCAGGGGCCATCGCTCCATTCCTCCGGCTCCCCGGACGTGGAGCAGGTCTGCAGCGACTTGATGTAGATGGGGTTCTTCCGGAACTTCTTCGCCTCCGACGCCCGGACCACGATGGCGGCCGCGCCGCCGTCGCTGACTCCGCAGCAGTCGAACAGGCCCAGCGGCCAGGCGATGAAGGGGGCGGCGATGATCTCCTGCACGGTCACCGCCTTGCGCAGGTGCGCCCTGGGGTTCAAGGACCCGTTGTAGTGGCTCTTGGCCGAGATGCGGGCCAGCATCTCCTTGCCGGTGTTGAAGTCGAGGCCGTACTTGGCGAAGTAGGCGGTCGCCAGGACGGCGAAGGAGCCCGGGCCGCCGCTCAGGATGACGCCCTGAAGAGTGCCCCGCGGCGGGGTGGTGACGCCGCCCACCGGCAGGCCGGGGGTGCCCACGTCCTTCAGCTTCTCCACCCCGATGGCCAGGGCTATGTTGGCGGCGCCGGAGGCCACCGCGTAAGAGGCAAACCTGATGGTGTCGGCCCCGGTGCAGCAGTAGTTCTCGTTGCGGCTGAAGGGCACATACGGCAGCCTGAGGTTCTCGGCCAGCGGCGTGCCGCCCGGTCCGAGATGCGTCTCCGGCATCGCCGTACCTCCGAAGGCCATGTCGATGTCCTTGGGCTCGATCTCGGCGTCCTCGATGGCTTCCTTGAAGGCGTCCACCAGCAGGTCCCCGGCGGAGGTGTCCCACCTCTCGCCGAACTTGGTGCATCCGACGCCGATGATGGCCACTTTGTCCCTTATTCCGTCTGCCATTTTCAGTATCTCCTCCGTTATTCCTTACGCTGCCCGGGCTACTGCCGCACTGGGGTGGCGCACCAGTAGTAGATGCTCACGCCGCGCGCCAGGTCGACCAGCTTGCGCCGGTAGGTCATCTCCATCGGCTGGCCTATCTGCACGGTGAAGGGGTCAACGTCCACTATCTGCATCTGTATCCGGCCGCCGCCCTCAAAGTTGATGTAGGCATGTACCACGGGAGGCACCGGGACCGAGACGTTGTAGTCCACCACAAAGGAGAACACCTTGCCCGTCCGGTGGGAGAACCGGTAGTCCTCCATCTGGTCAATGGCCTTGCAGCCGGGGTTGACGCAGATCCGCCGCTGCGGGAACTGCGCCGTGCCGCACTTCTTGCACTTGAACCCGTAAAGCCGCGCCAGCTGCTTCCTCTCCCGCCAGGCCATGGAGTACGAGGTGAAACCGTACTCCTGGTCGCGCGGGCCCAGGTAGAACTTGACCGCGCCCCGCATGGAGGCAAACCTCTCCCAGCTCTCCAGCTCCTTGCGGCGGGTCAGGCCCTTCTTGATGCCCCACTTGTCCTTCATCCTGGCGATCTTGTCGGTCACCTTGAACAGGAGCACATCGACGCCCTGCCCGTAGCTGGCCACCAGGACCCGGTCTCCGGGCTTGGCCTCCTCCAGCGCGCCCACCAGCATCATCAGCGGCCAGGCGGCGCAGGTGTCCCCCACCTTCTCCAGCAGGTTGTCCTGCACCTGGGCCGGGGTGAAGCCCATCTTCTTGGCCAGGGCCGCGTGCGGCCGGGCCATGGGGTAGCAGTAGGCGACCTTGGCTATATCGCCGGGCGTCAGCTTCTGCTGCTGGAGCATCCCGCTAATCGCCCGGGGGATCAGCTTCTCATAGCCCTCGTCGCGGATCCAGCGGTCTTCCCAGGAGTGCTCGAACTCCTCGAAGACGGCGCGCCAGCGGTCGACGAAATCCACCGACAGGGAGTAGGTGGCCTCCAGCTCCGCCACCACGTCGTCCTGGCCGACCATGATGGCGGCGGCGCCGTCACCGTACACGTACTCCTGGGGATTGCCCGGCTTGACCACGCGGCAGTCCGCGGCGGCCACCATGGCGCTCTTCATGGAGCCGGCCTTGACGGCGTCCAGGGCGGCCATAAGCGCGGTGGTCCCCGCCTTGTTGCCGGAGGCGAAGTCCGCCACCCGGATGTCCTCGGCCAGATCAAGGGCGGTCGAGACGATGCTGGCCTGCTGCCTCACCAGGTAGGATGGGGTGCTGGTGGCGAAGTAGAGGCCGCCCAATTGCCCCCGGTCCTCTCCATCGAGGCAGTAGATGCCGGCCGCGGCGGCCATGGTCACGCTGTCCTCGTTCTGGTTGGCCACCGACCTCTCTCCCGGGGTGGGAAAAGTCATCAGGAAACCGGTGGCCTCGTTCATCTTGGCCCGGCTCAGCCGGTACCAGGGTATGTAGGCTGAATACGATGTGATCCCGATCATCTTGCGCAATACCTCCCCCAGTAAGTAATGAATCCGGCGGCATCAGACGCCAGGTAACGCGGGGGCGCTGGTGCCGCGGTGAGGCCCGGGTGTGCCGTTCAGCGCGCCAAAAGCCGTGGGATGGCTTCGCGGCTGCCTCATGACGTGGCATTCAGTCCGCCATATGCGTCAATGGTAGTACGGCCGCTGCCTGGCGTCAAACGCCGGTGCGGAGGGATCGAGGCGGCTTCAACCGGCGGCTCTGTCCGCCGTCCGGTGGCCGGTCTCGACCGTGCCTGGCCCGGAGCAGCTCCGCAGATAAGACGTGGGGGATGGCGATCGCCATCCCCCACGGACCTGGCAGCCGGGAACATCAGAGATGCATTGAGGTGCCCGGATTGGAGTCGTGCAGGACCGGCTGGTCCATGTTGTTCCAGTAGGTCTCCTGGTAGCCCAGCCCGATGTTAGCATCGGTGTAGAAGACCTTGTACTGGTCCTTGGCCCAGGTGAAGACCTGGGACAGGCCGAAGGTCTCGTGGCCGGCCCCCTGTATCCCCTGTATGAGGAAGAAGTAGGTCCAGGCGCCATGGGTGTACTGGGGGTAATCCCAGGATTCCGAATCCGGATGCCCCATGCAGCTGGCCACTACCATCGTGTGACCAGTGGACTTGGGGCTGGAGAAAACCTCACCCATGGTATCGGCGAAGCACGAGTCGATGTATATGAAGGTCTGGGCCGCTTCGCAGTCATCGAAGTCATCCGCCAATTCAGTGTCCCAGTAGATGCCGTCCATGCCGCCTTCCGGGGTGCCGTAGTCGTGCATCACCAGGCCGCCTTCATTCAGGTCATCCCCGTACATCCCGTGGCCGGAAGCTATGAAGCAGACATAGTCATTGGAATCAGCGGCGGCCACCATGTCGCGCACGGCATGGCTGACGTTGTACTCGGTGGCTGTTCCCGTATACAGGCTGTAGTCGCTGGCGGTGAGGTGGCCGTATACCTTGCAGGTGTATCCCTTTGATTGCAGGTACAGGTACCAGGAGTTGGCATCCTCATCGCAGTAATTGAGATCGTCGATATTGAGGTTGAGGTAGTCGGATATGCCGTAGATCACGGCATACCTCTTCACCTCATTGGCGAAAGTGATGGTGAAGGTCTGAGTGTCATTGAGCCCGCCGGCATCGCGGACCTTCACCGTCACCGGTATGGCGCTTCCCGCGGCATCATCCGCTGTCCATGCTATCACGCCGGTGCTGGCGTTGATCGTCATGCCGGTGGGGAACTGGTCGAGGCTGAATGTCAGTGGAGCAGTGCCGCCCGATGCCTGCACGGCATAGGTGTAGGCCTGGCCGTCGGTCGCCGTGGTCACGGGGGTGGAGGTTATATCCGGGGCCCCGGTGGCGGCGCCGGTGACAGTGATACTGAAGCTCTGCGTGTCCGAGCCGCCCTTTCCGTCCTTTACCTTCACCGTCACCGAGAAGCTGCCCGCCTGCGTGGGTGTCCAGCTGATGACCCCCGTCTCTTCGTCGATGGTCATGCCGCCGGGTGCCGCATCCAGGGAGAAGGCCAGCTCGTCCGCGTCGTTTTCATCCTCGGCCTCCACGTCGTAGCTGTAGGCGCTGTTCTGGGTGGCCGTGGATGAGGCCGTGGAGGTGATTTCGGGCTCCTTGTTGCTTTCCTCGCTGCCGCAGATGCCGCCGATGGCGCCGGCCACCAGCAACAAGACGATCCCCAGGACTGCAATGGCTTTTCTCATGGCTGACCTCCCTGCTTACTGCCCTGCCGGGCGATTTATGCTAGGCAATAACTCGAATAGTGAAACAATGTGAAAAGGTATGGATGAACTGCCGGCTTCCGAATGATGTCTGACCCTCTAAGTTGCAGTGCTCCTTCATCGGAGCACTGACCGACCCCCGTGTGCTGCGCCTGTTTGCCAATTAGTTGGAAAGGTAACATAAAGCTGTCGCGCCTGTCAAACCGAGCACGGACGCCGCCCGCTTGACACAGGTGCTCAGGGGAGTAGACTCTCGATTCAGGTTCTCGGGCATGCAGCCTGCGTCTTCTGTTCAGGCTGGATTCCGGGGGCCCGCTCAGGAAGAAGAAAGGGGGGGTATGTCACCACTCAAGGATTTCAAGTCCAGCTATGGCCCGTGGGCCCTGGTGACGGGCGCCAATCGGGGCCTGGGCGCCGAATTCGCCCGCCAGATCGGCGACAGGGGCCTCAACCTGGTGCTGGTGGCCAGGGGGCGCGACGAACTGGCGCAGGTGGCGGACGAAGTCCGGAAGCGCAGCCATGTCGAGGTAAAGACGGTGGTGGCCGACCTGTCCCGCCCGGAGTTCGTCGAAGCGCTGCGGCGCGAGACCGAAGGTGCGGAAATTGGCCTGCTGGTGTGTAACGCGGCCCATCCGCTGGTTGGTCTCTTCTTTGAACAGAGCCTGGAGGACAAGGTGAGGACGGTCGAAGTCAATTGCCGGGCCCCGCTCATACTCGTGCATGAGTATGGCGGAAAGATGCTGGCCCGAAGGCGCGGCGGAATCATCCTGCTTTCGTCGGGATCTGCCCTGCAGGGTGTGGCCTATACCGCCAGCTACGCTGCCACGAAAGCCTACAATCTCATATTGGCAGAGAGTCTCTGGGAGGAGCTGCGAGAGCATGGCGTGGACGTTCTCGGCTTCATGCCCGGAGCCACACGCACGCCGGGCTTTGAACAGTCGAAACCGCGACTGGAGCGGTCGACGCTGGCGGGTGTATCCGAAGCGGGGCCTACCGTATCCGAGGCCCTGAGAGTTCTGGGCAAGACGCCCAGCTGGATACCGGGCAGGAGGAATCGCTGGTCCCTGACCATCGCTCAGAGGCTGCTGCCGCGTAAGCAGCTGATCAAGCTGGTGGGCGGAAACATGCGCCAGTGGTACGCCAAATGACTGCGTGATCCTGAACGGCGCGGCTGACTGCCGCCGGTGGGGACGGCCATAATGCCCTGGCCTCCTAATGCCCCGCCTGCTCCAGGACGCAGAGCAGCACGACCATGATGGCTGCCGGCAATCCGGAACCCGGCACTATTCCGACCAGGCCGGCCGTCAGGGCGTCCAGGTAGCCATTGCCGATGGCGCCGGCGATGGTCCCGGGGCAATAGCCCATTACTACCGACTTAAAGACTCCCCCGTGATCGTTAGGGATTTGTTGATTTCTCCGCGGCGAAATAGACATCCTGTTGAGCCTGGTGACCGTAAGCTTGGGAGGTCATATTCAGTGGCGAAGCTGGGGGTGCCGTGGACCATGCACTTGTGCCGAGGGACAAGCAGCGCTTGTTGGTGATCGCGGAGTGCCCGCGTTGCCACAGCATGAAGGTCCTCGCGCGTGAAGGGTTCCACATTCTCGGCAGGTGGGAATGCCGCGACTGCTGGAAGACCTTCTTCTCTCCGGAGTGGGCCCATCATGCTTATCCACGCGGCAACAGGCCGCCGAGGCATGCCATCTGGCGCGATATTCGCCTTCGGCGACTGTGGATGACGAGGGATTAGTGAACCCGTGTCTGCGGGCCGGCTGCCAACGCCATCGAGGGTGAGTGAGGATGTCAGAAGACAACGGCGATAAGAAGGAACCGAGACCGGACCGAAAACAGGGCGACGGGAGTACGACCGGGAACGGTAGGCACACAATCCCCGCCCAGATGCTTCAGGGATGGTCACTTCGATGAGCAACGGCTTCTCTCCAGCGCATGCGACGCCCGGGTGCTGCCACTACTGGATCATCGAAGCTGCACTGGGTGTGATGAGCAGAGGAGCCTGCACTGTCTGTGGAGAGGAGAGGCTGTTCAGAAACAACCCCCTCCCATCTGAGTTTGCCCAATTCAAGGCCATCCCGGATCCGCACGAGGCGAATGCAGGCTTCGAGATGGAGCGTGGCGGAGAATACCATCCATTCCCGCCGTCGCGAAACAGGTATCCGAAGCCCCAGTTCATATAGCCAGCGTGGTTGCTGAAAGAGGGCGGTAGCTTCCGAACCAGGCTGCGGGAGAATTCCAGCGTGGTGCTTACTCTGAAAGAAAGGAGGTGAGAAAATGGGTATTCTCTGGTACATACTGCTGGGTGCGGTGGTGGGTATCCTTGCCAGGTTGATACACCCTGGCAGGGAACGCATGGGGTGGATCATGACGCTCCTGATCGGCATCGGAGCGTGTTTTCTGGCCGGGCTCATCGGTGACCTGGTCGGCTGGTGGGACGCCATATCATGGCTGGGCTTCATCGTCGCCGTAGCCGTGGCGGTCGTGTTGCTGATGATCTACGGCAGGCTGGCCGGCGCCAGAAGCGGTGCCGCGTCTCGGTGAATTCGCGGGCTGCACCCCGGGCAACTGGGCAGGAGGCCTCTCTTCACACCCTTGTCGACCAGACACACATGATACTCGACGGCCCTCTGCCCGTTTCTTGTTCTAACCCCCCTGACGGCCTTGCTTGTGCCTGGACCCCCGATGTGCGCCACGCGGCATGAACAGGTGACGTGCGCCCGCCATCGGGATCGCATCGCCTTGTCCTGCATCTAGGGAGCAGTCTGAACCTACTGGTTCATCCAGGACCAGCGGTCCTCAGGGCGATGCCAGGATGGGCTGCCAGGGAAGAGGGATGGTGGACTATCGGCGAGTTCTGGCAGACTATCAGGGGAAGATGGTGGACCTGGTGGGACTCGAACCCACGACCTTCTGACTGCCAGTCAGACGCTCTCCCTCTGAGCCACAGGCCCAAACCTTCATCAGTTTAGCAGAAAACCCCGCAGGCTGGCTAATGTGGCGGCGCCGGCCATCACCGGCCGGAATTCACTCCAGGTCGCCGATAACCATGATGGCGGTGGCCTCGGCGGCCAGCTTGCCGTCCCTTCTCTTCACCCTGGCCTCCGTCCAGAGGTGCCTGGTGGACCGGCGGGTGATGGAAGCCGTTACCGTGAGCGGTTCGCTTATGAGGAGGGGGCGCCGGAACTTGATCTGGACCCTGGCGGTGACCGCCAGCGCACCGGAGGACAGGTGGTAGGCCGCCCAGCCCATCGCCTCGTCGATGAGGGCGCAGGTGATCCCACCGTGCAGATAGCCGGGGTATCCTTCATGGGCCGGGGTGGGGGTGAACTCCGCGCTGACGCTGTCTCCGTCGATGCTGAACTTGAGCTTCAGCCCGCCCGGGTTCAACTGGCCGCAGCCAAAGCACTTGTCAGTCACCTGAGGCTCCACCTTGTCCCTGGATGCCATGTTCCTCCTTCGCGCCCTGCCTGGCCCTCTCCGCCGCGGCCTGAGGCACAGGCCATATTCTATCAGTTTGGCCCGTGTGCGTCCCGGCGGCTGCCTGGTTGACAGGAGACGCCCGGAGGGCGAAACTCTCGGGCGAGAATCCTGTGGGCCGCGCCTGCCCGGTGGCCCGGCTTTGAAAGGGGGGGACAGGATGGCGTCGTCTCAGGCCTTCAAGACGAAGTACGGACCGTGGGCGCTGGTCACGGGGGCGGCCTGGGGACTGGGGGCGGAGTACGCGCGCCAGATCGGCGCGCTGGGTCTCAACCTGGTCCTGGTAGACATCCGCGGGGCCGAGCTGGCGCAGGTGGCGGAAGAGGTCCGCAGAACCAGCGGCGTGGAGGTCAAGGCGGTGGTGACCGACCTGGCCCGGGTAGAGTTCGTGGAGACGGTGCGGCGGGAGACAGAGGGGATCGAGGTCGGCCTCCTGATCAGCAATGCCGCCCATCTGCCGGTGGGGCTCTTCTTCGAGCAGAGCCTGGCGGACAAGCTCAAGATGATCGACGTCAACTGCCGGGCACCGCTCATGCTGGTGCAGGAGCTCGGCGCGAAGATGCTGGCCCGCCGCCGCGGCGGCATCATCATGATGTCGTCGGGCTCCGCCACCCAGGGCGTGCCCTACCTCGCCGGCTACGCCGCCACCAAGGCCTACAACCTGGTCCTGGCGGAGAGCCTGTGGGACGAGCTGCGCGGGAGCGGCGTGGATGTTTTGGCGCTGATGCCGGGGGCGACCCGCACCACCGGCTTCGAGGCGTCGAAGCCACACCTGGAGCGATCGACGGTGGCGCCGATCTCCGAGCCGAGACCGACCGTGGCGGAGGCGCTACGGATGCTGGGCCGTACACCCAGCTGGATTCCCGGGAGACGGAACCGCTGGACGCTCACCCTGGGCGCCAGGCTGCTGCCGCGGAAGCAGCTGATCAAGCTGGTGGGCAGCAATATGCGCCAGTGGTACGGGAAGTGAGAGAAGCGGGCCGGTGCTGCCACCGGCCCGCCGTCTTCTGCTCGCGGCTGTGACCCCGCCGGATCAGTCCTTGATGTAGGTGTCGACGTACTTGTTGACGAAGGCCGGCGCCTTCCACCACTTCTTGGCCCCCATGTCCTCCACGATGGCCTGGCTGGCGATGTAGGAGGGCCCTCCGGTGACCATGCCGCCGGGATAGGTCGAGGCGCCGCAGACGTAGAGGCCGCCGATGGGCGTCCTGGTGCTGGAGCACGACTGGTCGGGCCGGTTGTTGCCCATCTGCAGGATGGTGTAGTCGCCGTGCTTGATCCCTCCGCGCACCATGCAGGGGATCCTCCTCTCGATGTCCACCGGGGACTCGCTGGTCTGCAGCAGGATGTCCTTCTTGCTGAAGCCCTTCAGGTGGCTCAGCCAGAGGTCCAGGACCTTGTTCTCGATGTCCTTCTTCCTCTTCTCCCAGTTGTCCTTGCTGCCGTCCAGGTCGTAGGGGGCGGGGAACTGGAACTTGGACACGTGATGGCCCGGGATGTCCACCAGCGTCGGATCGTACAGCGTCTCGCAGGTGGCGTGCCCGCCGATGTGGTCCAGCTTCCCGGCCCGCACGCCGGTGAAGAACTTCATCACGTCGTCTTCGTTCTCGAAGCCCATGATGTTCATGAGCGACTGGTTGATGCCCGGCTCATCCGTATCGTAGACCAGCGGCTTCTCGGTGGCGATGTGCAGCGTCCACAGGCTCCACTTGTCGAACTTCCAGGAGTGGCAGCGCTCCGCCAGCTGGGCCGGGATGTTCTTCTCGCCCGCCAGCTTGAGGAAGGTGGTCTGCGGGTCCAGGCTCGAGGCCACCGCCTTGCACTTCACCTGGGTCCCGTCCCACAGCTCCACGCCGGTGACCTTGCCTCCGTCGATGTTGATCTTCGAGACCTCGGCGTTCTCCACTATCAGGCCGCCGTTCATGATGACGTCCTTGCCGAACAGGCTGGCCAGCTTGTGGGAGCCGCCGTAGCACTGCTGCTTGTGCATGGCGCGGTTTATCATCAGGGGGAACAGGAAGGCCCCGGTCTCCATCGGGTCGAGACCCCACATGCAGGCGGCGTACAGGAAGACCGCCCTGACCCTGGGATTCTTGAAAGTCTGGGTGACCAGGTCGTAGGGGGACTTCTCCATCATCTCCAGGAACTCCTGGCCCAGCTTCGTCCTTTGCGTCTTGACCACCAGGTCCAGCGACGGCAGAGGCGGAACGTAGGTGCCCGGGGCCAGGATCTCGTCCATCATCTGGTCGATCTTCTTGATCCAGCCGTAGAAGGTCCGGGCGTCATCGATGGACCACCGCAGAATGGAGTCGTACGTGTCCTCGGCCATGCGGTGCAGCAGGATGGACTTCCGGTCCTTGAAGAGCATGCCCGTCTGGGCGTTGGGATTGATCCACAGGAGGCCCCTCTCCTTGAAGTCGAAGTCCTTGTACATCGGCATGTACTCCACCATCAGGTGGTAGATGGCATGGGTGTTCGCGTAGTGGCAGGGGTAGAGTATCTCTTCGGTGGCCAGCCCGCCGCCGATCTCGCCGCGGCGCTCCAGCAGGATGACCTTCAGCCCGGCCTTGGCCAGGTAGCCTGCCGTTATCAGGCCGTTGGGGCCGGCGCCGATCACCGCCACGTCGCATTCCAGCCGGTTCG